>CAYYFX010000024.1:0-43158 GCA_964471155.1 uncultured Gemmatimonadota bacterium | reverse complement strand
GCGAAGAGCTGGAAGAAGCCGGTGTCGTCGATGCAGTGGTAGTCGTCGTGGCCGGCGTGCACGTTCAACGTGGCCTTCGTCATGGCCCGCGCGCCGATGTTCAGCACGTAGGTCAGCCGCTTGCCGACGGCCGCGTACAGCGACTCGTGCATGTACGCGATGCCCTGGCCCGACGAGAAGTTCGCCGCGCGCAGCCCGGTCATCGACATGCCGGCGGTGACGGCCGCGGCGGCGTGCTCGCCCTCGGGCTCCACGAAGATCAGCGGGCGTCCGGAAACGTTCACGTGCCCCGCGGCCGCCGCCTCCGCCCAGTACTCGCCCATCTGCGTGGACGGCGTGATCGGGTAGGCGCCCGCGGCGTCCGAGGACTCGCGTTCGCACATGATGACAGCGGTGTTGCCGTCCATCGCGGCGCGGATTCCGGGGTACTTGGCCTCCCCGCGCCGATCCTCCGAGGATCCGAACAGCTTCCGACCGGGCGTCAGTACCGACATTCCAGAACCCCCATCCAGTCCGTGCAACGTGCGGGCGCGCGCCGTGATACCCCCCGCCTACGTGGGAGCGTCGCGGCGAGCCCCCTGGCGAATGACCCTCTTCGCGGCGGGACCCTTCTGCGGGCCTTCCACCGGATCGATCCACACGATGGCCCCGGTGGGACACCGCTGGATCGGCGTGCGCGTGGCGTGCTGCTTCGTGTAGTCCACCACGGGCAGGTTGTCCTTCATCTCGATCAGTCCCGGCGCGTCCATCGCGCAGCGGGCGCAGGCCGTGCAGGCCACCTCGCAGTCCGCGAGGATCTCGTCCCCGGCCTCGAGCGAACGGCACGCGACCCACAGCCTCCGGTCCGCGCGCTGCAGCGAGAACAGGTCCTTCGGGCAGGCGTCCACGCAGTCCCCGCAGCCGGTGCACTTCCTCTCGTCCACCACGGGCAGGCCGTGCCGGTCCATCGTGATGGCGTCGAAGTCGCAGGCGACGGCGCAGTCCGCGAGCCCGAGGCAGCCCCAGAAGCACCCCTTGCCGCCGCCGGCCACCTGGGCCGCCGCGGCGCAGGACGCGAGACCGTCGTACCGCGCGCGGTTGCGCGCCACGTGCGTCCCGCCGGCGCAGGCGAGCCGTGCGACGATCTTCGTCACCGCCCCCACGTCCACGCCCAGGTACGCCGCGATGGCCGCCCGGTCCTCGTCCGACCCCACCGAGCACTTGCCCGGCTGGGTCTTCCCCGCGACGAGCGCCTCCGCGAACGGCCGGCAACCGGGGAAGCCGCACGCCCCGCAGTTCGCGTGCGGAAGCATGTCGTCCACGGCGTCGATCCGCGGATCCTCGAGGACCTTGAGCCGGCGGTTGGCGAGGACCAGCAGGGACGTGAGCGCGAAGGTGAGGCCCCCGAGCGCCAAGGCCGCCTGGACGACGATCATTCCCTGCCCTCCCCGCTCCCGGGTCCGGACGAGTGCTGCGGGAGGCGGCGGGACGTGCGCGGGCGATACCGCGCGATCCGGTTCCGGGGGCACCTCGTCGCGTCGTTCATCCGGCCTTCGTTCGACACCCCGGCCCCTTTCCGGTAGGCTCGGCAGGACCGGCCGGGGGGAAGGTTCCGCCGAGGGTGGCCCGGGACTGGTCCCGGGAGTCGCGTTCGGCCCAATATACGACCCGGCATTCAAAAAACGAGGGTCGGAGCGCCGTGAGCCCAGAAACCCGCCCGGGAACCCCGGAGAGGCCCCTCCGGGTGGCCGTCGTCGGCTCGGGACCCTCCGGGTTCTACGCCGCCGAGGCCCTGTTCCGGACCCCGGACCTCGCCGTGGCGGTGGACATGCTGGACCGGCTCCCCGCCCCCTACGGTCTGGTCCGCTACGGGGTCGCGCCGGACCACCAGAAGATGAAGTCCGTCATCCGGATGTACGAGAAGACCGCCGCCCACCCGGCCTTCCGGTTCTTCGGGAACGTGCGGCTGGGACGCGACGTGACGGTCCCCGAACTGCGCGGGATGTACGACCAGATCGTCTACGCGATGGGCTGCGAGACCGACCGGCGGCTCGGCGTCCCCGGGGAGGACCTCCGCGGCAGCCACAGCGCCACCGAGTTCGTGGGCTGGTACAACGGCCACCCGGACCACCGGCACGGCGCCTACGACCTGTCCGTGGAGACCGCGGTCGTGTTCGGCATCGGGAACGTGGCCATGGACGTGGCGCGCGTCCTCGCGCGCGACCCCGAGGAGCTGGCGCCCACGGACATCGCGGGGTACGCGCTGGACGCGCTGCGCCGGAGTCGCGTGCGCGACGTGTGGGTGATCGGCCGTCGCGGCGTGGCGCAGGCCGCGTTCTCGCCCAAGGAGATCGAGGAGCTGGGCACGCTGGCGGGCGTGGACCTTCTCGTGGATCCGGCCCAGCTGGAGCTGGACGACGCCACGCGCGCCGAGGTCGAGGACGACACGAACGCGCGCAAGAACGTGGAGTACCTCGAGGAGAAGGCGGAGATGGGACCCGCCGGCCACGAGCGGCGCATCCACCTGCTCTTCCAGGCGTCGCCCGTGCGGCTGGTCGGCGGGGAGCGCGTGGAGGGCGTGGAGATCGAGCGCAACGCGCTGGTGCGGGACGAGCGCGGCGCGGTCAAGGCCCGCGGCACCGGCGCGAGGGAGGTCATTCCCGCCGGCCTCGTGTTCCGGGCCATCGGGTACCACGGCATCCCCGTGGAGGGCGTGCCCTTCGACGCGAAGCGCGGCATCGTCCCGAACGACGACGGCCGGGTGCTGGATCCCGCCGGCCGGCCGCTCCCCGGGGAGTACGTGGTCGGCTGGGCGAAGCGCGGGCCGTCCGGGCTGATCGGCACGAACCGCGGCTGTTCCGCGGGCACCGCCGCGCACATGGTGGCGGACCTGCCCGCCGGCGTCACCGGCGGCGCGGCGGGACCGGACGCGCTCGCGTCGCTCCTGGCCGGACGCGGCGTGCGCGCCGTCACCTTCGAGGACTGGAAGCGCCTCGACCGCCTCGAGGAGGAGCGCGGCCGGCCGCTCGGCAAGATCCGCGAACGCTTCCTGTCCGTCGACGACATGATCGCGGCGCTCGCCGCGGACGACGCGGCCGCGCCGCGCCGCTGACGGAGCCGCCTCGTTGCTCGACATCGTCCTCGTCGGCTTGATCGTGGTCGCCACGCTCGTGCTGTTCGGGCTGGAGAAGCTGCGCGCGGACTTCGTGGCCATCCTCGTCCTGGTCACGCTGATGATCCTGGGGCTGTTCCGGCCCGCGTTCCCGGACGTGGCGGAGACGCTGTCCGGCTTCAGCCATCCGGCCACCGTGACCATCGCCGCCATGTACATCCTGGGCGGCGGGCTGGTGCGCACCGGCGTCGTGAACCGGCTCACGCGCGCGATCGTCAGCCTGGCCGGCGGGGATCCGCGGCGCGCGATCCCGCTGCTGTTCCTCACGGTGGGCGTGGTGTCCGCGTTCGTGAGCAACACCGCCACCGTGGCGGTCTTCCTCCCGATCACGCTGGCGCTGTCCCGGGAGAGCGGCGTCCCGGCGTCCCGCACGCTGATCCCGCTCTCGTACGTGGCCATGGCGGGCGGCGTGTGCACGCTGGTGGGCACGTCCACGAACATCGTGGTGAGCACGTACGCGGCATCGCGCGGGCTGGGCGAGCTGCCGATGTTCGCACAGTCGCCGCTGGGCGTCATCTTCCTGGGCATCACACTGCTGTACGTGGTCCTCGTCGCGCCCCGGCTCCTCCCGTCGGGGGCCGACGGCGGCGCCTCGCTGGAGCAGAAGTACCGCTTGGCGAACTACCTCTCCACGCTCGTGGTGCGGGACACGTCGCCGCTGGTCGGCTCCTCCCCCGTGGAGGCGCGGCTGCGCGAACGGCACCGGATCGACGTGCTGCGCATCGCCCGCGACGGCGAGGAGCGCTGGTTCGGCATCCGGGACACGCACCTGCGCGCCGGCGACCGGCTCCTCGTGCGCGGCGACGCGGAGGAGATCCTGAAGCTGCGCGATCTCGGGCTCGTCCCGCACGGGGAGCGGCGGCTCGCCGACCGGGAGCTGTCGTCCGAGGCCACCGCGATCTCGGAGGCCGTGGTCACGCCGCGCTCGGAGCTCGTGGGCTCCACGATCCGCGGCGCGGATTTCCGCCGCCGGTACGGCCTGTTCGTGCTCGCGCTCCGCAAGCACGGCAAGACCCTCACGTCCGGGATCTCCGACACCGCCCTCGAGCCCGGGGACACGCTGCTGCTGCAGGGACGCCGCGCCGTGCTGGAGGGCTACGAGGATCACCCGGACTTCCTGATCCTCCGCGAGGTCAGTTTCACGGAGCCGCGCCGCGGCCGGGCCCTGCACGCCGCGGTCATCATGATCGCCGTGGTCGCCTCCACCGCCCTGGGCCTCGTTCCCATCCTGCCCGCGGCGCTCCTCGGCGGGATCCTCATGGTGCTGACCGGCTGCCTGCAGGTGAAGGAGGCGCACGAGTCCATCGACTGGATGGTGCTCTTCCTCCTGGCCGGACTCTTCCCCCTCGGCACGGCCATGGAGAAGACCGGCGCGGACGCCCTGGTGGCCGGCTGGATCGGTCATCTCGGCCAGGCCGCGGGCCCCGGCGCCGCGGTCACGGCGTTCTTCCTCGGCGCGCTGCTGCTGACCTCCCTGGTCTCGAACACCGCGACGGCGATCCTCCTGTGCCCGATCGCCTTCGCGGTCGCCGACCAGCTCGCCGTCAGCCCCTGGCCGCTCCTCATGGCCGTCGCCTTCGGCGCCTCCACCGACTTCGCGACCCCGATGGGCTACCAGACGAACCTGATGGTCTACGGCGCCGGCGGCTACCGCTTCCTGGACTTCGTCCGCGCCGGGCTCCCCCTCACCATCCTGGTCGCGATCGCGGGGACGATCCTGATCCCGGTCTTCTTCCCGCTCCAGCCCTGAGCGGGCGCGCCTACTCCGCGAATTTGTAGCCGAGGCCGTGGACCGTGAGCAGGAAGCGGGGGCGGGCCGGATCGTCCTCGATCTTCTTGCGGAGCTTGGCCACGTGCATGTCGACCGTGCGCGTGAACGGCGCGTTCTCGTAGTCCCAGACCTCGTCGAGGAGCTGCTCGCGCGTGACCACGCGGCCGCGGTTCTCGAGGAGGTAGCGCAGGAGCCGAAGCTCGCGGGCCGTGAGCGCCAGGTCCGCCTCGCCCTTGCGGGCCTCCGCGCGGCCGAAGTGCACCACGACGTCGCCGAACCGGTACTCCTCCTTGCCCGGCAGGATGCCGGACGCGCGGCGGAGCAGGGCCTCCGCGCGGGCCGCGAGTTCCAGGAAGCCGAAGGGCTTCGTCACGTAGTCGTCGGCGCCCAGCTTGAGGCCGAGCACCTTGTCGATCTCCTGGCCGCGCGCGGTGAGCATGATGATCGGGAGCGTGCTGCCGGACTTGCGGACCTCGCGGCACACGTCGTGGCCGGAGAGCCGCGGCAGCATGACGTCGAGGATCATGAGGTCGGGGCGCCCCGTGCGCGCGAGCTCCAGTCCCGCGGCGCCGTCCCGCGCCAGGAGGACCTCGTAGCCTTCGAACTCGAAGCCGTCCTTCAGCGCGACGGCCATGGCCTCCTCGTCCTCGACGATCAGGACCCGCGGCATCCGTCTCCTCCTCTCCCGCTCCCGGCGCTCCCGGCCGGCGACACGACGCCGCCGAGCGGGAAGCGCAGCGTGACGGTGGTCCCGCGGCCCGGCTCGCTGTCCACCTGCGCGGTTCCGCCGTGCGCCCGCACCACGTGCCGCACGATCGCCAGCCCCAGGCCGGTGCCCTTCACGTCGTGCACGAGCGCCGATCCCACCCGGTGGAACCGGTCGAACACGCGCGCCTGCTCCTCCCGCGGGATGCCGATCCCCCAGTCCTGCACGGCGCACACCACCGCCCCGTCCTCGCGCCCGAGCCGCACGCGGATGCGGCGGGAGTCGCCGGAGTACTTCGCGGCGTTCTCCAGCAGGTTGTGCACGGCCTGCCCCACCGCGTCCGCATCCAGCGGGACCGGCGGCAGCGGCGCGTCCGGTCCGGCGACCTCCACGGCGAACCCCGCCGCCGCCGCGCCGCGCCGGAACGCCTCCACCACCGGCCCGACCACGCTCTCCAGTCCCACGGTCTCGAAACGGTACTCCTTCCGCCCGGACTCGATGCGCGAGAAGTCCAGCAGGTTGTCGATGAGGCGCGAGAGCCGCCGGCTCTCCGTCTCGATGTGGTCGCCGTACTCGCGCACCTTCTCCGCGGGCACGCGCCCGAGCTTGAGCAGCTCCCCGAGCGCGCGGATGGAGGACAGCGGCGCGCGCAGCTCGTGCGACACGTTGGACACGAAGTCGGACTTCATCTCGGACAGCTGCACCTCGCGACGGGCCGCGTTCAGCGCGAACGCGATCCCGCCGAGCAGCGCGGACGCGAGCAGCACGGCCAGCG
Organism: uncultured Gemmatimonadota bacterium; assembly: GCA_964471155.1. Taxonomy (GTDB): domain Bacteria; phylum ARS69; class ARS69; order ARS69; family ARS69; genus CAYYFX01. The sequence goes on along the minus strand of CAYYFX010000024.1, from coordinate 36,755 downwards.
TCATGTTGAACGCGAAGCCGGCGCGCGCCCACGATTCCGCGGCCGGCGCCGGGCCCGACACCGACAGCACCCAGTCCGTGAAGACCCAGGGGAAGCGCCGCTCCGTCGCCGGTCCCGCGCCGGGATCGCCCTGCGCGAGCTGGACGCGCCCGCGTGCGTCGCGCACGGAGACGGCCAGCCCCTCGGCCTCCGCGCGCGCCACGGCCCGCGGGAGCAGGTGCCCCGCGAACCAGCGCTCGTCCAGCACCATCCCCGCCACGCCCGCCATGTGCGCCTCGTCGTCCAGGATGGGCAGCAGCAGGATCCGGTGCTCGGGGTCGCGCTCGTCCACGAGCGGCGCCGGGTTCTCCACGACGCGGCGATGGTAGCTCGCCATCTGGAACGGCGTGCAGGCCACGATGATCGCGAGGGCCTGGTCCGACGCCGGCGGCGAGACCAGCCGCCCCGCCGCCGGGTCCCACTCCAGCACGCTGCCGAACGGCTCGCCGGAGTAGTCCACCAGGAACAGCGTGCGCGCGCCCTCCACGGGACGCCGGGCCCATAGCCGGGTGTATTCCGCCGGCAGGTCGGCCTCGCCGGTCGGCGGCACGAGGGCGCGTTCCGCCAGCGCCCGGTAGGAGGCCTCGATCTCCCCGGTCACCGCGTCCGCGAAGTTCCGGACCGCGGACTGGCGCGCCACGCGGGTGGCGGCCTCGAGCCGCCCCAGCCACACCCACTGCAGGCCGAGCAGCAGCACGAGCGGCACGAGCGCCGCCACGAGCCCCAGGGTGAGGGCACGGGTTCGCTGGGAGAGGGTGCTGGCGGCCATGGGGGCCCCCATTCTAGCCCGGAGGCGGGCGCGGCGGTGCGCCCGGCGCGCCGGCTCCCGTGCCTTTACCGCGCCTTGACAACTTCGACACCTGTTTACCGCGATGCGAACGACGCGGGCCGGCCCGGGTCGTACATTCTCCCCATCGGAGCGCCGATCCCGGGAGGGGCCCGGAACCGGCCCGCCGGGCGACCGGACGTCGCCAGGTCGAGAGTCGAGCAGGGGGAAGACCATGAGCCGCTTTCTGATCGGGGCCTTCGCGGGGCTCCTGATCCTGGCCGGCGCCGCGGGCGCGGGCGACACGAAGTGCACGCACAGCACCCAGGAGTGCCTGGACTACATGGCCACCAAGCTGAAGGAGGCCGGCTGGGTCGGCGTGGAGCTCGAGGGGGACGACGAGAAGTACGGCCCGATGACCGTCACCAAGGTCGTCCCCGGCAGCCCGGCCGAGTCCACCGGGATCCAGGTGGGCGACGTCCTCGTGGCCATGGGCGGCATCCCGCTCCAGGAGGGCAACGAGGAGAAGGTCTCGAAGGCCCGCGCCGAGTGGAAGCCGGGCACCTCCGTCGTCTGGACGATGAAGCGCGGCAGCGAGAAGCGCGAGGTCAGCATCGTCCTGGGCGCGATGCCGGCGGACGTCCTGGCGCGCTACATCGGCCAGCACATGCTGCAGCACGCGCAGACCGAGGTGGCCGCGAACTAGGGTCCGTCCTCCCCTCCGGCACGCCCGCGGGGCCGGCGTCCTCCCGACGCCGGCCCCGCGTCGCGCCCGGACCGCTCACAGCTGGACCTGCGCGCCCAGCTCCATCACGCGGTTCGGCGGCAGCCCGAAGAAGTGGGTGGCCGGCGTGGCATTCCGCGACAGGAACGCGAACAGGTGCAGCCGCCACCGCGGGAGCCTCGAGCGGCCGGCGGGGATCATCGTGTTCCGGCCGAGGACGAACGTCGTGTCGAACGGATCGAACTCCAGCCCCAGCGGCCGGCACTGCTCCAGGATCTCCGGGACGTTCGGGTTCTCCATGAATCCGCTCCCCGCGAGCACGCGCCAGAATCCGTCCCCCACATCCTGGATCCGGACGCGGTCCTCGGGATCCGCGTAGGGTACGTCCAGGGGGAGGATCGTCAGCAGCACGACGCGCTCGTGGAGCACGCGGTTGTGCTTCAGGTGGTGCAGGAGCACCGTGGGGACGCCATCCGGGGACCGGACCAGGAACACGGCCGTCCCCGGCACGCGCGACGGCCGACTGCGCCGGATGTTCGCGAGGGTCCGTTCCATCGACACCTCGCGCGGGAGCGCGCGGTGCAGCGCCATGCGGCCCTGGTTCCAGGTGGTCAGCACGCCGTACAGGACCGCCGCGATCAGCAGCGGGACCCAGCCCCCGTGCGGCACCTTCACGAGGCTGGACGAGAAGAGCGCCACGTCCACGAACCCGAGCGGCAGGAAGGCCGCGATCGCGGCGGCACGCGGCCAGCGCCACTTCCGCCGCACCACCACGTAGGCCAGGATGGTGGTGATGAGCATCGTGGCGGCGACCGCCACGCCGTACGCGGCCGCCAGGCCGGAGGTGGACCGGAACGAGAGCACCAGCGCCACGCACCCGAGCATGAGTGCCCAGTTCACCGCCGGGACGTAGATCTGCCCGCGCATCGTCTCCGACGTGTGCTGCACGACGAGCCGCGGCGAGTAGCCGAGCTGCACGGCCTGCCGGGTCAGGGAGAAGGTCCCGGAGATCAGCGCCTGCGACGCGATCACCGTCGCCATGGTGGCCAGCACGATGGCCGGGACCAGGAGGGGTCGGGGCACGAGGAGGTAGAACGGGTTCTCGATCGCCGAGGGGTCGCGCAGGAGCAGCGCGCCCTGCCCCAGGTAATTCAGCACCAGGGCGGGAAGCACGACCGCGAACCACCCCCGGCGGATGGGGCCGCGCCCGAAGTGGCCCATGTCCGCGTACAGCGCCTCGGCGCCGGTGACCACGAGCAGGACGGCCCCGAGCACGAAGAAGGCCGTCCAGCGCTCGGTCACGAAGAACGCCGCGGCGTGCCGCGGGTCGATCGCGGCCAGGATGCCCGGGGCCTCGACGATCCCGCCGATGCCGAGCGCGGCGATCGACCCGAACCACAGCAGGATGATCGGCCCGAAGTACGCGCCGACCCGGGCCGTCCCGCGCCGCTGCACGAGGAACAGCCCCGCCAGGATCACCACCGCCAGGGGGAGGACGGCGTGCCGGAACGCCGGCGCCGCCTCCTCCACGCCCTCCAGCGCGCCGAGCACGGAGATGGCGGGGGTGATCACCCCGTCGCCGTACAGGAGCGCGCCCCCGAACAGCCCCAGGGCGATCAGCGCGCGGCGGCTGCGGCCGGTCACGCGCGTCGACCGCAGCGTGGCCAGGAGGGCGAGGATGCCGCCTTCGCCCCGGTTGTCCACCCGCATGACGAGCAGCACGTACTTGACCGCGACCACGATCACGAGGGTCCAGAGCAGCAGCGAGAGCACGCCGATGACGCGTTCCGGCGTGACCTCCATCGCGCGCGAACCCGCGAAGCACTCCCGCACGGCGTACAGGGGACTGGTCCCGATGTCCCCGAAGACCACCCCCAACGCCGCGAGCGTCAGCCCGGCGGAGCGCGGGGGGACCGCGCCGCTCACCGTCCCGCCGCGCGGCGGGATCCGGGCCGCCGATCGGGGCAACTGTCCCTGCCACCGTGGCTTGAGTGCATCATTCGAAGAACTTCCTCGAAGTGGGACCGGATCCGTCCGCCGGCGCCGCATCACGCCGCCGGCGCGTCCCGCGATTCCCCCGCGCGGCGGCAGCATATCGCACGGGCGCGCAGTCGACATCCCGCGATCCTGTCGGCGATTCGACGCGGCACCTCGACGAACCCCGGAACCCGAGGTTGACGGAAGGGGACCGACGTGGTTTCTTGCGACGTTCCCGCGCCGTGCCCCGACCGACGACGGCGGGGATGTCGGCTCGCGCGTGGATCCCTCGGCTTCCGGAGGCCTTTCGCCCGATGGCGCTCCTTCCCCTGGCGCTCCACCTTCTCGCCGTCGCGGGCCTCATCGCCTCCATGCTCCTGGTCTCGTCGCTCCTGGGCGAGCGGCACAAGGAGCTGTACACGGGCGAGCCCTACGAATCCGGGGTCGTCCCCACCGGGACCACCCAGGGCCGCCTGTCCATCCACTTCTACCTCGTGGCCATGTTCTTCGTGATCTTCGATCTCGAAGCGGTCTTCCTGTACGCGTGGGCCATCTCGGTGAAGCAGGTGGGCTGGGTCGGCTACATCGAGGCGTGCGTCTTCATCGCCGTCCTGCTGCTCGGCCTCGTGTACCTGTGGCGCCAGGGCGCCCTGGACTGGGGCACGAGCGCGCGGATGAAGCGGCTCAAGCGCCAGCGCGAGGCCCCGGGAGGACGCGGATGAGATACACGCTGCGGAAGGCCCCGAGTCTCGTCGCCCCGGGCACGGAGATCCCCGCGCCCCGGTCCGTCCCCGAGGAGATGGTGCAGCGCTCGCTGGTGATGGCGCGGCTGGACGACATGATCGCGTGGGGCCGGAAGAACTCCGTGTGGCCGTTCGGCTTCGGCCTGTCCTGCTGCTTCGTGGAGCTGGCCACCGCGCTCACCAGCCGGTACGACGCCGCCCGGTTCGGCGCCGAGGTGATCCGCGGCACGCCGCGCGAGGCGGACCTCATGGTCGTGGCCGGCACGCCCTTCATCAAGATGGCGCCGATCATCCGGCGGCTGTACCAGCAGATGATGGAGCCGCGCTGGGTCATCTCCATGGGCTCGTGCGCGAACTCCGGCGGGATGTTCGACATCTACAGCGTCGTCCAGGGCGTGGACAAGATCATGCCCGTGGACGTGTACGTCCCCGGCTGTCCGCCGCGCCCGGACGCGTTCCTGGAGGGTCTCGTGCTGCTGCGCGAGTCCATCGGGAAGGAGCGCCGTCCGCTGGGCTGGTGGGTGACCGACCAGGGCGTCGTGAAGCCGAACATGCCCTCGAACCGCGACGAGAAACGGGACGAGCGGATGAAGAGCACCATCCTGCGTCCCCCGAACGAGGTCTGACGCGAAGCATGGCCACCATCACCCGACCCGTCGTGCCCGCCGGGCAGCGCTCGCCCGCCGCGGTGACGCTGGAGGAACTCCGGGGCAGGATCGGCGCCGCGAACGTGGTCCCCCAGGACACGCGCGACGACGTGCCCACGTACTGGATCCCGCCGTCGTCCCTGCGGGAGGCCGTGCGCTGGCTGAAGCACGGGATCGACCGCCCGTACCGCCTGCTGTGGGACATCACCGCCATCGACGAGCGGAACCGGCAGCACCGCGAGGGCCAGCCGCCCGCGGAGTTCACGGTGGTCTACCACCTCATGTCCATGGAGCGGAACGCGGACCTCCGCCTCAAGGTGGCGCTGCAGGGGGAGTATCCCTCCCTGCCGAGCATCACGGACCTCTGGAAGAACGCGAACTGGTACGAGCGCGAGGTCTGGGACATGTTCGGGATCGTCTTCGACGGCCACCCGAACCTCCGCCGCATCCTCATGCCGGACTCCTGGCAGGGCCATCCCCTGCGCAAGGAGCACCCCGCGCGGGCCACGGAGATGGGCCCGTTCGAGATGCCCGAGGAGAAGATGGTCGCGGAGATCGACGCCTTGACGTTCAAGCCCGAGGAGTGGGGCATGACGCGTCGCTCCGGGGACACGGAGTTCATGTTCCTCAACGTGGGCCCGCAGCACCCCGGGACACACGGCGTGCTCCGCATCGTGCTGCAGCTGGACGGCGAGGAGATCACGGACGCGGTGGCCGAGATCGGCTACCACCACCGCGGCTCCGAGAAGATGGGCGAGCGGCAGTCCTGGCACACCTACATCCCGTACACGGACCGCGTGGACTACCTCGGCGGCGTGATGAACAACCTCCCCTACTGCATGGCCGTCGAGCGGCTGGCGGGGATCGAGGTGCCGGACCGGGCGAAGGTGATCCGCATCCTGATGTGCGAGCTGTTCCGCATCGCCAGCCACCTGGTGTGGTACGGCACGTTCGCGCAGGACGTGGGCGCCATGTCGCCCGTGTTCTACATGTTCAACGACCGCGAGCGCTGCTTCGACCTCGTGGCCGCCATCTGCGGCCAGCGCATGCACCCGAACTGGTTCCGCATCGGCGGCGTGGCCCAGGACCTGCCGGACGGCTGGCGGGAGCTGTTCCAGGAGCGGCTGCTGGACTACCTGCCGAAGCGGCTGGACACCTACGACCGCGCGGTGATGAAGAACAAGATCTTCATCGGCCGCACGAAGGACATCGGGGCGTACACCGCGGACCAGGCGATCGAGTGGGGGCTCACCGGGGCGGGGCTGCGCGCCTGCGGCGTGGAGTGGGACTTCCGGAAGATGCGCCCGTACGGCGGCTACGACCAGTTCGAGTTCGACATCCCCACGGCGCAGGGCGGCTGCTCGTACGCGCGCTCGCTGGTGCGCATCGAGGAGATGCGGCAGAGCATGCGCATCATCCGCCAGTGCCTGGACAACATGCCGGAGGGCCCGTACAAGGCGGACCACCCGGCCGCGGCGGCGCCGAAGGAGCGCACGATGCACGACATCGAGACGCTCATCCACCACTTCCTCAACGTGAGCTGGGGACCGGTGGTGCCGCCCGGCGAGGCGTGCGTGCACGTGGAGGCCACGAAGGGGTCCAGCGGCTACTACCTGGTGTCGGACGGCGGGATCCACTCGTACCGCACGCGCTGCCGGACGCCCTCGTTCCCGCACGTCCAGATGCTGCCCGAGATCGCGCGCGGGCTGATGGTGCCGGACCTGCTCGTGCTCCTCGGGAGCATCGACTTCGTACTCGCGGACATCGACCGGTAGGACCCGCGCCGGGCGCGGACCAGGGCAGGGGGAGGAAGGCTTGCTGAGCCAGGAAGAGATCGCGGAGATCGAGCACGAGCTGCCGGTCTTCCCGCACCGGAGCGCGGCGGTGATCGAGGCGCTGCGCATCGTGCAGCGGCACCGCCGCTGGGTGTCGGACGAGGCCGTGGCGGACATCGCGGACTTCCTGGGGATGAGCCGCGACGAGGTGGACAGCGTCGCCACCTTCTACAACATGATCTACCGCCGTCCCGTCGGGCGGCACGTGATCCACGTGTGCGACAGCGTGAGCTGCTGGCTCATGGGCTACGAGAGCCTGAAGGCGGCCCTGGCGGCGAAGCTCGGCATCGAGTACGGCCAGACCACCCCGGACGGCCGCTTCACGCTCCTCCCCATCTGCTGCCTCGGCACCTGCGATCGCGCCCCGGCCATGTTCGTCGGGGATGACCTGTACCGTGACCTCAAGCCCGGGGATCTCGACGGGATCCTCGCGAAGTACGAGTGACGCGCATGGATGCCAGCGAGCTGAAGCCCCTGACCCGGAACGTCGACGCGGCCCGCGGCCCCCTGGACCTGAAGGGGTACGAGGCCACCGGCGGCTACGAGGCCGTCCGCAAGGTGGTGGGCAAGCTCTCGCCGGCCGACGTGCAGAAGATCGTGAAGGACGCGAACCTCCGCGGCCGCGGCGGCGCGGGCTTCCCCACCGGGATGAAGTGGAGCTTCGTGCCCATGGGGCCGGACGCCCCCCGCCCCAAGTACCTGGTCGCGAACGCGGACGAGATGGAGCCCGGCACGTTCAAGGACCGCATCCTCATGGAGGAGGATCCGCACCTCTTCATCGAGGGCATGATCCTGTCCGCGTACGCGCTGGACGCGGACACCGGGTTCATCTTCCTGCGCTGGGGCTACCCGCTCTCCGACGAGCGGCTGCGCCGGGCCATCGCGGAGGCGAAGGCCGCCGGCTACCTCGGGAAGAACGTGCTCGGGTCGCCCTGGTCCTTCGACATCCACATGCACATCTCCGCCGGCCGGTACATGTGCGGCGAGGAGACCGGGCTCATCAACGCGCTGGAGGGCAAGCGGGCGAACCCGCGCGCGAAGCCGCCCTTCCCGCAGACCTCGGGCCTGTTCGGCAAGCCCACGATCGTCCAGAACGTGGAGACGCTGTGCAACGTCCCCGGCATCGTCCGCTGGGGTCCGGAGTGGTACCGCTCGCTCGGCCGCGGCCCGGACGCCGGCACGAAGCTGTTCGGCGCCAGCGGCAAGGTGAAGCGCCCCGGCCTGTGGGAGCTGCCCATGGGCACGCCGCTGCGCGAGATCCTCGAGGGGCACGCCGGCGGCATGCGGGACGGGCTGGGCCTGCGCGGCCTCCTGCCCGGCGGCGCGTCCACGGCGTTCATGCTGCCGGAGCACCTGGACACGCCGATGGACTTCGACTCGGTGGCGAAGGTCGGCAGCCGGCTCGGCACCGGCACGATGATCGTCCTGGACGACGCGACCTGCCCGGTCGGGATGATGCACAACCTGGAGGCGTTCTTCGCGCAGGAGTCCTGCGGCTGGTGCACGCCCTGCCGGGACGGCCTGCCCTGGACCGCGAAGACGCTGAAGGCCATCGAGGACGGCAAGGGCGAGCCGGGCGACCTGGAGCGCCTGGCCGTGCAGTGCCGCCTGCTCGGGCCCGGCAACACGTTCTGCGCGCTGGCGCCCGGGGCGGCGGATCCCCTGGCGAGCGCCCTGAAGTACTTCCACGAGGACTTCGAGCGGCACGTGCGCGAGAAGCGCTGCCCCTGGAGAGCGCACTGATGGCGAAGATCTGGATCGACGGCGTCGAGCACGAGATCGACCCCTCGAAGAACCTCCTCGAGGGCTGCCTGGAGAAGGGGAAGAACCTCCCCTACTTCTGCTGGCACCCGGCGCTCGGCTCGGTCGGCGCCTGCCGGCAGTGCGCGGTGAAGCAGTACCGGGACGCGAACGACACGCAGGGCAAGCTGGTCATGGCCTGCATGACGCCCGCCGCGGAAGGCACGCGCATCTCCATCGACGACCCGGAGGCGAAGGCCTTCCGCAAGGGCATCACCGAGTTCCTCATGGTGAACCACCCGCACGACTGCCCGGTGTGCGACGAGGGCGGCGAGTGCCACCTGCAGGACATGACCGTGATGACCGGGCACAAGATGCGCGCCTACCGGTTCACGAAGCGCACGTACGTGAACCAGGACCTCGGCCCCCTCGTGAACCACGAGATGAACCGCTGCATCCAGTGCTACCGGTGCGTGCACTTCTACCGGGACCACGCGGGCGGCAAGGACCTGCAGGCGTTCGCCGCGCACGACCACGTGTACTTCGGGCGGCACGAGGACGGGACGCTGGAGTCGGAGTTCTCCGGGAACCTGGTGGAGGTCTGTCCCACCGGCGTCTTCACGGACAAGACGCTGAAGAGCCATTACGCGCGCAAGTGGGATCTCACCACGGCGCCGTCGGTGTGCGTGCACTGCAGCCTGGGCTGCAACACCATCCCCGGGGCGCGCTACGGCACGCTCCGCCGCATCCGGAACCGCTACCACGGCGACGTGAACGGGTACTTCCTGTGCGACCGCGGCCGCTTCGGCTACGAGTTCGTGAACGACGACCGGCGGCTGCGCCATGCCACGGTGCGCGGCGCCTCCGGCCCGGAGCGCGCGCCGGCGGACGCCGCCGTGCAGCGCGCCGCGGAGCTCGTGCGCGCGGGGAACGCCATCGGGATCGGCTCGCCGCGCGCCTCCATGGAGTCCAACGCCGCGCTGCGCGCGCTGGTGGGGCCGGACCGCTTCTTCGCCGGCGTGCCCGCCGCGGAGAGCCGGCTCGTGGCCGCGGCGCTCGGCATCCTGCGCACGCTGCCGGCGCCGTCCCTGCGCGGGATCGAGGCCTGCGACGCGGTGCTCGTCCTCGGCGAGGACGTCACGAACACCGCGCCGATGGCGGATCTGGCCATCCGGCAGGCGCTGAAGAACCAGCCACGCCGGGCCGCGCGGAAGCAGGGCATCCCCGGCTGGCACGCGGTCGCGCTCCGGATCGCGGTCCAGGAGGCGAAGGGCCCGCTGTTCGTGGCCACCACCGCGCCCACGAAGCTCGACGCCGTGGCCTCGGGCACCTTCCGCGGCGCCCCGGACGATCTGGCGCGCTTCGGGTTCGCCGTGGCGCATGCGCTCGATCCGGCGGCGCCGGCGCCCGCGGGGCTGCCCGCGGAGACCGTCGCGGCCGCGAAGCGGGTCGCGGATGCGCTGCGGACCGCGGAGCGGCCGGTGATCGTGTCCGGGACCGGCGCGCACAGCGAGGCGGTCCTCGCGGCCGCGGCCGCGGCGGCCCGGGCGGCCGGCACGGCGCGCGGCGGGTCGCCGGCCGGGATCTTCTGCGCCGTGCCGGAGTGCAACAGCCTCGGCCTCGCGCTGTTCGAGGCGCCGCCGCTCGAGGAGGCGTTCGCCGCCCTGGAGGGCGGCCGGTCGGACACCGTGATCGTCGTGGAGAACGACCTGACCCGCCGGGTTCCCGCGTCCGCCGCGGAGAGGTTCTTCGCCGCGGCGAAGCATCTCGTCGTCGCGGACTCGCTGCTCCACGCCACCGCGCAGCGCGGGGAGGTCCTCCTCCCCGCCGGCACCTTCGCGGAGGCGGACGGCACCCTCGTGAACAACGAGGGCCGCGCGCAGCGGTTCTACCAGGTGTTCGTGCCCGAGACGGAGATCCGGGAGTCGTGGCGCTGGCTCGGCCAGGTGGCCCGTGCCGCCGGCCGCGCCGAGGGCGCCTGGGAGGACCTGGACGCCGCCACCGCCGCGGTGGCCGCCACCGTCCCGTCGTGCGCGCGCCTCCCCGAGGCGGCGCCCCCCGCGTCCGCCCGCTTCGGCGGCGCGAAGATCCCGCGGGAGACGCACCGGTTCAGCGGCCGCACCGCCATGCGCGCGCACCTCGGCGTGCACGAGCCGAAGCCGCCGGCGGATCCGGACTCGCCTTTGAGCTTCTCCATGGAGGGCTTCGAGGGCCGTGCGCCCGCGGCGCTCACGTCGCACTTCTGGGCCCCGGGCTGGAACTCCATCCAGTCGCTCAACCGGTTCCAGGAGGAGCTGGGCGGCGCGCTGGCCGGCGGGAACCCGGGCGTGCGGCTGATCGAGGCCGGCGCGAACGGGTCGCGCCCCGCGTACGGCAGCGTCCCGGAGGCCTTCGCGCCGCGCGCCGGCGAGTGGCTGGTCGTCCCCGTGCACCGGATCTTCGGCTCCGAGGAGCTCAGCGCGCTCGCGCCGGGCATCGCGGATGCGGCCGGCAAGCCCGCGCTGGCGCTCGGGCCGGAGGACGCCTCCGCCCTCCCCGTCGCGGACGGCGCCGAGGTCTCGGTCACCGCGGACGGCGTGGCCGCGAAGCTGCCCGTCCGGATCGTGCCCGGCATGCCCCGCGGCGTCTGCGGCCTCCCGGCGGGTGTCCCCGGCGTCCCGGTCGTCCCCGTGCCCGCGTGGGCGAGGATCGCGAAGTCATGACCATGACCCCGCTCGTGCAGTCCGTCCTCGCCATGGCCGTCGTCCTGGGCGCCTCGATGGGCCTGGCGTCGGCGCTCATCTACATCGAGCGCAAGCTCCTGGCCTACTGGCAGGAGCGCTGGGGCCCGAACCGCGTGGGCCCGTTCGGCCTGCTGCAGGTCGTGGCCGACATGCTGAAGCTGCTCGCCAAGGAGGACTGGACGCCGCCCTTCGCGGACCGCCCGGTGTTCGTGCTCGCGCCCATGATCATCGTGCTCAGCACGCTGATGTCCTTCGCCATCATCCCGATGGCGCCCGGCTTCGTCGTGGCGGACCTGGACGTGGGCATCCTGTTCTTCCTGGCCATGTCCTCCATGGGCGCCTACAGCGTCGTGCTGGCCGGCTGGGCGTCCCACAGCAAGTACGCGCTCCTGGGCGGCATGCGGTCCGCCGCGCAGATGATCAGCTACGAGGTCTTCATGGGCCTCTCCCTCGTGGGCGTGGTCATGCTGTCCGGGTCCTTCCGGCTCGGGGACATCGTGGCCGCGCAGCAGGACGGGTGGTTCGTGCTCCCGCAGTTCCTCGGCTTCGTGGTGTTCATGATCGCCGGGCTCGCGGAGACGCACCGCATGCCGTTCGACCTGCCGGAGGCGGAGAGCGAGCTGGTGGCCGGGTACCACGCGGAGTACTCCGGCATGAAGTTCGCCATGTTCTTCCTGGGCGAGTACCTGGGCATGATCCTGGTGTCCGCGATGCTCGCGCTCCTGTTCCTCGGCGGCTGGCTGGGACCGGCGTTCCTGCCCCCGCCCGCATGGTTCTTCCTGAAGACCATGCTGTTCATCTGCTTCTTCATCCTGCTGCGGGCGGCGCTGCCGCGCCCGCGCTACGACCAGTTCATGGCGATCGGCTGGAAGATCATGCTGCCGCTCACGCTCGTGAACCTCCTGGCCACCGGCGCGTGGATCCTCACGCGATGAACGGGGAGGCGTACGGCCGATGCTGAGCATTCTCGCTTCGCTCTGGAAGGTCTTCATGATGATCTTCGCGAAGAAGATCACCGTGCAGTACCCGGAGGAGAAGCCGTACCTGCCGCCGCGCTGGCGCGGCCGCATCATCCTGTCGCGCGATCCCGACGGGCAGGAGCGCTGCGTGGCCTGCTACCTGTGCGCGGTGGCGTGCCCCGTGGACTGCATCGCCCTGCAGGCCACCGAGGACGAGACCGGCCGGAGGTACCCCGCCGAGTTCCGCATCAACTTCTCGCGGTGCATCTTCTGCGGCTTCTGCGAGGACGCGTGCCCCACGTACGCCATCCAGCTCACGCCGGACTTCGAGATGGGCGAGTACCGCCGCGAGAACCTGGTGTACGAGAAGAAGGACCTGCTCATCTCCGGCCCCGGCAAGTACCACGGGTACAACTTCTACCGCGTGGCCGGGCTGGCGGTGGGCGGCAAGGCGAAGGGCGAGGCCGAGAACGAGACCCCGCCCGTGGACGTCCGGAGCCTGTTGCCGTGAGGTTCCGCAGGGAGGATTCCGAGTGACCGCGCTGTTCTACGTGGCGTCGGCGGTCGCGGTGCTCGCCACCATCCTGGCGATCAGTCGCGCGAACGCGGTGCACGCCCTGCTGTATTTCGTCGTGTCGCTGTTCGCGGCGGCGCTCCTCTTCCTGCTGCTCGGCGCGCCCTTCGTGGCCGCGATCGAGGTCATCGTGTACGCGGGCGCCATCATCGTGCTGTTCCTGTTCGCCGTGATGCTCCTGAACCTCGGGCATCGCAGCGTGGAGGAGGAGAGGACGCGGCTGTCGCCCGGCATGTGGGTGGGACCGTCGATCCTGGCGCTCGTGCTCGCGGCGGAGCTGGCCTACGTGTTCGGCACCGGCGCGCCGGTCATGACCGGCGCGGAGAAGGTGGGGCCGCGCGCCGTGGGCATCGCGCTGTACGGCCCGTACGTGCTCGCGGTGGAGCTGGCCTCGATGCTCCTGCTGGCCGGCCTGGTCGGCGCGTACCACCTGGGCCGCAAGGAGACGGCGCGCGGGGAAGTGAGCCCATGACGCCGATCCCCCTGAACGCGGTCCTCACGGTGGCCGGCCTGCTGTTCGCCCTGGGGCTCACGGGGCTCCTGGTGCGCCGCAACCTCATCTTCATGCTGATCTCGGTGGAGGTCATGCTGAATGCCTCCGGCCTGGCCTTCGTGGCCGCCGGGTCGCGCTGGGGCGCCCCGGACGGGCAGATCATGTTCCTGTTGATCCTCGCGATGGCCGCGGCCGAGGTCTCCGTGGGCCTGGCCCTCGTGATCCTTCTCCACCAGCGCTTCCGCACGCTCGATGCCGACAGTGCCAGCGAGATGAGGGGTTGATGGAACTTCTCTGGATTACCCCGGCCGCCCCGCTCGCCAGCTTCGTGATCCTGGCGCTTTTTGGGTCGCGGCTGCCCCGCTCCGTGGTCGCCGCCATCGGCGCCGGGTCCGTGGGCGTGTCGGCGGCCGTCGCCGTGTTCATCGCCGCGCAGTTCCTCGCGTCCCCCCCGCCGGGGAACGAGTTCACGCAGGTCCTGTGGAGCTGGGTCTCCGTCGGCGACTTCCGGCCCGACATGGCGCTCCGGCTGGATCCGCTCTCCCTGGTCATGCTGTTCGTGGTCACCGTGGTGGGTTTCTTCATCCACGTGTACTCGACGGAGTACATGGAGTCGGACGAGCGGTTCGCCCGGTTCATGTCCTACATGAACCTGTTCGTGGGCTCCATGCTGTTCCTCGTGCTCGGGGACAACCTCCTCCTCCTGTACCTCGGCTGGGAGGGTGTCGGGCTCTGCTCCTTCCTGCTGATCGGGTTCTGGTACCACGAGCAGGCCAACGCCGACGCCGCCCGCAAGGCCTTCGTGGTCACGCGCATCGGCGACACGGCCATGGCCATCGGCCTGTTCCTCCTGTTCCTGCACCACGGCACCCTGCACATCCCGGAGCTGCTCGCGCGGATCGAGGCCGCCTGGCCCTTGGGATCGCCCCTGGCCACCGCGGCGGCGCTGCTGCTGCTCGGCGGCGCGGTCGGCAAGTCCGCGCAGCTCCCGCTGCAGACCTGGCTCCCGGACGCCATGGCCGGCCCGACGCCGGTGTCCGCGCTCATCCACGCGGCCACCATGGTGACCGCGGGCGTCTACCTGATCGCGCGCATGCACACGCTGTACGACCTGTCCCCCTTCGCCTCGGCGGTGGTGGCGGCGGTGGGCGCGCTGACCCTGCTGCTCTCGGGGTTCACGGCGCTCACGCAGCGGGACATCAAGCGCGTGCTCGCCTATTCCACGATCAGCCAGATCGGCTACATGTTCCTGGCGCTGGGCGTGGGCGCGTACGGCGCGGCCATCTTCCACCTCATGACCCACGCCTTCTTCAAGGCCCTGCTCTTCCTCTCCGCCGGCGCCGTGATCCTGGCGCTGCACCACGAGCAGGACATCTTCAGGATGGGCGGGCTGAAGAAGGACCTGCCCGGCGTGTGGTGGGTCTTCCTCATCGGCGGGGCGGCGCTGGCCGGGTTCCCGCTGGTGACCGCCGGCTTCTACAGCAAGGACCTCATCCTGTGGGATGCGTGGTCCTCGCCCCGGGGGAGTCCCCTCCTCTGGGCGGCCGGAACCGTGGGAGCGCTCCTGACCGCGATCTACACGTTCCGGCTCATCTTCATCGTCTTCTTCGGGAAGGCGAAGACCCACGTGCACCACGGCCCCGGTCCGCGGATCATGGTGCCGCTCGCCGCGCTCGCGGTGCTGTCGCTCGTGGGCGGCTTCGTGGAGGTGCCGAAGACGATCGGCGGCACGCCGGTGTTCGTGGAGTTCCTCGCGCCGTCGTTCGCCTCCCGCGCGCACGCGGCGCCCCAGGACGCGGCGCCCCAGGACGCGGCCTTCCACGGCGCCCCCCACGGCGGCGGCGCCCACGCGCACGACCTCGGCACGGAGCTCCTGTTCCAGGGGATCGCCTCGCTCCTGGCGCTCCTCGGCATCGGGATCGCGGCCGCGCTGTACCTGAAGCGCACGCCCTCCGAGGACCAGGCCGTGCCCGGTCTCCCGAGGTCGCTGCACCGGTTCTGGTTCTCCGGCTGGGGCTTCGACGCCCTGTACGACGCGCTGCTCGTGCGCCCCGTCATGGCCATCGCGCGGTTGAACCGCCGGGACTTCCTGGACGAGATCTACCGCTCCATGGTCGCCGTGGCGCGGTTCGGCAACGCGGGGCTGGCCGAGATCCAGACGGGGCGGCTGCGTTGGTACGCCGCGGCCCTCGGTCTCGGGGCCATCGCGGTCATCACGCTGGCGGTGTTCCTGTGAGCCTTCTCCTGCTCCTCCTGCTGCCGCTCGCGGGCGGCGTGATCGCGGGCTTCGTGGGCGACCGCGCCCCGAAGCTCGCCCGCTGGATCTGCCTCGCCGCCCTGGGCGCGGCGCTCGTCGTGGCCTTCCCGCTCGGGGCGGGCACCCCGTCCGCGGGCCTGCCGTCGGACTGGGCGGTGGAGTACCGCGCGGACTGGCTGCCGGACCTCGGCATCAGCGTCCATCTCGCCCTGGACGGGCTGAGTTGGCTCCTGGTGCTGCTCACGCTGGTGCTCGGCATCATCTCGGTCGGCTGCGGCTGGACCGAGATCGACCGGCGCGTGGGCTTCTACCACTTCAACCTGATGTGGGTCCTCACCGGCATCCTGGGCGTCTTCCTGGCCCTGGACCTGCTGCTGTTCTACTTCTTCTGGGAACTCATGGTGGTCCCGATGTACTTCCTCATCGGGATCTGGGGGCACGAGAACCGCACCTACGCCGCCACGAAGTTCTTCCTGTTCACGCAGGCGGGCGGCCTGCTCATGCTCCTGGCCATCCTGACCCTCGTGCGCATCCACGCGGACCAGACCGGCGTGCTCACGTTCGACGCGCCGGAGCTGCTCGGCACGCAGATCGCGGCGCCGGTGGCCATGCTGCTGATGCTCGGGTTCTTCGCGGCCTTCGCGGTCAAGCTGCCGTCGCTGCCGGTGCACACCTGGCTGCCGGACGCCCACACCGAGGCCCCCACCGCCGGCTCCGTCATCCTCGCGGGCCTGACGCTGAAGACCGGCGCCTACGGCCTGATGCGGTTCGCGGTCCCCCTGTTCCCGGAGGCGGCCTCGGCGTTCGTGCCGGTGGCCATGGGCCTGGGCGCGGTGAGCATCGTGTACGGCGCCGTGATGGCCTTCGCGCAGACGGACCTGAAGCGACTGGTGGCGTACACCAGCGTCAGCCACCTGGGCTTCGTCCTGCTCGGCGTCTACGCCGGGAACAAGCTCGCCCTGCAGGGGGCCGTGATGCAGATGATCTGCCACGGGCTCTCCACCGGCGGGCTCTTCGTCCTGGTCGGGCTGCTGCAGGAGCGGATCCACACCCGGGACATCGCGCGCATGGGCGGGTTCGGGCAGTTCGCGCCGCGGATGGCGGGTCTGGCGCTGATCATCGCCATGGGCGGCATGGGGCTCCCCGGCATGGGGAACTTCATCGCCGAGATGCTGACCCTGGTGGGCGCGTTCCAGCGGCACGTGCCGTGGACCGTCGTGGCCACGCTCGGTCTCGTGGGCGCCACCATCTACACCCTCGTCTTCTTCCAGCGTTCGTTCCAGGGCCCCAACGCCAACGCCGCGAAGTTCCCGGACCTGTCCGGGCGCGAGACGGTGATCCTCGGGGTCCTGATCGCGGGGCTGCTCTGGCTGGGGCTGTATCCCAAGCCGGTGCTGGACGCCGCCGACGCCTCCCTCACCCGGATCCAGGAGCTGGCCTCGCCGGTGCAGCTCTCGAGCGAGTGATGCCGTGAAGCTGATCGATCTCCTCCCGATGCTCCCGATCCTGGTCCTGGCGGCGTCCGCGCTCGTGACGCTGACGGTGGTGACCTTCTACCGGCGCCACGGCCTGACGGCGGGCGCCACCATCGCCGGGCTGGCGGCGTCCCTCGCGGCGGTGCCCGCGGCCACCGGTCCGCTGGAGCGCCAGGTCACGCCGCTCGTGCGCATGGACTCCTTCGCGCTGCTCGTGTTCGTCATCCTGGTGGTGGCCACGGGCTTCGTCGCGCTCCTGGCCCACGCGTACCTGTCGAAGCGGCGCGAGGACCCCGAGGAGTTCTACGTGCTGCTGCAGCTCGCGGCGCTCGGTTCCGCGGTCCTGGCCGCCAGCACGCACTTCGCCTCGTTCTTCCTGGGCCTGGAGACGCTCAGCATCTCGCTGTACGCCCTCGTGGCGTACACGCGGTATTCGCGCGGTCCGGTGGAGGCGGCGGTGAAGTACCTCGTGCTCGCCGGCGCGTCGTCCGGGTTCATGCTCCTCGGCATGGCGCTGCTGTACGCCGAGGTCGGCGCGCTCGATTTCCCCGGCCTGGCGCTCGGACTGGCCACGGCCACGCCGGGCGGCCTGCTCGTCGTGACCGGGCTCGCCCTCCTGGTCGTGGGCATCGGGTTCAAGCTGGCCCTGGTCCCGTTCCACCTCTGGACGCCGGACGTGTACCAGGGCGCGCCCGCCCCGGTGACGGCGTTCATCGCCACGGTCGCCAAGGGCGGCATGGTGGCCGCGGTCGTCCGCTTCTTCCTGGAGATCGGTCTGCCGCGCGAGTCCACCGTGTTCATCCTGCTGTCCGCGATCGCGGCCGCGTCGATGCTGGCCGGGAACCTGCTGGCGCTGCGGCAGACGAACGTGAAGCGGATCCTGGCGTACTCGTCGATCGCGCACTTCGGCTACGTCCTCGTGGCCGTGCTGGCGGACGGCGCCCTCGCCCTGTCCGCGGTGGTCTTCTACCTCATCGCCTACTTCGCCACCACGCTCGCGGCCTTCGGCGTCGTGTCCGTGCTCTCGGACGGCGAGCGGGACGCCGAGGCGATCACGGACTACCGCGGGCTGTTCTGGCGCTCCCCGGTGCTCGCCTCGGTGCTGACCGTGGCCATGCTCTCCCTGGCCGGCATCCCGCTCACGGCGGGCTTCCTCGGGAAGTTCTACGTGCTGTCCGCGGGGATCGAGTCCCAGCTCTTCGGGCTGGTGGTCGTGCTGGCCGTGAGCTCCGCGATCGGCCTGTACTACTACCTGCGCATCGTGGTGGCCATGGCCGAGGGCGCGGGCACGGACCACCACGAGGCGCCCACGCCCCTGCCGCCCGCTCCGTGGATCCCGCTGGCCGCGAGCACGGTCCTCTCCGTGCTCCTGCTCGCGGTGGTCTGGCTCGGCGTCCAGCCGGGTCCCGTCCAGCGCTTCATCGAAGCGGCGGTCGCCGGCCTGCGGTAGTCCATCCCGCCTCCGCGCGACGCCGCGGGGCGCGGGCGGCCGGAACCGCGAACGACCGGGCGGCGGACGCGCTGGACCTCCCGCGGCAAGCTGGTACGATGCCCCCTTCCTGCGAAGGGGGTGTCCATGCGCGATCCGAATCCGCCGAGCCCCGCCCTCTGCGCGCCGTCCGGCGAGCAGTGGAAGACCCGGGTCGGGTGCATCCTCGCCGTCGCGGGCTCCGCCGTGGGCCTGGGGAACTTCCTCCGCTTCCCCGGCCAGGCCGTCGAGAACGGCGGAGGGGCGTTCATGATCCCGTACTTCTGCGCGCTCCTCCTGCTCGGCATCCCGATCGGCTGGGCCGAGTGGACCATGGGCCGGTACGGCGGCCGCAAGGGGTTCCACTCCACGCCCGCCATCATGGGCGTGGTGACCCGCGGGCCGCTGGGCCGGTACGTCGGCGTCCTCGGCCTGCTCATCCCCCTGGTCATCTACATGTACTACGGGCTCATCGAGTCCTGGTGCCTGCGGTACGCGTGGGGCTACTTCACCGGCAGCCTGGATCTCGGCACGGACCCCGCGGGCTACGTGGCCGCCTCCTCGGCCTTCTTCGGGAAGGCCAGCGGCATCGGCCAGGACGGCGTGATCCTGGAGCACGGCGGCCTCGACCCCGCCGTGATCTTCTGGGTGATCGTGTTCGCGGCGAACATCTGGCTGATCCACCGCGGTCTGGAGAAGGGCATCGAGCTGTTCTGCTCCTGGGCGATGCCCGCGCTCGGGCTGTGCGCCTTGATCGTGCTCATCCGGGTGCTCACGCTCGGCACGCCGAACCCCGAGCTGCCGGAGCAGAACGTGGTGAACGGCCTGGGCTTCCTGTGGAATCCGGACCTCTCGAAGCTCGGGGACTTCAAGACCTGGCTCGCCGCGGCCGGGCAGATCTTCTTCAGCCTCTCGGTCGGCTTCGGCGTCATCGTCAACTACGCGTCCTACCTCCGCGAGAAGGACGACGTGGTCCTCTCCGGCCTGACCGCCTCCGCCACGAACGAGCTGGTCGAGGTGGGCTTCGGCGGGCTCATCACGGTCACCGCCGCGTTCGTGTTCCTCGGCGCCGGCGGCACGGAGGGCGGCACGTTCGCGCTGGGCTTCAACACGCTCCCGGTCGTGTTCGCGCACATGGGCGAGGTGGGGCGCTGGGTCGGCGGCATCTGGTTCTTCATGCTGTTCCTCGCGGCGATCACCAGCTCCCTGTCCATGCTGCAGCCGGTGCGCGCGTTCCTGGAGGAGTCGCTGGGGCTCTCGCGCACGAAGGCCGTGGCCGTGCTGGCCGTCATGGCCGGTCTCGGCTCGGCCTGGGTGATCTGGTTCAGCAAGGACCTCGCGGCGCTCGGCACCATGGACTTCTGGGTGGGAACCGTGTGCATCTTCGTCCTCGCCTCCTTCCAGATCATCGCCTTCAGCTGGATCATGGGGCTCGACCGCGGGCTCGCCGAGGCGCACCGCGGGGCGGAGATGCGCATCCCGCACGTCCTTCGCTTCGTCCTCCGCTGGGTGGCGCCGCTGTACCTGCTCGTGGTCTTCGCCGGGTTCTGCGTGCAGACGCTCCCGGGCGAGCTCGAGAAGCTGGGCGGCGACATCGTCGGCCGGAACACGCTGATCTTCGTGGCGGTCGTGGCCGTCGCGCTGCTCGTGATGACGGCCATCGGGGCGAAACGCTGGCGCGCCGCCGGGATGGACCTGGACGGCCGGATCCCGGACGAGGGGGACGCGCGATGACGACCGGCGGCTGGATCTTCCTGGGGTGCTCGCTCACGTTCGTGTGGGGCCTGGCGATCTGGTGCTACGCGCGCGTGCTGTCCGGGCCGTCGAAGCGGGACTGAGTCTCCGGGCGGACTCGAATCGCGGGGCGGGACCGGGTCGCCGGACCGCGGGCCGTCAGCGCGCGGCCGGGCCGATGGTGCGGAAGGTGGGGACGCCGTCGTCGCCGGCGCGGCCCAGGCTCCGTCCGTCCAGGAGGACCTGGAGCGCCCCGCCGTCGGAAGCCCGCAGGACGAAGTGGCGGTCGGCCTTCCAGCTCCGCCGCTCCCCCGCCTCCAGCCGGGCGTGCCGCTCGGCGCCCATGCCGTCCAGGAGGAGCGTGACCTCCACGGGGCGGCTGGCGCGCAGCTCCAGGACGGTCTGCCCGCTCGCATCCGCCGCGACCGCCTCCTGCGGCCCAGCGGCTGCCGGTTCCGGGTCTGCCCGCTCCGGGGCCGCCGGCTCCGTGGCCGCCGGTCCAGCCATCGGCCCAGGGTCCGCCGGCTCCGGGTCCCGCGCCGGCCGCACCGGCGCCGCCTTCGCCGGGTCCGGCAGAGCCCCGACGCCCACGTCCACGGTCGCCCGGGAGGGCTCCGGGGCCGAGTGCCGCGCCGCGGGCTGCGGCTGCGGCTCCGGCTGCGCCTGCGGCCGCGGCTCCGCCGGTTCCGGGGCGGGCGCCGCCGCACGCTCCGCGGGAGCGGGCGCGGCCGCCGTCACCTCGGTCCCGCCGCCCTCCATCGCCCGCCGCGCCAGCACGCCGCCCAGGACCACCAGCGCCGCGAGGACCACGCCCGCCGCCAGCCGGCCGCCCTTCCGGGCGATCCGGACCACGCGCTCGGGATCCTCCAGGGCGCGCTCCAGCCGTCCCGGCGTCTCCTCCACCCGCTCCTCGGCCCACGTGATCTCGTCCGGGGGCGCGCCGCGCGCGCGCAGGGTCTCGTAGCGAACGAGGCCGTCATGCGGGGCCAGGCCCACCTCGCGGCAGACCTGCCGCACGAAACCCCGGACGTACGCATCCGATGGGAGGCTGTCCAGGTCCTCCCGCTCCAGGCTCACCAGGTTCTCGACGCGGATCCTCGTGCGCTGCGCCAGATCGTCCAGGGAGATCCCGGCGTTCTCGCGGCCGCGCTTGAGGAACTCGCCCAGGCCTTCCATCGCGCCTCGCTGCCGCCGGCGGGGGAGGCGGCGTGCCCGCCTCCCCGCCGGTCGCTCGTCAGAACTCCGACCGCACCCGGTACGTGAGCACCACTTCCTGCCCCGCCGGCACCGGGATGGAGAACTCCAGGTCGTCCGCCTTCACCTTCGTGCCCTCGAAGTTGGACTCCAGCACCGTCCAGTGCCCGCCCGGATGCTCGCGGACCTTGATGGTGACGGCATCCGTCTCCTTCCGGTTGCGCAGCTTGATCTCGACCTTGCGCTCGAACACCCGGTCCGTCACGCGCCGCGACTCCAGCTCGTTCCGCTCGCCCACGAGATCGAACGCGTTGCCGAGCGCGGTGGACACCTTCTCGTCCTTCGGCGTGTGGTCCAGCCGGTCCTCGCCGGCGAACTCGAGCGCGCCGTCCGCGTCCTCGCGGTACACCCGGAACACGCCCGCGGGCAGCGGGATCCCGAGCCCGTGCGCCTTCTCGTTCTTGAAGTCCAGCTTCACCTGGACCTTGTCGTTCCCGCGCGTCGGCTCGTACACGTAGACCTTCTCCACCGGTACTTCCCGATCGGCGATCAGCTGGATCTGCTTGACCTCGCGGTCCGCCAGGGTGGTCTGCCGGCCCAGGTCGTAGATGTGGTACTCGAAGAAGGCCCGCTCCTCGAAGCCCCCGGCGGCCTTGGCCATGGGGGCCTCCATCATGCGGTCCATCTGGTACGGCCGCGGGGGCGCCTGGGCCCGGTGGACGTCCCCCGCCACCACCTTCAGGTGGGCGGCCGGGTAGGCGGCCCCGGACTGGTTCTCCACGGACACCCACCCCGACAGCTTCATCCGCGTGTCCTTCGCGTCCACCGCCGCCACGTACTCGGCATGCCAGCTCAGCCCGCCGGTGAGGTACGCCAGCTCCACGTCCCGATCCGTGCCCCCGCGGTTGTCCACGGTCCAGACCAGCGTGGGCCGGGTGATGAGCCCGTCCGGCAGCTCGGGGAGCGTGACGTCCGCGACCTCGTCGTCCGGGAGGAGGACCACGCCCTCGGCGGTCTCCAGCACGAGCGAGCCGGCCGCGGTCTTGAGGACCCCCTCGTGCAGCTTGTCGTGCTTCGTGATCACGCGGATCGTCCGGTCCAGGTACCGCTCCAGCAGCTTCTCGCGGCTGACCAGATCGTAGCGGTAGTTCTGCTCCAGCACCGTCAGCGCCCCGCCGGAGCCGCCGTCCAGCCGCACCGAGGTGGGATCGATCCGCGCCGGCACGCCCACGAAGGAGAACTCCCCTTCGCCCTTGGGGAGCTGGACGCGACGGGTCTGCTTCACCAGCGCCAGGTCCCCGTTGTAGACGGTGACGTGGATCTCGTCGGCCGCGGCGGGCACGCCCGCGGCGAGCGCGCACAGTCCCGTCAGGGCGGCGCGCAGGGGGCGGTTCGCGGGTCCGTTCATGAGGTTCCTCCCGGAATGGGCGTAAGGCAGTTTCCCGCGCGGCGGCCCCCCTGTCGAGGGCCGTCCCGGGGCTCGTCGGGGTTACCCTCGCGACGCGACGGTTATTCCGCGCCGAGATCGGCCAGGGCGGCGGTCACCCGCTCCAGGTCGCCCTTGAGGCTGGCCAGCTTCTCCCGCTCCCGGTCCACGACCTCGGGCTTCGCCCGGCCGACGAAGTCCGCGTTCGCGAGCTTGCGCTCCGCGCCGGCCACGAGGTTCGTCAGCCGCTCGTTCTCGCGGCGCAGCCGCTCCCGCTCCACGTCGAGGTCGATCACGCCGGCCAGCGGGATCCAGATCGTGCCGCCGCGGATCACGGCGGACGCCGCCCCCTTCGGCTTCGTCACGTCCGGCCCCGCGGTCAGCCCGGTCAGCCGCGCCAGCGCGCAGGCCATGCCCCGCGTGTCCCGCAGCACGCGCGCCAGCTCCGGATCCTCCGCGTGCACGCGCGCCTCCAGCGGCGTCGTGGGCGGCACGTTCATCGACGCGCGGATGTTGCGCACGGCGGACACGGCGTCCTGCAGCTTCGCGAAGTCCCGCTCCGCCGCCTCGTCCCGCGCGAAGCCGCCCGCATCCGGCCACGCCGCCTTGATGAGCGGACCCCGCGCGCCGGGCAGGTGCTTCCACAGCTCCTCGGTCAGGAACGGCAGCAGCGGGTGCAGCAGGCGCAGCGTCACCGAGAGCACGCGCGCCAGCGTGGTGCGCGCGGCCTCGCGGTCCGCCGGGTCCGCGTCCGGGCCGAGCCGGCGCTTCACCACCTCGAGGTACCAGTCGCACAGGTCGTTCCAGAAGAACCGGTACAGCTCCGCGCCGGCGTCGTGGAAGCGGTACTCGTGCAGCGCCGCGGTCACCTCGGCGATCGCCCGCGCCGTGCACGAACGGATCCAGCGATCCTCCAGCGCGTCCCCCTCGGGACCGCGCGGCTCGCCGTCCAGGTTCCCCAGCGCGAAGCGCACCGCGTTCCAGATCTTGTTGCAGAAGCGCTGGCCCAGCTCGAAGCGGTTCTCCGACAGCTTCACGTCCTGGCCCTCGCGCGTGAGCGTCACGAGCGAGTACCGCACGGCGTCCGCCCCGTACTTCTCGATCATCTCGATGGGGTCGATGCCGTTGCCGAGGCTCTTCGACATGCGCCGGCCCTGCCCGTCCAGCACGGTGGCGTGGATGTAGCAGGTGGAGAACGGGCACCGCTGCTCCGCGGGCAGGTGATCCAGCAGCTCGTAGCCCGCGATCACCATGCGCGCGACCCACAGGTAGATGATCTCGCGCGCCGTGCTGAGGAACTGCGTGGGATAGAAACGCGCGAGGTCCGCCGTGCGCTCCGGCCAGCCCAGCGTGGCGAAGGGCCACAGCCAGCTCGAGGCCCACGTGTCCAGGACGTCCTCGTCCCGGCGCACGACGGGCTTGCCCGTCCCCGGGTGCGGCGCGCCGATCGCCAGCGGCTCGACGGACGCCGCCGGCACGCCGTCCTCGTCGTACCACACCGGGATGCGGTGCCCCCACCAGAGCTGCCGCGAGATGCACCAGTCCCGCACGTTCTCCAGCCAGTCCAGGTACACCTTCGTCCAGCGCTCCGGGACGATGCGCAGCCGCCCCGAGCGCACCGCCTCGATGGCCGGCCCGGCGATGGGCTTCATGCTCACGAACCACTGCTCCGAGATGAGCGGCTCGATCACGTCCTTCGAGCGGTCCGACACGGCGACGTTGTGCTCGAGCTCCTCGATCCGCTCCAGCAGCCCCTGCGCCTCCAGGTCCGCCACGACGCGGTCCCGGGCGGCGTCGCGCGTGAGCCCGGCGTACGGGCCCGCGACCTCGCCGAGCGTGCCGTCCGGCAGGAAGAGGCTCACGATGGGCAGCTTGAACCGCTGCCCGCGGTCGTAGTCCACGGGATCGTGTCCCGGCGTCACCTTCACCGCGCCGGTGCCGAACCCGGCCTCCACGGTCTCGTCCGCGACGACCGGGATGAGCCGGTCCAGCAGCGGCAGCCGCACGGTCCTCCCCACGAGATCCCGCCAGCGCTCGTCGTCCGGGTGCACGGCCACGCCGGTGTCGCCCAGCATGGTCTCCGGGCGCGTGGTGGCCACGGTGACGAACCGTCCGGGCTCGCCGTCCACGGGATACCGCAGGTACCAGAGCTTGCCGCGGCGCGGGACGTACTCGATCTCGTCGTCCGACACCGCGGTGCCGAGCGTGCAGTCCCAGTTGACGAGCCGCGCGCCCCGGTAGATCAGCCCCTTCTCCCACAGGCGCACGAACGCCGTGGCGACGGCGCGGCTCAGGTCCTCGTCCAGGGTGAACTTCGTGCGGGACCAGTCGCAGGAGCAGCCGAGCCGGCGGAGCTGGCGGAGGATGAGATCGCCGTGGTGCTCGCGCCACTTCCACACCTCGGCGACGAACGCGTCCCGCCCCATCGCCTCGCGCTTGCGCCCCTCGCGGGAGAGCTGCTTCTCCACCACCGCCTGCGTGGCGATGCCCGCGTGGTCCGTGCCGGGGAGCCACAGCGCCTCGAACCCGGCCATGCGCCGCTGCCGGATCACGATGTCCTGCAGCGTGTTGTTGAGCGCGTGGCCCATGTGCAGCACGCCGGTCACGTTCGGCGGCGGGATCATGATGGTGAACGGCGGCTTCCCCGACGCCGCGTCCGCGCGGAAGTGCCCGCTCCCGTCCCAGAAGGCGTAGATGCGCTCCTCCACGGACGCCGGGTCGTACGCCTTGGGCAGCTCCGGGGTGCGGGTCTCGGGGGAGCGCGTCTCCTGTTCCACTTCCGGTCCTTTCGGCCGCTTCGGCGATGCGGGAATCGGGGAGGGTAGCATCGGCCGGCGCGGCCGGGCAAGGCAGCGCGGCTACTCCAGCCGGAGGATCCAGCGCATGACTTCCTCCCGCGCCGCCGCATCCCCGGCGGGCAGGAGGTCCAGCGCGCGGCGGAACTCCGCGAGCGCCCCGGCCGGATCCCCGCGCCACGAGAGGATCTCGCCCTTCGACGCGATGTAGTACGGATCCTCCGGCGCGCGCGCGAGCGCTTCCCCGATCAGGGTCATCGCCTCGTCCGTGCGCCGGTCGCGCGCGAGGAGCAGGGCGAGGTTGTTGCGCGCGTCCAGGTGCGCGGGATCCGCGGCCAGCACCTCGCGGTACATCGCCTCGGCCGCCTCCTCCTTCCCGGCGACGCCCAGGAGGACCGCCGCGTCGAACCGCTCGCCCGTCGAGGCCGGATCGCCGCCGGCCTTCCGGAGCAGGTACGCCCAGTCGTCGCGCTGCCCCGCCACGAGCGCGGCCTCGGCGCGGCTGCGGTCGAACGCCGGGTTGCGGCGTGCCGCCCGGTCGCCGGCGAGGCGCGCGTACAGGTCGACCGCGTCCTCCCCCTTGCCCTGCCGCGTGCGCGCCGCGGCGAGCGTCCACCGCGGCAGGAAGGACTCCGGATCCCACGACACCAGCCGCAGCAGCTCCTCCACCGCCCGGTCCAGCGCCTCGCCCCGCAGCTCGGTGACCTCCTGCGGGCGGCGCGGCGAGAACGCGGTGAACTCCCAGGACTCCAGCACCTCCGCGTTGCGCGGCGGGCGCCCGTGCCGGCGGAGGAACAGCATCGCCCAGTCGTCCCAGTACACCAGGCCCCAGTCCGGACTCTCGAAGAGGACGTCGCCGATCCGATCGTCCGCCTCCCCGGGCGTGCGGCGCACGATCGCGCACTCCACGCCGTAGCGCGCGAGCACCTCCTCCCAGCCCGGGGCCGCGCGCAACACGCGGTAGTACGAGTCGCGCCAGAAGTCCTCCGGGTACGCTTCCAGCCGCGCGTCCACGAAGACCGGGAAGCGCAGGCCCTTGCCGCGGACCAGGAGGGCGGAGGCCCACACGTCCGTATTGAAGATCTCGCCGCGGATGTTCTCGGCCCACAGGAAGTCGATCGTGCGCTGCGGGTAGCTCTTCGGGTCCCAGCCCCGGCCGAACGGGAAGATCCAGTCCTGGGACGCCTTCCAGCCGGCCCACCCCGCGGCGGCCACCACGGCCGCCGCCACGGTCGCCTCCGCGGCGCCCGCCCGGCGCGCGCCCGTCTCCGCCCCCCCCCGCCGCCCGATCCGCTCCAGCAGGTCCTCGGCCAGCGAGCCCCACGTGCGCCCCAGCATCGGCGCGGCGGCCGCGGCGAACGTGATGATCTCGCGCACGGCCTGGAACGCGAGCACGCCGAACCCGACGACGACGAGGAGCTGCGTCAAGTCCACGCGGCGCGGGCGCAGCAGCATGCCCAGCGCCACCGCGCCGGCCACGAGCTCCCAGGGCCAGTCCACGCCCAGCTGCACCGGGCGGTACTCCAGGATCATCCGGCGGAACTCGGTGCTCTCGTAGAACAGGAACGGGAGCGCGAGCGGCTTGATGCCGCTGGGGTTGATCAGCGCCATCGTGCCGAGCGCCAGCGCCACGGCGGCCGCCGAGAAGAGCACGATGCGCCGGTAGTTCCAGCCGTCCAGCGGCGAGCCGGGGAAGACGTGCGATCCCGGCGGCGGCCGCGACGGGCGCGAGCGCGCGATGAGGATCTTCAGCCCCTCCCCCGCGACGGTGGCGCCGAGATACAGCACGCCGAAGAGGACGCCCGAGTGGATGTGCGCCCACACGGTGATGAGCGGGACGATGGGCCAGAGCCGCCGGGTCCGGCCGTGCCGCACGGCCGCGACCCAGGAGTGCAGCAGCGGCAGGAACACGAGCGTGACCAGGAACGGGCGGGCGAAGAAGCGCGGGCGCGCGGCCACGAGCAGCAGCAGCACGATCCCGGCCGCGACCACGACCGGCGCGCCCTCGTTGCGCGCGTTCCGGTACAGGAGCAGCGCGCCGAGCAGGACGACGGCCATGCGCAGCGCGATGAGCCCGTCCGTGCCGCCCACGTGGTGCACGCCGAACAGGATCACCTGCCCGAGCCACTGGTGCACGGGGTACGGGTGCCCGGGCACCGTATGGCTGAAGAGGTTCGTGTCCGGGATGCGCAGGTGCTTGACGATGTACCGCCCGACGGTCACGTGCCCGCCGAGGTCCAGGTCCGTCACCTGGAAGAACGCCAGCACGAGCGCGGCGAGGAACACGGCGCCGAGCGTGATCCGGCGGATGCGCGCGTTCACGGCCGCCCTCCGGCCAGCTCCCTGAGCCGGAGCTTCAGGATCATCACGTAGCCGTCCAGCAGCAGGCGAAGCGACAGCTTCGAATCGCCGGCCTTCCGGTCCACGAACGTCAACGGGACCTCCACGATGCGGGCGCCCGCGCGGTGCGCGCGGAACAGGACCTCCTGGACGATGGACGGCCCGCGGCTGGTCAGCGTGGCCGGCCGCACCGCCTCCAGCGCGGCGCGGCGGAAGGCGCGGTACCCGGAGTTGCAGTCCCCGATGGGCACGCCGAGCACGATCCGGATGTACGCGTTCGCCAGCACGGTGATGACGCGGCGGGCCAGGCTGCGGTCCGTGTCCGAACCGCCGGCCACGAAGCGCGAGGCCAGCACCACGTCCGCGCCGCCGGCCAGCGCGCCCAGGATGCCGGGCAGGAGCGCCGGGTCGTGCGAGAAGTCCGCGTCCATCTCGACCACGGCATCCGCTCCCAGGGCCAGCGCCGCCAGGTACCCGTCGCGTCCCGCAAGGCCGCGGCCCTTCGGTGGGTCCCGGTGGAGCGCGTGCACCTTCGCGTCCGCCGCCGCCAGCCGGTCCGCGATCTCCCCGGTGCCGTCCGGCGACCGGTCGTCCACGACCAGGATGTCCGCCCCGGGCACCACGCGGCGCAGCTCGCGCACGAGACGCTCGAGGTTCTCGGCCTCGTTGTAGGTCGGGACGAAGACGACGGTCCGCACGCGCTCCTCGAACGATGTCCGGATTCTGCGGCAAACCGGCCGGGGAGAGAACCGCGAAAACGCGGCCGGCAAACGAACCGGGGGCCGCCGGACGGACCGGCGACCCCCGCGGACTTCCCGCCCGGGATCCGGGCTACTTCACGCGCACGATCTCGCGGCTGACCGTCTCCCCGCCGGCCGAGAGCCGGACGAGGTAGACGCCGCTGGCCACCCGCGAACCGTCGCGGTCACGGCCGTCCCACTCGACGGCGTGCGACCCGGCCGGCAACGGACGGTTCATCAGCTCCGCCACCTTGCGCCCGGCCACGTCGTACACGGCCAGGTTCACCGGGCCCGCGTCCGGCACCGCGAAGCGGACCGTGGTCCGCGCCGCGAACGGGTTCGGCGCGTTCGGCGAGAGCTCCAGCCGACCGGCCGACGCCGTGACCGGCGGGTTCACGTCCGTGATCGTGGACGGCGCCAGCCAGTCCAGCACGCGCTCCGTGAGCAGCGCCGCGTCCGGGGCCGACAGGCCCTCGAACGGGGCGGTCATGAAGACGGTCCGGAAGACGCCGGAGTCGTACCGCACGGCCACGTTGTTGGCGCCCGAGGTGAGCCAGGCGAAGGCGCCCGACCCCGGGACCACCGCGTCCGTCGCGTCCGTGAACGGCGGGCTCAGCGTGAACGACAGCCCGTCCCCGATCGGATCCAGCGCCACGCCCACCACCGACGGCGCCCCCACGTTCGACGTGAACGAGGACACCTTCAGGTAGTTCGTGGTGAACGGGTTGATCCCCCGGTGGTTGAGGTAGCCCTGGCTGGTGAGGAACAGGGTTCCGCCGCCGTCCAGGTAGTCCTCGATCTCCGCCTGGGGATTCACGCCGATCGTCTGGGTGGCGAGTTCGCCGGTGTTCCAGATGACCACGTCGAAGTCGTCCATGGTCGTGGCCGGCGGGTTGCCGTCGATGTCCACCGTCTGCGCCAGGGAGAAGTAGCCGGCGTCCGTGATCGCCTGCTGGATCTGCGTCTCGGACGTGGCGCCGGTGTCGTCGTCCACGACCAGGATGGACGGACGCTGGTTGAAGACGTGGTACGTGTGGGTCTGCCCCACCACGCCCGACGTGTTGCTCGCCGGGAGCGCCTCCAGTTCCACCGTGCCGAGCCCCGGCGTCCCGTTCGGGATCACCCGGACGATCACATCTTCCACCTGCGCGTCGGTCATCGCCGGGATCGTGACCGTCGACGCGTACGTCGTCGAGTTCCAGACGATCTCCGCGTCCCATCCCGCGGGAAGCCCGGTCTCGTCCAGCGTGAGGACGACATCATCCGCGATCACGCCGGTGTACGTGAGATCCACGTCCAGGTCCGTGGCCGAACCGGTGGCCGTGGCGACCGCCCCGTTCACGTCCGTGAGCATGCAGTCGAACTGGCGACGTGCCTCGGCCGCCTGCAGCACCCA
This sequence comes from uncultured Gemmatimonadota bacterium, assembly GCA_964471155.1. Lineage (GTDB taxonomy): Bacteria > ARS69 > ARS69 > ARS69 > ARS69 > CAYYFX01. Next base: position 6,710 of record CAYYFX010000024.1, on the reverse strand, counting down.
CTTGTTCGTATCGCGCTGCAACCATGCCGCCACGTGCAGGTTCCCGGCGGCCCACGTGGAATCCAGCGCGAACGCCTGCGTGACCTGCTGGGTCTGACCGCCGGTCGACGCCGTCAGCGGCTTCTCGGTGATCATGAGGCGACCGATGTAGTCCCAGTTCGTATTGTGGGTCCCGGGCTCCCAGACGTAGAACACGTCGTTCTCGTACAGGGCGGCCCGGATGCGGCAGTCCGCCGGGTTGTTGATCACGTCGCCCGCGGTCACCTCGAGATCGACGATGACGTTCGCCATCCCGGTCACCGGATTGACGTCGTAGCTGGCGGTCATGATGGCCCGCGCGGCATCCACGTAGTGCGCGTCGACGATCGGCTTGAAGGTGTTGTACGCGGAGACCGAATCCCCGGCTCCCACCTGGTTGTCCTTGCCGTCGAAGAACACGCTGGGTGCCGCCGAGACGCCGTAGTAGGTCCGGCGCGCTGTCCCGGACGAGTTCACGAAGTAGTCCGAGAAGTGCCAGTCGATGTGGACGACCTGCTGCGGATCCGGGTAGTCGTTCTCGATCATCCGAAGGGCCGCACGGGCCCAGGGGCAGAACGGTCAACTCGCCCAGCCGAGCTCCTCGATGAGGACGGTCCGCTGGGTCGTCGCGCCGGCCGAGGACGCGAAGGCCGCGGCCCCGAACAGCGCGAGCGCGGAAAGCTTCAGGCTCCTGCGCAAGGTTCCCTCCTGCGTAGCCCGGTGACCCGGGTCAGGGGTAGCGAACGGACGAACGAACGACGATCACTTCAACAGCACGAGCCGGCGCGACAGCGCGCCGTCGGGAGTCTCCAGCCGGTAGTAGTACGTCCCCGCCGCGGCGGATCGCCCGCCGTTCAGGAGACCGCTCCACTCCACCGTGTGCGGGCCGGCCGGCAGCGAGTCGTCCACCAGCGTGGCCACCTGCCGCCCCATCACGTCGTACAGCTTGAGCGAGACCCGCTCGCGCGCCGGCAGCACGAAGGCGATGCGCGCCGAGCTGCGCACCGGGTTCGGGAAGCTCTGCGAGAGCTGCAGCCTCGCGGGCGCCGCCGCGAGCGGATCCGCGCCCGTCGCGGCCGTCCCGGCATACAAGCGCACATGGAACACGCTGGTGAGGCCGGGATCGCCCACGGAGGTGACGCGGAAGTCGGCCTCCCCGAACCCGTCGAAGAACGGGATGATGTTCACACCCACGGTATCCGCCACGAACGCGTTCAGGCGGATCGTGGTGCTCGTCGGGAAGCACGTCTGGCGCAGGCAGACCTGCGGGAACCAGCCCGGCTGCGTGAGATTCTCCACGGCCAGGTCGAAGCTGTCCGGCAGCGCCGATTGGTTCGTCAGCAGGAAGTAGAAGTACGGACCGGACAGGTCGATCGTGGGCCAGCTCTGGGTGTCCGACCCCAGCGGCACGATGCTGTACTCGTACAGGCCGGCCGGCGACGCCGTGGTTCGGGTGGGGCTCATCGCCAGCAGGGCGAACAGGCCCACGGCCGGCACGAAGACCGAGAACAACCGGTTGCGCATGGACACCCCCGCGGGTTCGGTGGATGACCCCGCCAAGATACCACGGGGAACGTCCACGATTCGACTCCCTCGTCAGGGACGGTGACCGTCTCCTCGGCTACGGCAGGGACCCCACCGCCACGACCTCCCGGGTGGCGTCCGACTGGACGAAGGCGACCACATCCAGGGCGTCCTGGACCCATGCGGCGCTCACGGGCAGCGAAACCGCCTGGGCCCCCACGGCGCCCGCCGCCGGGACCGCCAGCTCCTGATCGGAGAACTCACGGACCACGAACCCGAACGTGGGCTGGTTGCCGGGCGCCACCACGTCATTCTCGAGGAGCGCCACGCGGAGCCGGAGCGACCCCGGGAGCGCGCCCCCGCGCCACTTCACGCGCACGGTCACGTCGGCCGACGACGTCCCGATCGTCCCGTCGACGGCCAGCGCGAGGGGGCAGTCGTTCTCGCAGGCCGCCAGGGCCGCGGCCGCGCGGGCGTCGAACTCGAGGAGCTCCGCTGCGTTGGACCCGATCAGGAGGACCGGCGAGTGCCCGGTGCCCCCCTGGAACACGGTGGCCGGCCAGCCCGGGTCCGGGCCGCCGGTGTAGTAGTCCTCGCGGGCGACCCAGCGCTCGTCGAACAGCGGAAGGGCGCCCGGCGGCGGCAGGCCCCGGACCGAGTGCCACTCCAGCACGAACACCTGCCGCGGCGCCGCCTCGTGCATGGCATCCAGGTGCTCCGCCGCCGGCGGGCAGTTCGGGCACACCACGTACGTGAACATCTCGGCCAGCACGGCGCGCGGCGGCCCGAGCTCCACGCCGGCGGCGACCGTGTCCGCCGCCGCCACGTCCACCGTCACCGGCTCGCTGTCCGCGAACCCGGCCCTCCGGACCCGGACCTGCACGGGCCCGGGCGGCAGCCCCGAGACGGTCCCCGGGGTGACGACCCCGGTGGGCGCGAACCCCGCGCCGATGTCCGCCAGGATCTCCGCGCCGGCGACCTCCGTGAGCCGCACCTCGTCCGTCGCCGTCACGCGCACCGCGCCGGACGTGCCCAGCGTCAGCGTGAACTCCGCCCGCGCCGTCCTCGCCGGCTCCACCCGCACGACCCGCTCGGGCGGCTCCACCTCGTACCCCGCGCGCCGCACCGTCACCGTGTGCTCCCCGGCGTCCAGCGGTCCCACGGTCCCTTGGACCCCGCGGGACTCCCCGTCCACGATCACCTCGACCCCGGGCACGCCCCCCGTGCCGACCTCCACGAATCCCTGCGTGGGATCCGGCGTCTCGTCGAAGCATCCGGGCGCCGCGAGCAGCAGCGCCGCCGCGGCCAGCGCGGCTAGAAGCGACCGATCCATTTGACCTTCAACCCCTCGAACTCGGGCTCGAAGAAGCACACGCCGCCGGTGCACTTCCATCCGCCGCGCTCCGACCCGTACGACAGGATCACGTCGTGCCCGTTCGCCACCGCGATCTCCGCCAGCACGTTGAGCCACTCGTCGCGCTCCTCGGTGGTCTCCTCCGTGGTGTCCTCGCCGGTCACCGTGAGGTTCAGCCACGGGGACCGTCCCCAGGACACGGACACGATCCGCTCGCGGAACCGGTCCGGGAAGCGGAACGCGGACGTGGCGTCGTCCGACGCCTTCGCCTCCGTCCACTCCACCGTGACGCCGATGCTGTTCACGTCGTCGATCTCCGTCACGATCTCCGCGAGCCCCGAGATCCGCTCCTCCTTCGCCGTGCCGATCGCGAGCTCGCTCTCCGCCGCCGCCGCGGTGACGAACACGCGCTCGCGCCACGTGGTCTTCCCCTCGGCGTAGCGCTCCACGAAGCTGTCCGGGCCCTCGTCCTCGTCCAGCTCCGCCCAGCTCCCGAGCACCGACGTGAACGTCCCCGGCGCCCAGTCCAGCTGGAGCAGCGTGCCGTTCACGTCGTCGTCGGGGATGTCCGCGAGCACCTCCCCGTTCACGCGGTTCAGGCTCGTCCACGGCTGCTGCCGCAGCGTGGTCGGCGGATCGTGGAACTCGTGCTCGAAGCGGAAGAAGTCCCGGTACTCCGCCGACGCCGTCACGCCCGCCACGGTCACGTGCCCCGCGGCGAACGCGCCCCGTCCGGGCTTCCCCAGGGCACCCACGCCGTCCTTCCCCGGGAACTTCCGCTCCACCCACTCCCCGTACACCCCGGCCGGTCCCGCCGTGACATCCAGCAGCGCGCCCGCGTGCTGCTCCCGCGGGCGGATGTCCGTGTTCGCCTCCGCCCCCCAGGCCTCCACGAAGCTCGCGCCGGCCCGCACCCGCGCCGGCGTCCCGCCGAGCGCGATCGGCGCCGACTCCACGAACACGCCGCGGAAACGGTTCCCCTCGTGGCTGCCCAGCACCGCGGACGCGGTCCCGCGATCGGCCTCCACCTGCGTCCGCACGCCCTCCAGCCGCGTGTCGAAGTTCAGCTCCTCGTCCTCGAACACGCTCAGCGCGAGCCCGCGCCCGAACACGTGCGACACGTCGCCGGCCTGCACGCGGAACCGGTCCGTGCGCGCCGTGAACAGGCGCCGCGTGACCTTCGTCGCGTCGATGCGCTGCTCCGCGGTGACCGCGTCGTCCGCCTCGCCGTAGGGGTCGTACACCGTGGCGTTCGAGAGCTGCAGCGACTCCAGGCGGACCCACGCGGAGAAGATGCCGTGGTACCCGGAGACCTCGAGGCGGCTCCGGAAGGCGTCCTCCCGGACGCCGTCGTCCCGGTGGAGCCGGCGGTACTCCAGTTTCTCGGTGGCGTCGAAGCGGATCGGCTCCGTCTCCTGGGCGGAGGCGACCGCCGCGAGCGCGAAGGCCGCGCCCGCCGCCGCGAACGGGTGCAGGCGGATCACCCGGCGCTGCCCTCCGCGGCCGCCTCCTCGGCGGCGGCATCCGCGTCCGTTCCGCCCGGCGCCTCGCCGACCAGCTCCGCCACGACGCGCTCCAGCTCGTTCTCGTCGCCCGGGCGGTAGCCGGTGTGCTGGTAGCGGATGAACCCCTCCGCGTCGAGCACCACCACGTACGGGATGGACCCCTTGCCCTGCAGCTTGCGGAACACCTCCTGCTCGGGATCCAGCAGCACGGTGAAGCCGTACTTGTGCGTGTCGATGTACTTCCTGACCTGGCTCTGCGACTTCGGGGAGTCGATGGTGACCGCGAGCACCTGCACGCCGCGGTCCGCGTACTTCTCGCGGATGCGGTCCACGTACGGCAGCTCCTTCAGGCACGGCTTGCACCACGTGGCCCAGAAGTCCACGACCACCGGCCCCTTCCCCAGCACGTCCTTCAGCGAGACCTTCTCGCCGGCGAGATCCGCCACGCGGAAGTCGGGGGCCTTGGTCCGGGCGCCTTCGGCGCGCGGGACGGAGGGAGCGAGCACTCCCAGGGCGGCGAGGCCGAGGGCGAACGGGGCGAATCGTCGGAGCATCGGGTCCTCCCGTGGGCGCGGCGCGGTGGGATCCCGAGGATATGCGCGCCGGGCCCCGGCGGCCAGCCGTTCCGTGCGGGCGGAGCCGCGGCCTAGGCCCGGGCGGGACGCGCCGCCAGCACGCGCCGGGCGGCCTCCAGCACCGCCGCCGCCGGGATGAGCTCCTGGCAGCTCGGGTGGATGTCGCAGATGCGGCGGTAGCAGGGGTGGCAGCCGATCGGGGTCACGAGCTTCTCGCCCCGTCCGTACAGCTCGATCTCCGCCGCGCAGGTGGACCCGAACAGCACGAGGACCGGCACCCGGGCCGCGATGGCCAGGTGCATGCCGAGCGTGTCGCCCGTGACCACGAGATCGCAGCACGCCACCAGCCCGGCGAAGTCCGCCAGGGCGTGCTCGCCCGTGGGCCGCGCGGCGCCGCCCGCCCGCGCGGCGATCGCGGCGTTCCGCGCCGCGTCGTCCGGCCCGCCCAGCAGCACGACGCGCGCGCCGTCGCGCGCAAGGCCCCCGGCGAGCTCCGCGTACCCGTCGATCGTCCACGCCTTGTTCGCGAAGATGCCGCCGGCCCCCGTGTTCAGCCCCACGAGCGGCCCAGAGCGCCCGGCAACGCCGGCCGCGCGCAGGATCTCGCGGCCCGCCGCCGCGCGCTCCCGCACCGCCGGCACGTCGTACTCCTGCCGGCGCCACGGCAGCCCGCACGCCTCGAAGATCACGTCCTGGTACGTGCGCGTGTTCTCGTGGAACTTGAGCCGGTCCGACAGCCCGAGGTCGTAGGCGTACGTCGCCGCCGGATGCAGCGGCACGAGCGAGCCGTTCGCGTCGCGGCCGAACCCGCGCCGCTCCGCCGCGAGCACGCGCGTGGCGAGCGCGGTGGACCAGGGGTCCTTGTCCAGCGACAGGACGAGATCGAAGCGTTCGGCGCCGAGCCGCTCGGAGGTCTCGTAGCCCGGCGTGAGCAGGCGATCGATGCGCGGGTGGTCCGCGAGCAGCGGCGCCGCGGGGGCGCCGGCCACCCAGGTCACGTGCACCGGGCCGGACGCGTGCAGCGCGTCGAGCACCGGCGTGGTGCGGAGGACGTCGCCGAGTGCGCCGAGCTTGAGCACGAGTACGCGGCGCCCCATCGGCGAGTACAGGTCGCAGCCCTCGCACTCCCGCTTGTGGACGCACGGCCGCTCCCCCTCGAAGAAGCGGCAGTCGGTCTTCCAGCGCATCGCCCGTCCCTTCGCCCCGCGCCGCGGGGGCGGCGTCCGTCGATTCGGCACGCCGTCCCCGGGCCTTGACTCCCGCCACGGTACCACGCGCGGGCGTTCGCGCCGCGCGCGCGGGCGGGCCGGCTTGTCATGCGCCGCCGTGCCCGGTACGATCCGGACACACCGACGGTCCGCACCCTGCCGCCACCGACTCGAGAGCCGCCGTCCCCCCATGCGCAAGGAACGCCTGACCTACCACGACCTGCTGCGCCGGATCCTGGCCGGCCGGCTCCTGCATTTGTCCGAGCGGCGGCGCGCCGAGGAGATCCTGGGCATCCCGGACCTGGTGGAGGTGGCCCGGCGCGTGGGCGACCTGCTGGACGGCGTGGCCGGGCGCGGCGGGCTGATCCGCATCGGCCGCCGCCCCGAGGACGCGCACAACGTGCACCGCTTCCTGGACCCGGCCACCGGGGACTCCTGGGCGGTGGAGGTGCCCGGCCCCGCCGTGCTGCGTCCCGGCGCGGAGCCGCCGCGGCCGGCCCCCCGGCCCGCGCCGCCCGAGCCCGCC
>CAYYFX010000023.1:28669-44733 GCA_964471155.1 uncultured Gemmatimonadota bacterium | reverse complement strand
CGGCCGGGTTCTCCAGCACCACGTGCCGCACCCACACGCCGGTCACGTCGTCCTCGCGGCCGCCGAGCGCGCGGTACCGCTCGATGACGCCCTCGGAGGACGCGGACGGCACCTCGCTCAACCCGCCCGCGCCGCGCAACCGCGCCTGCGAAGCCTCGCCGAGCGCCGCGTACTGCACCGGGCGGTCGGGCGACGGCGCCGGGAGCGCCGCGAGATCGGACTCCAGCTCCGCCACGGGCTCCGGGCTCACGACGATGAGGAAGTGCTCGCGCCCGCCCGCGCTCGTGACCGTCCACGCGTTCTCCCGCCCGGCCATCGTTCCGGGCAGCACGAGGGACGAGTCCGGCGGCAGCGGGTTCTTCAGGTCGAACGCGGGCTGCGGGAAGAGCAGGTACGCCTCGCCGCGCTCGTCCTCGTTGATGACGTAGGCGTACACGGCGCGTGTGGCCAGCAGCTCCAGGGACAGCCGGTCCCCGGGCTCGACCCGGTCGCCGCTGGCCAGCCGCACGGAGCCGCCGTCCGTCCGCAGCACGAGCGCCGCCTCCACGCCGTAGGCCGTGGGCGTCGTGGGCGCCGGCGGCGGCGGGGCGAACGGGCGCCACGGCGCGCGCGCGGCGAACACCGCGAGGAGAACGAGAGCCGCGAGGAGGAGGGCGGCGCGCGCCCAGACCGACGGCGCCGCGACCGGGCGTGGCCGCGGCCCTTCGCCGGCCGCCCCCGCACCGCGCAGCGCCTCCGCCAGCTCCGCCGCCCGCCCGTACCGGTCGGCGCGCGCGGGCAGCGTGGCGCGGTCCACCACCGCGGCGAGTGCCGCCGGGATGCCCTCGCGCTCGTCCCGCACCGGCGGCGGCCCCGCCGCCGCCCGCGCCTTCAGCTCCGCGAGGTCCGCGGCATCCTCGAACGCGTGCCGCCCGACGAGGGCGAAGCGCACGAGCATGCCCAGCGCGTAGAGATCCGTGCGCTCGTCCGCGTTCCCGCCGGCCAGCAGTTCCGGCGCCATGTACAGGGGCGTCCCCGACGGCCGGATCGACGGCCCGGCCGCGTCCTCCAGCGTGGTGCCGAGCCCGAAGTCCGCCAGCACCCAGCGGCCCTCGGCATCCCGGACGACGTTCGCCGGCTTCACGTCCCGGTGCACGATGCCCGCCTCGTGCACGGCGGCGAGCGCCCCCGCGAGGTCCGCGCCGAGCCTCGCCGCCTCCGCCGGCGCCAGCGGTCCGTGCACGCGCACGTGCCGCTCCAGCGACGTCCCGCTCGCGAGCTGCATCCACAGGCCCACGCGCCCGTCGCGCACCTCCAGCCCGTGCACGGTGACGACGTGCGGGTGGCGCACGCGCGCGGCGGCGCGGCCTTCGCGGAGCAGCGGCGAGTCGTCCAGGGACGCGGCGTCGTCGCGCAGGAGCTTCAGCGCCACCTCGCGGCGCAGCGCCGGATCCCACGCGCGCCACACGTCGCCGCGCGCGCCCGTGCCCAGGTGCTCCAGCAGGATGAGGCTGCCCCAGCGCGCGGGCTCGGCGCCGCCGGCGAGCGGCCGCGCCGGCTCCGGAGCGCGCACGAGGCTCTTGTGGAACGCGGCGATGCGCGCCACCTCGCGCAGGCTCTCCACGCGGCGCCGCTCGTCGCCGCCGGAGGAGGCGAGGGCGCCGTCCCAGTCCACGGCGCTCTCGTCGCAGACGGACTGCAGCAGCCTCTCGATCGCATCGGTCGCCCGCGGGTCAGCGCTCATGGCCCATTCCCTCCGCGAGCCGGGCCAGCGCGCGCTGCACCGCCATGCGCGCCGCGTCCCGGGTCGGCTTGCCCGTCATCGCCGCGATCTCGTCGAACTCGAAGTGGAGTTCGAGCTTCAGATGCAGCAGTTCCTGGTCGGCGGCCGAGAGGGCGGCCATGGCGCGCTCGTACCGCGCCAGGACGTCCGCCCCGATGGCCTCCTCCAGGGGCGAGGGGACGGCGTCCGGCAGATCCTCGGGCACCTCGCCGGGGCCCGGCCGCCGCGCCGCCCACCGCACCTGATCCCGGATACGGTTGAGGATGGCCTGCCGAACGTAGGCCTGGAATCCGCCCGGCCCGCGCACCTCCACCCGGTCCAGGCCGGTGAAGGTCCGCAGCAGAGCGTCCTGGACGAGATCCTCGGTGTCCAGGAGCGAGCGGGCGTACCGCGGAAGCCGCCCGGAGGCCCAGCGCCGCAGGCGGGGGAGGAAGCGGGCGAAGAGCTCGTCGCGCGCCCGGGCATTCCCGGCCTTGGCCGCGTGGAGGAGGTCCTGGGTGGCGGCCAGCGGCGCGCCGGGCGCCGGAGCGGTCTCGTCGATGGCCATGCCGGATCTCCTGCCGGGGAGGCGCGCAGTATAGGCGAACCGGGGCCGGGCGCCAGCGGCGATGGGCCGGGCCCTAGTGCACGCCGCGCTCCAGGTACGAGGTCCACTCGAAGCCCGGGCTGTTCACCGGGTCGTGGCAGACCGTGCAGCGCTTCGGGTTCGCCTTGAGCGGTCCCGGCGACGCCACGTGCGCCGCGCCCGGTCCATGGCACTCCTCGCACTGCACGTTCAGCCGCGCGGGATCCATCGAGTCCGCATCCAGGAAGGACTTGTCCGTGGCGCCGGTCGTGTGGCAGCCGATGCACCTCGCGTTGCTCCAGTCGTCGGTGGCGGCGAGGCTCTCGAACGCGTGCGCGTGCTTCGTCCGGCTCCACGCGTCCCACTCGCTCTCGTGGCATGCCCGGCAGGACTCCGCGCCCGCGTACTCGCCGTCCGGCACGGCGTCGGGGAACTCCAGCACCTCCACCTCGGCGGCCAGGCCGTCGATCACGTCGTCCACCGGACCGTCGCGGTGCACCTCGACCGGGCCGCCCGAGAACTTCGCGATCGCGCCGTCCGGGCCGAGCTCGAGCCGCAGCACGCCGAAGTGGTCCGACTTCTCGCCCGCGCTGGCCGTGATCGCCTTGCCGTCGCGGCGCGGGGCCGCGATCGTGGGCCGGTGCCCGGGAAGGACCACGTCCACGTCCAGCGCCCCGGCCAGCCGGGCGGACCCCGCCACGCCCGCGTGCGCGAGCAGGACCACGACGTCGGCCTGCCGGCGCAACCCGGGCAGCAGCGGCCGGACCTCGGCCACGGGATCGCGGAGCTCGATGCGGTGCCGGCGGATCTCCATCTCGCGCAGCCCGAGCACGTCGCCCTCCCCGGCCACGACCGCGACGAACGCCACGCGCACGCCGCCCCGCTCCACCACGGCAAAGGGCTCCAGGATGCGCTCCCCGTCGGGGCCGTACGCGTTCGCGCACAGGAACGGCAGCCCGTGCTCGTCGCGCAGCCGGCGCAGGAAGTCCGGCCCGAAGGCGAGATCCGTCTCGCCGGCGGCCAGGGCGTCGTACCGCATGCGGGAGAGCGCCGTGATCATGGCCGAGATCTTCAGCTCGCGCAGCCGCGCGGTGGCCTTCTCGGCGGGGGACGCGAACACGTCCCCGGAGGAGCACTTGAACACGGGCGCGCCCTCGGCCTCGATCGCCGCGAACTCCGCGGCGCGCCGGGGGAGGCCGCCGGTGTCCCCGCCCTCGCAGTCGCAGGGCGCGATCTCGGACTGCTCGTCCGAGGAGTGCAGCAGCACGAGCGCGCGCGGCGCCGCGCTGCCGTCGCGCGCGGGCCTCGAGCCGGCGCCGAGGAACACCGCGAACGATGCGACGAGGAGGATGCCGGCAGCACGGGGTGACATGCGGTAACTCTCCGTCGGGACGCGGTCGACCATCCTACCACGACCGCGCGCGGCCCCTGTGCTAGATTGCCGGTGATCCGTTCGTCCCCAAGACAGCGCCGGAGGCAGCCCCATGAACCAACGACGCTTCGGCGAGCCCATCGACATCCGCTCCTTCCGGCCCGGACCCGGGTTCGGACGGACGCTCCGGAGCATCGGGCTCGCGGTCCTCGCCGTCCTCGTCCTCCTGACCGGCTTCTACACCGTGGACCCGGAGGAGATCGGGATCGTGGTGCGCTTCGGGCAGGTCGTCCGCAGCTCGGAGCCCGGCCTGCACTTCCGCATCCCGCTGGGCGTGGAGCGGGTCATCAAGGTCCCGGTGCAGCGGCAGCTCAAGGAGGAGTTCGGGTTCCGCACCGTCGGGCAGGAGGTGCGCAGCGACTTCACGACCGCCGGGCTCAGCGAGGAGTCCGACATGCTCACCGGCGACCTGAACGCGGCGGTCGTGGAGTGGGTGGTGCAGTACCGCATCGTGGATCCGTACAAGTACCTGTTCCGCGTGCGCGGCGTGCGCGAGACGTTCCGCGCCATGTCCGAGGCGGTCATGCGGCAGGTGGTGGGGGATCGCACCGTGAACGAGATCCTCACCGTGGGCCGCGCGGAGGCGGCGTCGCTGGTGGAGCAGGAGCTGCAGGCGCTCTGCGACCAGTACGACACCGGCATCAAGGTGGACCAGGTGGTGCTGCAGGACGTGAACCCGCCGGATCCGGTGAAGCCCAGCTTCAACGAGGTGAACCAGGCGCAGCAGGAGCGCGAGAAGCTGATCAACCAGGCGCAATCCGAGTACAACCAGGTGATCCCGCGCGCCCGCGGCGAGGCGGAGCAGGCCGTGCAGGAGGCGGAGGGCTACGCGCTGGACCGCGTGAACCGCGCGCAGGGCGACGCGGCCCGGTTCAAGGCGTACTTCGACGCCTACCGGCAGGCTCCCGAGGTCACGCGCCGCCGCATCTACCTGGAGACGATGGGGGTCGTGCTGCCGCAGGTGCAGCGGAAGGTGGTCGTGGACGACGCCATCCGCGGCGTGCTGCCGTTGCTGAACCTGGACGGTCGCGGCGCGACGGGAGGTGAGCGATGAGGGGCCTGCTGAACGTCGCGGGGGTGGTCCTGGCGCTCGTCCTGCTCACGTCGTTCTACGTGGTGAACGAGTGGGAGCAGGTCATCATCACGCAGTTCGGCCGCCCGGTGGGCGCCCCGGTGAACACGCCGGGCATGAAGCTGCGCGTGCCGCTCATCCAGAAGGTGCACCGCTTCGAGAAGCGCTTCCTGGAGTGGGACGGGGACGCGAACCAGCTCCCCACGAAGGACAAGCGGTTCATCTGGGTGGACACGTACGCGCGGTGGCGGATCACGGATCCGCTGCTGTACTTCCAGCGCCTGCGGGACGAGCGCGGCGCGCAGACCCGCCTGGACGACATCCTGGACGGCGAGACGCGCAACGCGATCGCCAACCACGACCTCGTGGAGCTGATCCGGATCTCGAACCGGGAGCCGGCGAAGGACGAGTTCGAGGTGGAGGAGGCGCAGCTGGACTCCATCCAGGTCGGGCGCGAGGCGATCCGCCGCGAGGTGCTGGCGAAGGCCCAGGGTCGCACGTCGGACCTGGGCATCGAGATCCTGGACGTGCGCTTCAAGCGCATCAACTACGTGCAGGAAGTGCAGTCCAAGGTGAACGAGCGCATGATCGCCGAGCGGCGGCGCATCGCGGACCGGTTCCGCAGCGAGGGCGAGGGCGAGGCGTCGCGCATCCGGGGCGAGCGCGAGCGGGACCTGAAGCGGATCCAGTCGGAGGCGTACCGCCTGGCGGAGGAGATCCGCGGCAAGGCGGACGCCGAAGCCAGCCGCATCTACGCGGAGGCGTTCGATCGCTCGCCGGACTCGCGCGCGTTCTACGAGTTCCTGAAGACGATGGAGACGTACCAGGCCACGATGGACAGCACGACGACACTCGTGCTGTCCACGGACGGGGACTTCACGAAGTTCCTCGACCGGGCCGCGGGCCGGTAGGCGGGCGGGCGCGGTGTCCGCGGTCTACGTGGATGCGGACGCGTGCCCGGTGAAGGACGAGGTGTACCGCGTGGCCGCGCGGTACACCTGGAAGGTGTTCGTGGTCTCGAACGGCTTCCTGCGCACGCCGCGCGAGGGCGACGTGGAGCTCGTCACCGTCCCGGGCGGCTTCGACGCGGCGGACGACTGGATCGCGGAGCGCGCGGGAGCGGGCGACGTGGTGGTCTGCACGGACATCCCGCTCGCCGCGCGCTGCCTGGAGCGCGGCGCCGCGGTGCTTCGCCCCAACGGCCGGCGCTTCACCGAGGACAACATCGGGGACGCGCTGGCGTCCCGGGAGCTGCTGGCGAACCTGCGCGACATGGGCGCGGCCGGCGGCGGCCCGCCCCCCTTCGACCGGAAGGACCGCTCGAACTTCCTGCAGAAGCTGGACCAGGTCATCCAGGAGATCCGGCGGGCGTCCGCGTGACCGCGGCGGCGGCGGGGCGCTGGGTCGCGGTCGCGGCGTGGGCGGCGGCGCTCGCGAGCTTCGCGTGGCGGGCGCGGGCGCGGCGTCGCACCCGGCGGCGGCGCGATCCCGTGTCGCTCGTCGGGCTGGCGCTCGAGGCCGCGGCTTTCCTCGGGCTGTACCTGCTGCGCGATCCGTCCCGTGCGCTGCCGGCCGTCGCGCCGACCCCCGTCGCGTGGAGCGTGGTGGTCCTCGCCGCGCTGCTCCTCGCCGGGTCGATCGCCCTGTCGGACCGGGCGCTCGCGGTCCTCGGCGCGCAGTGGCGCGTCGTGGCCTCGGTGGCGGCCGGCGATCGCCTGGTCACGGACGGCCCGTACGCCCGGGTGCGCCACCCCGTGTACGTCGCCATGCTCGGCATGCTGGCGGGGACCGGCGTGCTGCTGGCGACGCCCGCCGCGGTCGCCGGCGCCGCCGCCGTCTACCTCGCGGGCACGGCCGTCCGCATCCGCAGCGAGGACCGGCTGCTGCGCGCGCGGTTCGGCGCGGCACACGCGGCCTTCGCGCGCGACGTGCCCGCGCTGTTTCCGCGGTGGCGTCCCCGACGGGGGCGGTGACCCCGTTCAGGCCGCCCGGTCGATCCCGGGGCGCGGCACCGCCGGACGCGGCGCGCGCCGCTCGGTCGTGATGGCCACCACGGACGCCACGATGATCGCGGTGGCCACGAGCGTGCGCGGCGCGAGGGTCTCCCCGCCGAGCGTCACGCCGAGCAGCACGGCCACCGCCGGGTTCACGAACGCGTAGGTGGCGACCTTGGAGGGCGACACGACCTGCAGCAGCCAGACGTAGGCGGTGAAGCCCACGATCGAGCCGAAGACGATGAGGTACAGCAGGGCGAGGAACGACCGCATCGACACGGCGTCCACGTGCACCCGCGCCGCCTCGCCGGCCAGCAGCCCCGCGAGGGCGAGCCCGAGCGCCCCGGAGAGCATCTGCATCCCCGTGGAGAGCAGCCGGTCGCGCGGCAGCTTCGCCCGGCGCGAGTACACGGAGCCCGTGGCCCAGAGCAGCGCCGCGCAGATCACGCCGAACGCGCCGGCCAGCGTGCGCGCGTCGGCGGCCAGCTCGCCGCGCGGCTCCACCAGCAGCGCCACGCCGCCCAGCCCCAGCGCGATCCCGGCCCAGCCGCGCGCGTGCGGCCGCGTGGCGGGGTCGATCACGCCGTTCAGGAGCGCCATCCAGAGCGGCACCGTGGCCACGAGCAGCGCGGTGAGGCCGGACGGCACCCACTGCTCCGCCCACGTCACGAGCCCGTTGCCCCCGAGCAGCAGCAGGAGCCCGACGATCGCCGCGTCCCGGTACTGCTCCCGCGTGGGCCGGATGGCGCGCGAGCGCGCGACCCAGGCCACGAGGATGACGCCGGAGACGAAGTGCCGCACCCCCGCCATCAGGAGCGGGGGAAGCGTCTCCACCGCGAAGCGGATGGCGAGGTAGGTGGAGCCCCAGATGACGTAGACCGCCAGGAAGGCGGCCGCGATCCGGAAGCGGCTCGGGTGGGTCGTATCGATCGCGGCGTTCATGGCGCCCCCGGGAAACCGCGGAGACTACCCCAAGGGGCCCGCGCGCGGCGGCCGAAAGCGGACCCGGTTGCCCGCGGCGGCGCCGTCCGGGCGTGCCTGCGGAACCGGCGCGCCCTCCCGCGGGTAGACGGACCCGAGAGCGCGCCTTGACACCTCCTCCGCGCGGTTCCTAGGCTTCCCTCGACGCCGTGCACGTCCGTCCCGGCATCCCGCGGAGACCCCCGAGTTGACCGTCCACCGGCTTCCCGCCCGCATCCCGGCGATCCTCCTCGCCACGGCCCTCGCCGCTGCCGCCGCCACGCCGGCGCCGGCCACCGAGGTCCAGGCGGTCCGCTTCTGGTCCGCGCCGGACCACACGCGGATCGTGGTGGACCTCTCCGGCGCGGCGTCCTACCGGCACCTCGCGCTCGACACCCCGCCGCGCGTGGTCGTGGACATCGACGACGCGGTCTTCCGGCTCGACGCCGCCCCCATCGAGGTGGGCGACGGGCTCGTCCAGCGCATCCGCTTCGGCCCGCCGGCGAAGCCCGGGGAACCCGGCCGCATCGTGCTCGACCTGGAGCTGACCGCTCGCTATGACGTCTTCGCCCTGGAGCGCGTGGAGGACAAGCCCGACCGGCTGGTCCTGGACGTCAAGCGGCCCGCGGCCGCCGGCAGCGTTCCGGGGATCCCGGAGCCGCGGCCGCGCGTGGAGCGCCGCATCGGCCCGGAGACGATCGGCGACTTCCTCGTCATGGTGGATCCCGGCCACGGCGGCGAGGACGCCGGCCGCCGCAACCCGGACGGCCTGAAGGAGAAGCACCTCGCGCTGGACTTCTCCAAGGCGCTGGCGGCGGCGATCGAACGCCACCCCGGCTTCCGCGCGGCCCTGACGCGCACCGGGGACTACTTCGTGCCCCTCGGGAAGCGCCGGCAGATCGCGGAGGAGAAGGGGGCGCACCTCTTCGTGAGCGTCCATTTCAACGCCGCTCCGTCCCCCCAGGCGCGGGGCACGGAGATCTTCTTCGTGTCCCTCAAGGGGGCGGACGACCGGGCCACCCGGGAGCTGGAGGACGTGGAGAACTCGGCCGACCTGGTGGGCGGCCTCCCGCCGGCCGACACGAGGTCCTCGGACAACCTCGCCCGGATGCTTGTCGACCTGCGGCAATCGGATACCGTGGAGCGCAGCCAGCGCCTCGCCGTGAGCATGAACGACGAGGTGGCGAAGCTCCGGAACGTGAAGACCCGGCCGGTGAAGCAGGCCGGCTTCGCCGTGCTGAAGCAGCTCTTCATCCCGGCGGCGCTGGTGGAAGTGGCGTTCCTGTCCAACCGGGATGACGTGCGCTTCGCGAAGTCGAAGGAGAACCGGGACGCCTTCGTCGCCGCGCTGGCGGAGGGGATCGTGCGGTACTGCGAGGACGTGGAGATCCCGCGCATGGGCTGGCGCATGCACACCGTGGCGCGCGGGGAGTCCCTCGTGCAGATCGCGCAGGCGTACTCCATGAGCGTGGACTCGCTGCGCGCGGCGAACGGGATCGACGACGCGTCGGTCCGGCCGGGACAGCGGTTGCGGGTGAAGACGCCCTAGGGCGGAGGACGGGCCATGGCGAAGACGATCGCGATCCTGACGGGGGGCGGCGACGTCCCCGGGCTCAACCCGGCCATTCGCGCCGTCACGGTGCGGGCCGTGCGCGAAGGCTACCGCGTGATCGGCATCAAGCGCGGCTGGGCCGGCCTGGTGGAGCTGGTGCGGGACAACGACGCGGACAACACGGACTGCGTGCAGGTCCTCACGGAGGAGATCGTGAACCGCGCCGGGCGCACCGGCGGCACGTTCCTGCACACGTCGCGCACGCGGCCCAGCCACGTGCCGCACGTGAACCTCCCGCCGCACCTGGCCGGAACCTACGCCGACGAGGTGAACGACCTCACGCCCGAGGTGCTGAGGAACCTGGAGTTCCTCGGCGTGGACTACCTCATCCCCATCGGCGGGGACGACACGCTCAGCTACGGCGTGCGCCTGCACAAGGAGGGCGTGAAGGTGGTGGCCATCCCGAAGACCATGGACAACGACGTGCCCGGCACGGACTACTGCATCGGGTTCAGCACGTGCGTCACGCGCACGATCGAGCTGACGCACCGGCTGCGCACCACCGCCGGCTCGCACGAGCGGTTCCTGGTGATCGAGGTCTTCGGACGGTACGCGGGCTTCACCGCGCTGCTTCCCACGATGGCCGGCGCGGCGGACCGCTGCGTCATCCCGGAGCATCCGTTCGACATCGATCGCCTCTGCGGCCTGCTCAGCATGGACCGGGACCGCCACCCCAGCCACTACTCGGTCGTGCTCGTGTCGGAGGGCGCCGTGGTGCAGGGCGCGGAGAGCATGTCCTTCGAGGGGGACGAGAAGGACATGTTCGGCCACCGCAAGCTGGGCGGGATCGGGGACAAGGTGGCGGCGCTCCTGAAGGAGCGCTCGCCCGCGCACAACGAGGGGCGGCGCGTGAACGTGCTGAACCAGCGGCTCGGCTACCTCGTGCGTTGCGGGGATCCGGACGCGCTGGACTCCATCGTGCCCATGGTGTTCGGGAACCTGGCGCTGGACCTCATCCTGGCGAACCAGACCGGTCTCCTCGTGTGCCTGAACCACGGCCGGTACGACCGGGTCCCGGTGGACCGCGTGGTGGGCGAGAAGAAGATGATCGACGTGGGGCGGCACTACAACACGGACCGGCTCCGCCCCATCTACGAGAGCTTCGGCGGGAAGCCGCTGTTCGTCCTCACCGGCTGAGGGGCGCGGGCGGCGGCGGAGCGTCGCCGCCCGCGACACGGCGTGCGCCCATCCGGTATCATTCGCCGGTTTCTTTCCCGGAGGGCCGATGCCGATCCAGGGCGCCCGCGAGCTGGCCAAGGAGCTCGGCTCCATCCGCAAGGGCGACGGCAAGTCCATCTACCTCGTGCACGGCACGGAGCGGTACCTCGTGCGCACGGCGGCGGATGCCATCGCGCGCGCGCTGGCGGAAGGCGCCGGCGCGGAGCTGGTGCGCGTGGACGCGGCCGGGCTCACCCCGGACGCCGCGCTGGACCCCGTGCTCTCCCTCGGGCTGTTCGCCTCCGCGCGCGTGGCGGTGATCCGGAGCTTCGCCCCGCTGCTGGCGGGCGACGCGGCGGACCGGCTCCTCGCCCTCCTGGACACGGGGCTCGGCCCGGGCTCGGCCGTGGTGTTCGCGTCGCTCGGGGACACGCCGGGGGACAAGCCGGACAAGCGGGTGCGCGGCTACAAGGGGCTCGCGGCGCGCGGCGTCGTGCTGGAGCTGAACGAGCAGAAGGACGACGACCTGCTGCACTGGCTGGGCGAGAAGGCGGCGGAGGAGGGGAAGAAGCTGGACCCCGACGGGGCGCGGCTCCTCCTCGCGCGGGCCGGCAGGGACATGGAGCAGCTACGCGCGGAGCTCGACAAGGCGGTGCTGTACTGCCTGGACCGCGATCGCATCCGCGCGGCGGATCTCGAGAAGCTGGTGGGGAAGACGAAGGAGGACGCGGTCTGGGACGTGTCCGAGGCGGTGGCGCGCGGGGACGGACCGCGCGCCCGCGAGCTGCTGAAGGACCTGGCGGTCTCGGGCACGCATCCGCTCGTGGCGCTGACGTTCCTCACCCGGCAGACGCGGCACCTGCTGCAGGCACGGCTCCTGTGGGACGCCGCGGGACGTCCGCCGTTCGGGGACTACCGCGCCTACCAGAGCCGCGTGGCGACGCGCCTCGAGAACGGCCTCTTCGGGAAGGGGCCGGACGACGTGACCGGCATGCATCCGTTCGCCGCGTTCAAGCGGTTCGAGGTGGCGCGCGGCCTCGACCCCGTCGTGCTGCGCGGCATGATGGCCCGCGTCCGCCAGGCCGAGGTGGACATCAAGACCGGCGAGGGCGAGGGCGCGGGGGAAGTGATGGAGGAGCTCGTGCTGGACCTGGCCGCGCAGGCGCGGAGGGCGGCGTGAGCGCGCTCCTCGGACACGATCCGATCCGGGATCGCCTGTTCGCCGCGGCCGCCGCGGGGCGTCTCCCGCACGCGCTGCTGTTCACCGGGCCGGAGGGATGCGGGAAGCGAACGCTCGCCCTCGAGCTGGCGCGGGCGCTCGTGACCTCGGGGGACGCGGAGGACGCGGCCCGCTTCGACCGCGGCGCGCACGACCGCTTCGCCCTGTACGTGGACGTCGAGGCGCCGTGCGCGGTGCGGCGCGGGGACCTGCTGCGCGACGACCTGGACGAGGAGGGCCTGCTCGCGGCGTACGCCGTGCTGGCCGAGGAAGGCTGGATCGAGGGCGTCGCGGCGGGGCGCGGACCGGACGTGGTGGATCTGGTGCGGCGGAACCCCGAGAAGCTGCTCGGCCGGCGCGGCATCCCCTTCGCCGACGTGCTCGAGAAGGAGCTGGCGTCGCTGGACCGGTCGCGGAAGGGGACGCCGGCGGCGGTCGCCGTGGCGCGGGCGCTCTTCTCCGCGGGGACGTCGCGCGTGTTCTACCGGCGGAACCTGGGCATCGAGCTGGTGAACGGGAAGGGCGACGGGGAGTACTTCCGCGCCATCGCCACGCTGCTCGCGCGCACGTCCGGCGGCGGCTGGCGCGTGGCGGTCGTGGACGACGCGCACAAGATGACCGAGCCCGCGCAGAACGCGTTCCTCAAGACGCTCGAGGAGCCGCCGCCCGGCACGCTCCTGATCCTGATCACGCCGGACCCCTCGGCGCTGCTCGCCACGATCCTGTCGCGGTGCGCGCGCGTCGTGTTCGACGCGCTCCCCGCGGGGCTGGTGGAGCGCTTCCTCGTGGACGCGCAGGACGTGGCGCCGGCGGACGCCCGCGCGCTGGCCGTGCTGTCCGGCGGCAGCCCCGGTCGGGCGCTGGCGCTGCGCGGCCTGGACGTGGCGGACCGGCGCCGCTTCGTGGAGACGCTGCTCCGCGCCGTGGCGGAGGGCAAGCTGCTCCGCGCGCTCGCGTTGACCGGACAGCGGCTGGCCGGCGCCGTACGCGAAGGCGTGGACGGCCGCGACGCCCGCCGCGACGAGGTGAGGCTGCTGCTGGATCTGCTGGCGCTGGGCGCGCGGGACCTGGCGCTGGCCGTGTCCGCGGCCGACGTGCCGCGCCTGTCCGGCCTGGACGACGCGCTCCTCGACGAGCTGGCCGGGCTGCGGCCCGCCCCCGTCTGGGAAGCGGTGCTGGAACGCGCGGAGCTGGCCACGCAGGACCTGTCCTCGTCCGTGGAACCGCGGTTCGCGCTCGAGGCGCTGCTGGCGGACGTGGTCCCGGCCGCGGAGGCGGCGTGAGGCGCCGGTCCGCGTCGGGCACGTCGCTCGGGTCCCTCCTCGTCGCCGTCGCGGTCGTCCTCGCCCTCCCGGCGTGCGGGAGCCGCCGCGATGCGGAGCGTCTGGCGGAGGAGGCCACCGCCGAGGGGAAGCGCGGACCGCGCGTGGGCGAGGGCCCGCAGGCGCTCATGGTCCGCTTCGAGGAGCGCCGCGGACCCATCCTGGAGCGCGAGGGTTGGGAGCTGGAGATCCTGGCGCTCGGCGGCGACGCGCGCCTGCGCGGTTCGGTGCGCTCGCCCGCGACCGTCCGTCCCGTGGCGGGCACGCTCACGCCGGAGGAGTTCGCGGACCTGTGGGCGGAGCTGTCGGCCCTCCCGCTGGACGGTTTTCGCGTGGAGGTGGACAGCACCGTCGCCGAGGCCGGCTGGATCAAGCGTCTCGACGTGGACATCGTGCTGGGCGCGGACCGGAGGATCCGGTCCCGGAACGCCTGGACGCGTCCGCCGGTGGGCGCCGCCTGGCTCGCGGATCTGGAGTCCCTGCTGCTGGCGGTCGCCACCGAGCACGTCGCGGCCGAGCCCGCGGCGCCGAACCGGCCGGACTCCACCCGCGACGCGGTGGACCGCGCCGTGCGGGACGCCATGCACGACCTGACGGCCCCGCCGCCCGGCACGGACGCGCCGCCACGCACGGCCGCGCCGCCGGGTACGGACGCGCCGCCGGGGGACGCGGGCGCCACGCCGTAGTACGATCCGGAGCCCGACGCCGTCGAGCACGAGGGCGTCGCCGAACGCGCGCTCCGCGCTCCCCGGCGGGAGCCGGATCCGGGAGACTTCCTTGCCCTGGCGAGACTGGACGCAGAACGCGGGCGCCAAGATCCTGAGCTTCGTCGTGGCGGCCGGGCTCTGGTTCAGCGTGACGAACCGGATCGAGTTCGAGGACACCGCGGACTTCCCGGTGGAGTACGTGAACCGGCCCGAGGGCCTGTCCACGATCGAGCCGCTGCCGGAGCGGGTGCACGCCCGGGTGCACGGCAAGGGGAAGTTCCTGCGCTACCGGCTCCGCGACGGGGTCTGCCGCGTGGACCTCGGCGGCTTCCAGAAGGGGCAGAACCGCATCGCGTTCGCCGGGGAGGACGTGGTCCTGCCCGAGGACGTGGAGGTCACGCGGGTGGAGATCCTGGAGCCGCGCCGCGTCACCGTGGAGTTCGACGAGACGGTCACGCGCGACGTGGCCATCGTCCCCGCCGTGGTGGGCGCCCCGGATTCGCGGTACGTGCAGGTGGGCCGCACGTTCCTCAACCCGGCGCGGGCCAACGTGAAGGGCCCGCGCAAGCTGGTGGACGAGATCGCCCTGGTGCACACGCGGGAGATCGACATCGACGGCAAGCGGAGCACCGTGCGCCGGGAGGTGCGGCTGGTCCCCTCCGACTTCCCGACGGTGGAGATCACGCCCTCGACCGTGGACGTGGGCATCACGATCGAACCGCTCGTGACCCAGCGGCTGCCGCGCACGGTCCTGCGCGCGGCGAACGCGCCGGGGTCGCTGCGCGTCGTGTTCGAGCCGGCGGAGGTGATCGTGGAAGCGGAGGGCGCCCGGCCCGTCATGGAGATGGTGGCGCGGGAGGACAGCCTGCTGCTCGCGATCGACGCCGACGACTGGCAGCCCGGCGTGTACGCCTTGACCGTCGAGGAGATGGCCGGCGGCGTGATCCGGTTCGCGGCGCGGCGCCGGCCGTCCGCCGCGGGGACCGGGCCGGATGCCGCGCCGGCCGACACGACCGCGTCCGGCGTCGCGCTGCGCGGCGAGCTGGCGCTCCCGCCGGACGTGGAGATCCTGTCGCTCGCTCCGGATCGCCTGGGGATGACGGTGGCCGGCCCGTCGCGCCGGAGCCAGTCGTGACCTCCGGGGCCGCGGACGTGATCCTCGGCATCGAGACCTCCTGCGACGAGACCGCGGCCGCGGTCCTGGACGGGGGCGGCGCCGTGCGCTCCAACGTCGTCGCATCGCAGCGCGTGCACGAGCTGTACGGCGGCGTGGTCCCCGAGATCGCCTCGCGCGAGCACGTGCGCAAGATCCTGCCGGTGATCGACCGCGCGCTGGCCGACGCCGGCGTCTCCCTGGACGACGTGCGCGCGCTCGCCGTCACGTCCGGCCCCGGCCTCGTCGGTTCCCTGCTCGTGGGCGTCACCACGGCGAAGGCGCTGGCCCTGGCCCGCGGCCTGCCGTTCCTCGGCGTGAACCACCTCGAGGGGCACGTGCTCTCGCCGTTCCTCGAGGACCCCGCGCTGCCGCCGCCCGTCGTGGTGCTCGTGGCCTCCGGCGGGCACACGCTGCTCGTGCACGTGAAGTCGTTCCGGGAGATCGACGTGCTCGGCCGCACCCGCGACGATGCCGCCGGCGAGGCCTGGGACAAGGTCTCCGTGATGCTGGGCCTGGGCTATCCCGGCGGCGCCGCGCTGGAGACGCTGGCCGCCGACGGCGATCCGCGCGCCTTCCACTTCCCCCGCGCCCGCCTGGAGGAGGGCACCCTGGACTTCAGCTTCTCCGGCGTGAAGACCTCGGTCCGGGTGACCCTCGACAGGCAGCCGGAGCTGGCCTCCGGTCCCCACGCGCGCGACGTGGCCGCCTCCTTCCAGGCCGCCATGATCGACGTCCTCGTGGAGAAGACCCTGGCCGCCGCATCCCTCACCGGCTCCCCCGCCGTGGCCATCGCCGGCGGCGTCGCCGCCAACGGCGCCCTCCGCCGCGCCATGGCCGCCGCGTGCGAACCCCGCCGCCTGGCCCTGGTCGTCCCCCGCCTGTCCTACTGCGGCGACAACGCCGCCATGATCGCCTTCGCCGGCAAGCTGCGCCTGGCGCGGGGAGAGCGGTCGGGGTTCGACCTGGATGCGGTTGCGGGCCTCCCCCTGGGCACCTTCCCCAACCGCGCCCCCCGCCCCCGCCACGCCCGCCCGCGTGTCATGTGAGTTGTGGGGGGGGGGGTTGGGGGGGGCGGGGGGGGGGGGGGGGGGGGGGCCGCCCCACC
>CAYYFX010000023.1:0-28659 GCA_964471155.1 uncultured Gemmatimonadota bacterium | reverse complement strand
GATTGGGGCGCGCCGGGGGGGCGTGATGGGGTCCCGCTGCAACCGCTTGCCATTGCTTGCGTTGCCTGATCCGGCCCCTGCGTCCGCCTGACCCGCCGCACCCTGGCCGGCGGGAAGTTTTCAACCGCCCCAATCTCCGCACCACAAGGGGGGGACTCGGGACGGGGGCGGGGGATGCCGATATCCGACCGAGCGCAACTCCGCCGGGCAGGGACAGTTCCAGGGGGATGGGCCGGGACGTGAACACCTTCAGTGCGCCGGGTATGAGCGGTGTGTGGGCGCCGCCCAGGGTCCTCGTCGTGGACGACGAGCCGCCCATCCGCGACATCCTGAAGTTCCAGCTGGAGAACGCGGGCTTCGTGGTCCGCTGTGCCGAGGACGGCGAGGAGGGCCTGCAGATGGTGCAGGAGGACCCGCCGGACCTGGTGCTGCTGGACCTGATGATCCCGCACATGGACGGCTACGAGGTCTGCCGCCGCATCAAGAGCGACTACGGCACGCGGCACATCCCGGTGATCATCCTGACCGCGCGCGGCGAGCTGGACGAGAAGCTGAAGGGCCTGCAGAACGGCGCGAACGACTACGTGACGAAGCCGTTCTCCATGCCCGAGCTGCTCATGCGCGTGAAGAACGTGCTGAGCTGGAGCCAGTCGCAGCGCGAGGCGAACCCGCTGACCGGGCTGCCCGGCAACGTGTCCATCGAGCGCGAGCTGACGCAGCGCATCGACTCCAAGAAGCCGTTCGCGTTCATCTACAGCGACATCGACAACTTCAAGTCGTTCAACGACTACTACGGCTACGCGAAGGGCGACGACGTCATCCGGACGATGGCGAAGATCCTCACGTCCGCGGTGGCGAAGGTGGGCAACCGCGACGACTTCGTGGGCCACGTGGGCGGCGACGACTTCGTGCTGATGACCACGCCGGACAAGGCGGACGCGATCGCGCGGATGGTCATCGACATGTTCGACAGGAACGCGGAGAAGCTGTTCGACCCGGAGGACCTCGAGCGCGGGTACCTGAAGATCCGGCGCCGCTCCGGCGAGATCATGCGCGTGAAGTCCCTCGGCGTGACCATGGCCGTGGTGACGAACGAGAAGGAGCCCATCACGCACATCGGCCGCGTCGCGGACATCGCCTCCGAGCTGAAGCGCTACGGCAAGAGCATGACCGGCAGCGTGGTGGTGCGGGAGCGGAGGGCCACGACATGAGCGCGCAGTCCTCCCCGTCGGGCGCGTCGATCCGCGCGCTGCACGGCGCCGCCGGGCGGAGCCTCGCCGTCACGATGCTGGACGTCCACGCCGAGCGGCTGCAGACCGCGCAGTCCGTGGACGAGATCGTGCGGCGCGTCCGCGATGCCGTGTCGGCCGCGGCCGGCGTCGGGCGCGGGTCCGTCTTCCTGGTCGAGAACCACGGGGAGCTCGTGCGCGCGGCCGCCGTGGAGGGGCCCGAGACGCGCCTGTCCGTGCCGGAGATCGAGTTGGTGGGGATCGCGCGCCGCGCGCTGCGCGAGGGCGGCGCCGTGCGGCAGGCCGGCTCCGGCGAGACGGCGCTGTGGGCGGTCCCGATGGAGTCGCCGCGCGGCGTGGAGGGCGTCGTGGCCGCGGTGGGCGACCCCGGCGAGACGCACCGGCTCCTGGCGCACGCGGGCCTCGCGCTCTTCCGGGAGCGCCGCCGGCGCTCCGACACGGAGCGCATCCGCGACGCGGAGTCCCGCGCGCACTCGCTGGAGCGGGCGCTGGAGGTGCTGGACGAGCTGGTGCGCGAGGGCGGCAGCGAGCCGGTGCTTCGCCGCATCGCCGGCGCGGTGGCGGGGCTGCCGGGCCTGGGACGCAGTTCGCTCTGGACGTTGCGCCCGGACGACGGGTGCTACGTGGAGTCCGTCCGTCCCGAGAGCCGGCGCGGCCGCCCGGAGCTGCCCGACCGGCTCGCCCTTCCCGAGAGCGCGCACCGCGCGGAGGCGTTCCGGGAGTGGTCCGCCACGCTGCCGCGGTGGGGCGGCTTCGCCTGGATCCCGCGCGGCACCATCCAGAGCCTCCGCCCGGGCCCGGGGGACACCCTCCTGCTGCCCCTGACCGCGCAGGAGGCGCGCCACGCCATGGGCTTCCTCATGGCGGAGGTGGAGCAGCCGCTGGACGACCCGTCGCTGCTCGAGGACCTGCAGCGCTGGACGTCGATCGCGCGGCACGCGCTGGCGAGCCGCGACGGCCGCGGCCAGGGCCTGCGCAACCTGGAGGACCTGCGCGCCGAGAAGGAGCGGCTGGACGAGCTGCACCGCATGAAGGCGCAGTTCATCGCCACCGTGTCGCACGAGCTGCGCACGCCGCTCACCAGCATCAGCGCCTACGCGGAGACGCTGCGCTCCGCCGCGGTGCGGCCGGACCCCGACACGCGCGACCGCTTCCTGCGCGTCATCCAGGACGAGAGCCGTCGGCTCACGCGCATCGTGGACGACATCCTGGACCTGGCGACCATGGATGCCGGCCGCGTGCGCATGTCGTGCCGCCCCGTGGACCTGGTGAACGTGGTGGCCGACGCGATGGACGTGATCCGCCCGCTGGCGGAGCGCAAGGACATCCAGCTCCTCGGTCCGCTCAGCGGCGAGGAGGCGGGGCTGCACGCGGATCCGGACCTGCTGAAGCAGCTCGTGGTGAACCTGCTGGAGAACGCGGTGAAGTTCACGCCCCGCGAGGGTCACGTGCAGGTGGACGTCGTGCGCGAGCCGTCCGCGATCCGTCTCGTCGTGCAGGACGACGGGCCGGGGATCCCCGTCGAGAAGCTGGACATCATCTTCGAGCGCTTCTACCAGGTGGACGGCACGAACGCGCGCACCCACGGCGGTTCCGGGCTGGGCCTGGCCATCTGCCGCAGCATCGCCACGTGGCACGACGGCCGGATCTGGGCGGAGAGCGAGCCGGGGCACGGGGCGCGGTTCATCGTGTCCCTGCCACGGCTGCGGGCCACGAGCCGCGCCCGGGCCGCCGAGCCGACCGTGAAGGACCCCGTGCACGATGGCGTCAGCCTGCCGGAGCTGCTCATCGAGATGATCTCCGAGGTGGTGGGCGCGGAGTCCGTGTCGCTCATGCTGCTGGACCCGTCCGGACACGAGCTGTTCATCCAGGCGGCCATCGGCCTCCCGGACGACGCCATCCGCGAGGCGCGCGTGGCGGTGGGACAGAACATCGCGGGCCTGGTGGCGGCCACCGGCGAGACGTTGTTCGTGCCGGACCTGGCCACCGACCCGCGCTTCGGCCCGTCGGACCGGCCGGACCAGTACCGCACGCGCTCGCTGATGTCCGTCCCGGTGAAGCTGCGCTCCAGCGTGATCGGCGTGATCAACGTCACGAACAAGACCACCGGCCAGCCGTTCGAGGACAACGACCGGCGCCTGCTGGAGATCCTGGGCCAGCGCGTGGCGCTCGTGCTCAACAAGCTGCGCGAGTTCGGCGACTCCCGCGACGCGATGAACCGGATGGAGGAGGCGATGCGCGGCGTCATCGACGTGCGCCGCCACTACTACCCGTCCGGGCACCCGTTCTCGCGGCTGGTCGTGGACGTGTGCTCGGAGCTGGGCGTGGATCCGGAGGAGACGGCGCGCATCCACTACGCCTCCATCCTGCGGGACGTGGGGATGACCCGGCTGCCGGAGGGCACGTACAAGAAGCCGGCGGCGCTCACCGCGGAGGACCGGCAGATGATCCGCCGGCATCCGGAGGAGGGCGCGCGCGTGCTGCGGTCCATCGAGTTCCTGCCGGACATCTTCGACATCATCCTGGCGCACCACGAGGAGCCGGACGGCACCGGCTACCCTCGCGGCCTGGCCGACAGCGGGATCCCGCGGGGCGCCAAGATCCTGGCGGTGTGCGACGCGTACCACGCGCTGCGCACGGGGCGGCCGTACCGGGCGTCGATGACGCGCGAGGCGGCGCTGGCGGAGATCCGCCGGAACGAGGGCAGGCAGTTCGATCCGGAGGTCGTGGAAGCGCTCGTCCGCGTCCTCGAACGGAGAAGCGAGCGACGCCGAGAGGGAGGCTCATGAAGAAGGGGAAGATCCTCGTCGTCGACGACGAGAACTACATCCTCCACATCCTGGACTTCAGCCTCGGGGCGGAAGGCTACGAGGTGATCACGGCCGAGGACGGGGAGGAGGCGGTGCGCAAGACGAAGGAGGAGCGCCCGGACCTCGTGGTGCTGGACGTCATGATGCCGAAGATGGACGGCTTCGAGGCGTGCCGGGCGATCAAGCGCGACGCCGACGTGGCGCAGACGCCGGTGATCCTGCTCTCCGCGAAGTCCCGCGACATCGACCAGAAGCAGGGCTTCGAGGCGGGCGCGGACGACTACATCACGAAGCCCTTCAGCCCCGGCCGGCTGGTGGAGCGCGTGCACGGCCTGCTGAAGACGAACGCGCAGTAGACCGATCGCGATTGCGTCCCGACGAGCGGACCCGCGCCGGAACTCCCTCCCGGCGCGGGTCGTCGCGTCTCCGGGCCGCGGCTACTTGCCCTGCTGCTTCTGCATGGCCTCCATCTGCTTCTTCATCGCCTCGGCCTGCTTCATGATGGCGTCCATGTCCGCCTGGCTCGGCATACCCGGCATGCCGCCCGGGGTCATGCCCGGCATCCCGCTGCCGGCGAGCTTCGCGGGATCGAACAGGTCGTCGGAGAGCTTCCGGTTCGTCTCCAGCTTCACGATCCTCGAGGTCATCGTGGGCTTGCCGTCGGAGAACACGTCGATCCGGTGGGGCAGGTCGTAGCCGTCCACCGTGCGGAAGTCGGAGAACGTGGTCCGCACCGTCTTGCCGGACATCCTCGTCTCCGTCTGCACCCCGATGAAGATCTTCTTGTCGATCCAGGTGAGGGTGGGGCCCATGTCCGTCATGGAGCTCTCCGGGACGTCCGGGCCCTGCACGATCCAGCAATCGCGCCCGTTCACCTTGTCCTGTCCCGTGATCCTCGAGCCGGGCGCGGGCTCGGTCCAGTAGGACGCCATGGCCTGGCCCTGGACCTGGTCGGCCGGGATCTTCGTCTTCATGCCCATGGCCACGGTCCAGATGTCCGTGCCGTCGAACAGCGTGACGGTGTCGATGGCGCCCTGGCCGCCCATCGACATCATGCCCTCGGTGCGCCAGCGGTCGCCCTTGCGGTACATCGTGGACTTCATGGTGCCGGCGCCGTCGCGACCGGGCGCGGTGAACTCGGCCTCCTGCACCATCGTGATGTCGACGACCTTCTTCATCATGCCGTCGTGGAACGCGCGGGCGTCCTTCCGGAGCTGCTCGATGTCGTAGGCGGGCGCCGCGAGCGGCGTGGCGAGGAGGACGGCCAGGGTCAGGATCGTTCGCATCGGGTCACCTCGTGGCAACGGGAAGGCGTCAGGTGCCGCCGCGGCGCACGACGCCGCGGGCGTGGTCCATCGCATCGCGGAGACGCCGGGCGGCGGCCTCCACGGAGTCGGTCGTGAAGCCGGGCGTGAAGACCTCGCTGCCCACGCCCACCGCCACGGCGCCCGCGGCCACGTACCCGGCCAGGTTCGCGGCGTCGGGACCGGAGGTGGGCACGAGCGGGATATCCGGGAGCGGCCCGCGGATCTTGCGGAGGAACTCCGGGCCGCCGAGCGGTCCGGACGGGAACACCTTCACCAGATGCGCGCCCGCGCGGTGCGCGGCCAGGATCTCCGTGGCCGAGCCGGCGCCGGGGATCGCGAGCAGGCCGAGGCGGTGCGCCTCCGCGATCACCGCCGGATCGAACACCGGGGACATGGCGAAGCGCGCGCCCGCCGCGGCCACGTCGCGCGCATCCTGCACGGTGAGTACGGTCCCCGCGCCCACGATCGCGCCGCGTTCGTTCGAGAGCTCCCGGATCGCGTCCAACGCACCGGGGGTGGTGAGCGTGATCTCCAGCAGCTTCAGTCCGCCGCGGACGGCCGCGCGACAGGCGTCCACGAGCGGGGCGTCGCCGGAGAGACGGACGGCGAGGAAGACGCCGTCGTCCAGGCAGTCGAGGAGCGTGCGCCGGATGGGGGCGGAAGAGTCCATCGCCCGCATTGTACGCACTCCCGCCGCGGTCGTTGAGCGCGTATTCTCGGACGACCCTCCCCGGCGCCCCCGTGCAGGATGCCCGTGTCCCGAACCCTCCGGATCCCGTGGATCGCGTCGCCGCCCTTGCCCCGGGCGGCCCCGCTGCTGGCGGCGCTCGCCGTGCATGCGGCGGCGGCCGTGCTGCTGTGGCCGCACGTGACGGTGCTGCGCGAGCGGGGGCGGTTCGTGCCGGTGGACCTCACGGCGGGCCGGGAGGCGGCGTGGCCCCTCGCGGGGAGCCCGGCTCCGCCCGCGGCGGTGGCGCCGGTCGCGGCTCCGGCCACTGGTCCGGCCGCGGCCCCGGCCGCTGCTCCGGCGGCCGGGACCTTCGGGAGCCCGGCGTCGCCCGCGGGCCCGCCCGCGCCTCCCCCGGCGTCGTCGGCGGCGCGTCCGGCGCGACCGCCCGTCGCCGGGTCGCCCGGCACCGTGTTCCTCCGTCCGCCGCCCGCGCCCGGAACCGGGTCCGCGCCGAAGGACGTGGAGGGCGCGCTCGCGGCCTTCTGGAGCACGCGCTCGGCCGCGGCCTACGTGGCGGCCGCCCGCGCCGGCAGCGCGCCGGCGGACTCCGTGCTCAATCCCCCGCCCACGCCGGAGCAGGCCGCGCTGGCCCGGAACACGCACGCGTACAACGCCTTCGCCTCGAGGCTGCGCGGCGCCTGGATGCTGGAGAAGTTCCAGGAGGCGTACCGGGAGAACTTCCCGGCGATGCGCTGACGGCGGGCCGGGGATGAGCGCGCCCGGCCGCGCCGCGGTGGCGTCGGGGGACACCACCGCGCCGCGCGGCGGCTTGACCCGGGCGCGCGCCCTCGCGAGACTTCCCGTTTCGCCCCCTTCCGGGAGTCCGCCCTGACCGCGCCCGCCGTCCCCTCCGGCTTCGTCGCGCTCCGCACGCCGCTGCTGCCGTTCTCCGCGTTCGAGGGCTGGGCCCGCGGCCTCCGGGCCGCGCGGGCGCCGGAGGATGCCGCGGCATGGGCCCGGGACACGGCGCGGGCGCGGGCGCGGCTGCGCGCGCTCCTGGACGACCCGGTGGTGCGCGAGGCCGTGTGGCTGGCGTCGCCGTCCCTGGACGAGCGGATCGCCGCGTGGCGCGACGACCCCGACAGCGACAACGGCCGCGGCGTCGAGACCGGCCTCGTGAAGTACGTGTCGCGCATGGCGGTGCGCTGCACGCCGTTCGGGCTCTTCGCCGGGAACACGGTGGGGCGGATCGCGCGGGAGACCCGGCTGGCGCTGCTGGATCGCGGCGCCGCGGTGCGGCACACACGGCTGGACATGGACTTCCTGTTCGACGTCGTGGAGCGGCTGGCCGCGGACCCCGGCGTGCGCGAACGCGTCCCCTTCGCGCCGAACACGAGCCTGTACGCGGCGGGCGGCACGCTGCGCTACGCCGAGGCCCGCAAGGTGAGCGGGCGTCGCGCGTACTTCCTCGTGGACGTCGAGCCGAACGAGGCGATCGCGATCGCGCTCGAGCGGGCGAAGGGCGGGGCGAGGCTGCCGGAGATCGCGGCGGCGATCGCGGACGACGACATCCCGCTGGCGGCCGCGCGCGGTTTCGTGGACGAGCTGGTGGAGGCGCAGCTCCTCGTGCCGGAGCTGGGGCCCGTGGTGACGGGGCCGGAGTCCGTGGACGACCTCATCGCGCGGCTCGCGGCGAGCGGCGCGGCCGGCGACGCGCGCGCGCGGCTGGAGGCGGCGCGGGATGCGCTGGTCGACATGGACGCCGAAGGTCCGGGCGCGGACCCCGCGCGGTACCGTGCGCTCGCGACGCCGCTGGAGGTCCTGGCGCCGGTGGACGCGTCGCGCTTCGTGCAGGTGGATCTCGTGAAGCCCGCGGTCGAGGTGACGGTGGCCGCGGACCTCGTGGACGAGCTGCTGCGCGCGGTGCAGGTGCTGGTGGACCTCTTCGGCAAGCGCGTGGATCCGCTGGCGGAGTTCCGCCGCACCTTCGAGGAGCGCTACGGCGACCGCGAGGTCCCGCTCGTGGAGGTGCTGGACGAGGAGATCGGCATCGGGTTCGGCGCGGGCTCCGGGCCGGGCGCGGACCCGTCGCCGCTCCTCGCGGGGCTGCCGTTCCCCGCGGCGGAGCAGGAGGAGCGGGTGACGTGGGGGGCGCGCGGGAGGTTCCTGGAGTGGAAGGTGTCCGAGGCGGTGGAGTCGGGCGCGGACGAGGTCGTGCTGACGCCCGCGGACGTGGCGCGCTTCCGCGAGGAGAACGGGCCGGCGCTGGCCGACGCCTTCGCGGTGATGGCCACGCTCCTGGCGCCGGATCCGCGCGACCCGGACGCGCCGCGCGCCGCGCTGGACAACGCCGCCGGCCCGTCCGGCGTGCGCCTGCTGGGCCGCTTCTGCCACGGCGATCCGGAGCTGCGCGCGGGCGTGGAGGCGCACCTGCGCGAGGAGGAGGCGCTGGAACCGGACGTGCGCTACTTCGAGATCGTGCACCTGCCGGAGGGACGCACGGGGAACATCCTGGCGCGGCCGCTGCTGCGCGAATGGGAACTGGCGTACCTCGGCGGCTCCGGCGCGGCACCGGAGCGCACGCTGCGCATCGACGACCTCACGATCCGCCTGCACCGCGGGCGCGTGATGCTGCGCTCGCGCCGGCTCGGCTGCGAGGTGCGCCCGCGCCTCACCTCCGCGCACAACACGATGTGGCGCAGCCTCGGCGTGTACCGGTTCCTCTCCGTGCTGCAGTCCGAGGGGCGCGTGGAGGGCGTGATGTGGGCGTGGGGCCCGATGGAGAGCCGGCCGCGGCTGCCGCGCGTGCGCTTCGGCCGCATCGTGCTCAGCCGCGCCACGTGGAACGCGCGCAAGGACGAGCTGGAGACGCTGCGGCGGCATGCGGGGCACGCCGCGTTCCGCGCGGTGCAGGCGTGGCGCGCGCGACGGGGGCTGCCGCGGTTCGTCGGGCTCGTGGACTCCGACAACGTGCTGCCCGTGGATCTGGACAACCCGTTGTCGGTCGCGTCGTTCGTGGACGAGCTGCGCGGGCGCGACGGGATCGCGCTGCAGGAGCTGCTGCCCGGCGCCGGGATCGACGTCGCGGAGGCGCCGGAGGGGCGCTTCACGAACGAGATCATCGTGCCGGTCGTGCGGCCGGCGAGAGCGGCGACGGGAGTGGCGGCGGCGGCGGGGACGGTGCCCGCGCCGGCCGCCGTGGCCGTGCGCGCGTCGGCCGCCCCGATCCGCCACGCCTTCCCGCCCGGCTCCGAGTGGCTGATGGCGAAGCTGTACGCGGGGCCGGCGCTCGTGGACCGCGTGTTGACGGAGGTGGCGGCGCCCCTGGCGGAGTCCCTGCGCGGGGCCGGCGCGGTGACGAAGTGGTTCTTCCTGCGGTACGGCGATCCGGACTGGCACCTGCGCCTGCGGCTCCACGGGGATCCGGAGCGCCTGGTGCGCGAGGCGATCCCCGCGCTGCACGCCGCCACGGACGCGCTCGTGGCGGACGGCCGGCTGCACCGCGTCCAGCTCGACACCT
Source organism: uncultured Gemmatimonadota bacterium (assembly GCA_964471155.1). Classification (GTDB taxonomy): domain Bacteria; phylum ARS69; class ARS69; order ARS69; family ARS69; genus CAYYFX01. Next base: position 19,102 of record CAYYFX010000023.1, on the reverse strand, counting down.
ACGTGCGCGAGGTGCAGCGGTACGGCGGGGACGCGGCGATGGAGCCGTGCGAGACGCTGTTCCACGCGGACAGCGCCGCGGCGGCGGCGTTCGTCGGGGACGCGGCGGGCGACGCGGGCCTGGACGCGCGCTGGCGCTTCGCGTTCGTCGGCATGGACCGGCTGCTCGCGGACCTGGGGTTCGACCTCGCGGGGCGGCGCACGCTGATGGAGTCGCTGGCGGGGATGTACGGCGCGGAGTTCCGGCTGGACTCGGAGCTCCGCCAGCGGCTGCGCGGGAGGTACCGCGAGGAGCGTCGCGCGCTGGAGGAGCTGCTGGACGAGCGCGGCGACGCGGCGGCGGCGCTCGGCGCGGGGTACGATCTCCTGCGCGCACGCACCGAGGCGGGCCGCGAGGCGTGCTCGGTCCTGCGCACGCTCTCGGCCCGGGACGCGCTGACCGTGCCGCTCGCCGACGTGGCCGTGAGCCTGCTGCACATGCACGCGAACCGCGTGCTGCGCTCCGCGAACCGCGCGCAGGAGATGGTGCTGTACCGCTTCCTGGAGAAGACGTACGCATCGCGCCTCGCGCGCAGCCGCGCGCAGGCGGAGGTGGCGGCGCCGTGACGGAAGCGCCGCGCCCGCCGGCCCGTGACGACCTCTTCCGGGAGGAGGCGGTCGAGGACTACCTGCGGGCGCGCACGCGCGGGCAGCTCCTGCGCATCTCGCCGGCGTGGTCGTCGTGGCTGTTCCGGGTGATCGCGGCCACGGCGCTCGGCGGGCTCCTGTTCGTGACGATGGCGCGCGTGGACCAGTGGGTGGGCGGCAGCGCCGTGGTCGTGACGCAGGACGGGCGGCGCGAGGTGGCCGCGTTCCTCCCCGCGTCCGCGCGCCCGCTGCTCGCGCCCGGGCAGGACCTGCTCGTGCGCCTGGACGGCACGGGCGCGCCGATCCGCGCGCGCGTGGACGCCGTGCCGGAGGAGATCGTCAGCCCGGCCGCCGTGCGTGAGCGCCTCGGCGCGGCCGCCGATCTCCTCGACCTCCGGGGACCGAGCGTTCCCGTCCGCGTCGCGCTTCCCGATCCCCCGCCCGCGGCCGTCCCCGGCGCGACCGGCGTCGTGGAAGTGCGCGTGGGACGCCAAACGCTCCTCGCGTCCCTGCTGCCCGAAGGGACGCGGTGATGTTCGGACTCGGCCACCGCCGCGTGCCCTACGTGCAGCAGCTCCACATGACCGACTGCGGCCCGGCGTGCCTCGCCATGGTGCTGCGCTACCACGGCCGGCACGTCTCGCTGGACGACATCCGCGACCGGCTCGGCGCCGGCCGGGAAGGCTCCTCCGCGTACGACCTCCTGGAGGTGGCCCGCACCTTCGGGCTGCGCGGGCGGGCGGTGCGGCTCGACCTCGAGGATCTGGACGTCCTGCCGCCGGCCACGATCCTGCACTGGCGCATGAGCCACTTCGTGGTGCTGGAGCGGCATCGTCGCGGCGGCGTGGACGTCGTGGATCCGGACGGCGGCGGCCGGTTCGTGCGCCTGGAGGAGATGGGGAAGTCGTTCACCGGCGTGGCGCTCCTGTTCGAGCCGGCGGAGGAGTTCGAGACCGGGCGCCGGGGCGAAGGCCACCTCGCCGCCTACGGGCGCCGGCTGGCGGCGCACTCCGGGCTCCTGGGCCGCGCGGTGGCGGCGTCCCTGCTGCTGCAGGTGCTGGCCATGGCGATGCCGCTGGCCATGGGCACCGTGGTGGACCGCATCGTGCCGCGGCAGGACTTCTCCCTGCTCGGCGTCCTGTCCGCCGGGGTGGCGATGGTGGCGGTGTACGCCTTCCTCACGTCGTGGGTGCGCGCGCACCTGCTGCTCGCCTTGCGCACGCACCTGGACCTGCAGATGACCACCGGCTTCCTGGAGCACCTGCTGCGGTTGCCGTTCCCGTTCTTCCAGCTCCGGCAGACCGGCGACCTCATGATGCGCCTCAACTCGAACGCCACGATCCGCGAGCTGCTCACCGCGGGCGTGATGTCCGGGCTCCTGGACGGGCTGCTCGTGGCCGGCTACCTCGTGGTGATCTTCCTCACGCACGTCACGCTCGGGCTCGTGGTCGTGACGCTGGGGCTGTTGCGCGTGGGCGTCTTCCTGGTCACGCGGCGGCGGTATCGCGTGCTGGTCGGGGAGTCGCTGCAGGCGATGGCCGAGATGTCGAACTACCAGGTGCAGATGATCGAGGGGATCGAGACGCTGAAGACCTCCGGCGCGGAGCGGCGCTCGGCGGAGATCTGGTCGAATCTCTTCGTGGACGTGCTGAACGTGTCCATCCGCCGCGGGCGGCTCTCCGCGGTGGTGGATTCGCTGCTGTACGCGCTCGAGCTGGCGTCGCCGCTCGTGGTGCTCGCGTACGGCACGTCGCTGGTGCTGGAGGGGAACCTCTCGCTCGGGACGATGCTGGCGATGTCCGCGCTGGCCGCCGGGTTCCTGCGCCCGCTCGGGTCGCTCGTGGCCACGGGGCTGGAGCTGCAGCACCTCTCCAGCACGGTGGAGCGCGTGGACGACGTGATGCGCCAGGAGCCCGAGCAGCCCGAGCGCCGGCCCGCGGCCCCGGCGCTGCAGGGCGGCGTGCGGATCGAGGGGCTGTCCTTCCGCTACGGGGACCGCGCGCCGTGGGCCGTGCGGGACGTGGATCTCGAGATCGCGCCGGGATCGCAGGTGGCCATCGTGGGCCCGTCCGGGTCCGGGAAGTCCACGATCGCGCGGCTGCTCGCGGCCCTGTACGTGCCCACGGAGGGACGGATCCTCTTCGACGGCGAGGACCTCTCCGGCCGGGACCTCACGTCCCTGCGCCGGCAGCTCGGCTTCGTGCCGCAGCATCCGTTCCTGTTCGGCGCCACGATCCGCGCGAACATCGCCATGGCGGACCTGGACGCCGCCCTCGACGAGATCGCGGAGGCGGCGCGCCTGGCGGATCTCGAGGCGGAGATCGCGGAGATGCCGCTGGGCTACGAGACGCCGCTGGCCTCCACCGGGTCGAACCTCTCCGGCGGCCAGCGGCAGCGCATCGCCATCGCGCGGGCGCTGCTGCGGCGCCCGCCCATCCTCGTGCTGGACGAGGCCACGAGCCACCTGGACACGCGCTCCGAGCGCAAGGTCTACGAGAGCCTGCGCGCCATCGGCGGCACGCGCATCGTGATCGCGCACCGGCTGTCCACCATCGTGGACTCGGATCTCATCGTGGTGATGGACCACGGCCGCATCGTGGAGCGCGGGCGGCACGACGAGCTGGTGCGGAAGGGCGGGTTGTACGCGGAGCTGTCCCGCACGGGCAGCGGCGGCGTCGTGGAGGCGTAGCGCGCGCGACTCGGGGCCACCTTGCGGCGGGCTCTTCAGCCCCCCAAGTCCAGCATGAGCGGCCGGTCCCACGCCAGCGCCTCGTCCGTCAGCGCGGACAGCAGCACCAGCCCGGTCCCCGTGGCGCCCGTCAGCCACGCGGGATCCTCGAGGTACTCGCCCGCCGGCGTGCGCTCGAAGCAGAACGTGGAGAAGCCGGCGATGTTCGGACGGTCCTCGTCCCGCTTCAGCATTCGGTCGAACCACGCGATCGCGGCGCGCCGGCACGTCTCGTCGCCGGTGGCGCGGTGCAGCCGGTGGAACAGGTGCGCCACGCCGGCGGTGCCGTGGCAGATGCCGTCGTCCACCACGCCGGTGGTGGCGAAGTCCCGGCCCGCGGCGGTGCGCGCCACGTCCAGGGCGAAGGCCTCCAGCCCGCGGTCCCCGAGCGCGCGCGCCGCGGCGAAGAGCGCCGCCGCCACGCCCGGATCGCCGTAGCACCACGCCATGCGCGCGGGCGCCGGCGTCACGCCCTCCGCCACGTGATCCGCGTACGCGCCGTCCATCGCCGCGGGCAGCCGCTGCGCCCGGATCCACGCGATCACGCCCTCCAGCAGCGGCCGCACGCGCGCGGTCAGCTCCGGCACCGGCAGGATCCGCGCGAGCAACCCGATCACGCCCGGCACGCCGTGCGAGAGGCCGAGGTTGAAGTAGCGCTCGTCGGGCTCCACGTCGTTGCCCTGCGCCGTGCGCGTGATGAGCCCGCTCGGCCAGGAGAGTCCCACGGCCTGCGGCACCGCGATCTGCTCCAGCCGCTGGAGCACGAGCGACATCAGCTTCGGCCCGCCGGGACGATGCCGGCGCTCCAGCGCGTACACGCCGTGCCCGGCGAGCCCGTCGATCAGGTCGTAGGCCGGGCGGTACGTGGGATCCTCGAGGCCCGCGATGAGCGCGTCGTCGATGTCCGCGTTCGGATCCTCGTCCGGCTCCTCGCCGAGCAGCGCGAGCAGGTGTTCCGTGGTCCAGGCCACGCCGGGGAAGCCGCACAGGAGCGACGCGTCCATGGTCTTCTCGGGGAGCAGTTCGATCGACTCGCCGAGCAGGCGCGCGGCCACGTCGGCGCCGCCCTCGTCGATCCCGGTGCGCGCCAGCGACGCGAAGAACACCGCGGGACCGCACCGGCCGAGCGCCAGCGAGATGGACCGGAGCCCCGTGTCGCCGGGGCGGCGCGAGAGCACCCAGTCGTCCCACGGGCGGTCCAGCGCGCGCGCGATCTCGCGCACGCGGGTCAGCGCCTCGGCGCGGAGGGGGCCTTCGAGGAGCGGCGGCGGCGTCATGCCCGGACACGGAACGGGCGGCCGCGCACCTCGCGGCCGCCCGCCCGGAAGGAACCGTCCGCTCCGGCTAGCAGAAGATCAGGCAGGAGTTGTTCGGGCGAGAGCTGGTGTGCGTGCACGGGCAGAGCTTCGTGGTCTTGTCGGCCGCGCCCTCGACCCGCTTCGTCTCCGTCTCGGTCAGGCAGCGAAGCGTCTTGCGGTTCAGCTCCAGCTTCTTCAGCTCGATCTTCTTCACGGGGAACCTCCGAGAGGACAGAGGGTGACGCCCCTGGCGCGGACGCGCCGTGCGGGCAGCGCAGGATACCCGCCCGCGCGCCGCCCGCGCAACCGGGACGTCGCCGTCCGATGGGGGTACACTGGGCCGCTCCGCCGGGGAGCCCGCCGCCCCGCCGCGGGGAGCCCGAAGGGAGCCCGCACGGAAGGAGGGGCGCCATGGGCGCGGCCATCGGCACCAGCGTTCCCCGCCGTGAAGGTGAGGAGAAGCTCCGCGGCACCGCGCGCTACGTGGACGACCTGCCGGCGGAAGGCGTGTGGTTCGGCGCCACCGTGCGCACCACGGAGCCGCACGGCCGGCTCGTCCGGATCGAGCGGGACCCCGCATTCCCCTGGGACGAGGTGGTCTTCGCCACGGCGGCGGACGTTCCCGGGCGGAACGTGGTGCCGCTCCTCGAGGACGACCAGCCGGCGCTCGTGCAGGACGTGTTCCGGCACGCGGAGGAGCCGGTCGCGCTCGTGGCGGCGCCCACCCGCGACCTGGCGCGGCGGGCCGTCGCGGCGGTGCGGCTCGTCACGGAGCCGCTGCCGCCGGTCCTGGACCTCGAGGCCGCGCTCCTCGCGGCGGCACCGCGCATCTTCAAGCGGATCGAGATCGCGCGGGGCGACGCGGCGGACGCGCTGCGCCGCGCCGCCCTCGTGGTGGAGGGCGAGTACCGCACGGGCGCGCAGGAGCACGTGTACATCGAGCCGCAGGGGATGCAGGCGGAGTGGACGCACGACGGCGTCATCCTGCGCGGCTCGTTGCAATGTCCGTACTACATCGTGAAGGGCCTGGCGCCCATCCTCGGCGTGGACCCGCGCGAGGTGCGCGTGATCCAGGCGGCCACCGGCGGCGGCTTCGGCGGCAAGGAGGAGTACCCCACGCTGCTTGCCGCGCACGCCGCCATCCTCGCCCGCAAGGCGGGGCGGCCGGTGCGCATCGTCTACGACCGCGTCGAGGACATGCGCGCCACCACGAAGCGGCATCCGGGCCGGGTGCGGCACCGCACCGGGCTCGCGAAGGACGGGCGCATCGTGGCCATGGACGTGGACGTCGTGCTGGACGGCGGCGCGTACTGCACGCTGAGCCCCGTCGTGCTCTCGCGCGGCGCGATCCACGCGGCCGGTCCCTACGACGTTCCCGACGTGCGCGTGCGGGCGCGCGCGGTGGCCACGAACCATCCTCCCTTCGGCGCGTTCCGGGGGTTCGGCGCGCCGCAGACGCTCTTCGCGCTGGAGGCGCACCTGGACGAGTGCGCGGCGCGCCTCGGCATCTCCCCGGTGGAGCTGCGCCGGCGCAACCTGATCCGCCGCGGCGGCACGCTGTCCACGGGCCAGCGGGTGGGCGAGGACGCATTCGCCGACGAGGTGCTGGAGCGCGCGCTGGCGGAGTCGCGGTGGGAGGCGCGGCGCGCCGAGTTCGACCGCTTCAACGCCGCGGCGGCGCGGGATGGCGGGCCGGCGGCGTTCAAGCGGCGCGGCATCGGGCTGGCGCTCTTCCACCACGGCGCGGGCTTCACCGGCAGCGGCGAGGTGATGCTGCGCTCGGAGGCCGGGCTCCTCGCGCAGCCGGACGGCACGGCGCTCGTGCTGTCGGCGCAGACCGAGATCGGGCAGGGCACGCGCACGATCCTCGCGCAGGCCGCCGCGGACGGACTGGACGCGCCGGTGGAGATGGTGCGCACGGCGGATCCGGACACCGCGATCGTCCCGGACTCGGGCCCGACGGTGGCGTCGCGCACCGGCATGGTGGTGGGCGGGCTGCTGCTGCGCGCGGGGCGGGAGATGCGCGAGCGCGCGGAGGCGGAACGCGGCGGGCCGGCACGCACGCCGGAGGAGCTGGCGGCGGGCATCGCGCGGCTCGCCGGCACGGCGCGCGGGCGGGTGACCGTGCGCTACGAGCCGCCGCCGGGCGTGCACTGGGACGAGGAGCACTACCGCGGTGACGCCTACGCCACGTACGCGTGGGCATGCTACGTGGTGGCGCTCGAGACCGACGTGCTCACCGCGGAGACGAGGGTCCTCGACGTGACCGCGGTGCAGGAGGCGGGTCGCGTCCTCAACCCCGTGCTCGCCGCCGGGCAGGTGGAGGGCGGCGTGGCGCAGGGCGTGGGGTGGGCGCTGCTGGAGCACGTCGTCTGGGAGAACGGCCGCATGCGGAATCCCACGATGACGGACTACGTGGTGCCCACCGCGCCGGACACGCCGCCGGTCCGCGTGGTCTTCGTGGAGCATCCGCACGCGCGCGCGCCGCACGGCGCGAAGGGGATAGGCGAGCTGCCCATGGACGGGCCGGCGCCCGCGGTGGTGAACGCGCTGCGCCAGGCGCTGGGCGTCCGCCTGGTCGCGGTGCCGGCCACGCCGGAGCGCATCCTGGCCGCCCTGGACGAGGCCGGAGGCGCGGCATGACCACGACCACGACCACGATCCGCTTCCGTCTGAACGGCGAGGCGGTGGAGACGAGCGTGCCGCCCATGAAGCGGCTTCTCGACGTGCTGCGCGAGGACCTCGGCCTGCCCGGCACGAAGTACGGCTGCGGCGAGGGGGAGTGCGGCGCGTGCACGGTGCGCATCGACGGCGAGGCCGTGATGTCCTGCCTCGTGCCGGCCGCGCAGGTGGACGGGCGCGCGGTGGAGACGGTGGAGTCCCTGGCCGCGGACGGCGGCCCCCTGTCGGACCTGCAGCGCGCGTTCCTCGAGACGGGCGGAGCGCAGTGCGGGATCTGCACGCCGGGGATGCTCATGGCGGCCGAGGATCACCTGCGCCGCGGCGGCGCGCTGGACGACGCGTCGATCCGCGAGGCGCTCGCGGGCAACATCTGCCGCTGCACCGGGTATGCGAGGATCCTGGACGCCGTGCGCATGGCCGGCGAGGCGCGGCGCCGCGGGGGAGCCGCATGATCGCGGCCGAAGCGCAGGTCCGTTCCCCGCGGTCCCTGGCCGAGGCGCTGGATCTCCTGGCGTCGCGGCCGCACGAGCGCTGGCGTCCGCTCGCGGGCGGCACCGACGTGATGGTCGGCCTGGAGTACGGCAAGGAGACGCACCGGAACTGGCTGGACATCTCCCGGCTGGCGGGCGAGATCGGCGGCATCGCCCGCGCGCCGGACGGCGGCGTGCGCATCGGCGGCCTGGCCACGATGACCGCGCTGCGGAACTCGGCGCTCCTCCGCGAGCTGTGCCCGATGATCGGCGACGCGGCGGCCACGGTCGGCGCCGTGCAGATCCAGAACCGCGCCACCGTGGCCGGCAACGTCGTGAACGCGTCCCCCGCCGGCGACACGCTGCCGGTGTGGCTGGCGTTGGACGCGGAGGTGGAGCTGGCTTCCGCGGCCGGCGTCCGTCGCGTCCCCTGCGCCGCCTTCCACGTCGGCTACCGCAAGGTGGACCGCCGCGACGACGAGCTGCTCACCGCGCTCCTCGTCCCACCGCTCCCGCGCGAGGGCACGAACGTCCTCTTCCGCAAGGTGGGCACGCGCTCCGCGCAGGCCATCAGCAAGGTGGTGTTGGCCGCGGTGCGTCGCGTGGACGCGCAGGGCCGCCACACGGATGTCCGCCTGGCCTTCGGAAGCGTGGCGCCGACCCCCGTGCGCGCCCGCGCCGCGGAGGAGGCCGCGCGCGGGCAGGTCGCTTCGGAGGCCACGGCCCGTGCCGTCGTCGCCCGCCTCGCCGCCGATCTCGCCCCGATCGACGACGTGCGCTCCACCGCCGCCTACCGCCGCCGTGTGGCCGGGAACCTGGTTCGTGAGTTCCTCAGCGGCCGCCTCGGCCACCCCCTCTGACCCATTCTGGTCCGCCCCCGCGCGAGGCGACCGCTTCGCGCCCCGCACTAGCGGCAGAACAGGATCACCAGCACCTGCGCGGCGAGGATGCGCAGCAGCATCGTCAGCGGGTAGACGGTGGCGTAGGCGATCGACGGCGCGTCGGACTTCGCCACCGCGTTCGCGAAGGCCAGGGCCGGCGGGTCGGTCATGCTGCCGGCGATCAGGCCGCTCAGGCTCATGAAGTTCAGCCGGAAGACGCGGCGCGCTACCACCCCGACGAGCAGCAGTGGTACCGCCGTGACCAGCGCGGCGGCGCCCAGCCACACGAGGCCCTGCGGCGTGACCACCATCTCCAGGAAGCGCTCGCCGGCCTTCAGCCCCACGCAGGAGAGGAACAGGAGGATCCCCAGCTCGCGGAACGCGATGTTCGCGTTGAGGGGCATGTACCAGATGACCGGGCCGATCCGTCCGATGCGGCTCAGCACGATGGCCACCACGAGCGGTCCGCCGGCGAGCCCGAGGTGCAACGGCGTGGGCATGTTCGGCACGTGCACCGGCAGCGAGCCCAGGATCACGCCGAGCGCGATGCCCACGAAGATGGGGATGTAGTTCGTCTCGTTGATCGCCTTCAGGGAGTTGCCGAGGACGCGGGTGGCCGCCGCGAGGTTCTCCTCCTCGCCCACGACGAACAGCATGTCGCCGAACTGCAGCCGCAGCGCGGGGACCGCGGTGACCTCCACGTAGCCGCGCGTCACGCGCGTGACCGTGACGTCGTGCAGGTGGTCCAGCCCCAGCTCCGCGAGCGACTTGCCCACCACGTCGCGCCGCGTGACGACCACGCGCTGGGACCGCACCCGCCCCGGTCGCGCGGCGAGGTCCGCCTCGCTCCGCTCGCCGAGCACGCGCCGGAAGGACTCGAGGTTCCGGCGGCTGCCCACCACGAGCACCACGTCGCCGCGATGCAGCACGGTGCCGAGGGTGGCGATGCGCGGCTCGGGATCCCCGGGGGACTGGATGCGCGACACGATCACGCCGGTCTCCACGCGTCCCGGCACGTCGGCGATCGCGAGGCCCTCCAGGTTCGGGTTCGACACGACGAGGTTCGCGCGCTCCAGCGGATCCACGCCCTTCGTCAGCTCCGCGCGGTGCAGCTCGGCCTCCCGCTCGGGATCGATGCGGAAGAGGAACCGCAGGAGCAGCAGCGACACGATGCTTCCGAGGATGCCGATCGGGTACGCCACCGCGTACGCGAGCGCGGGCACCGCCGCCGCGTCCGGGCCGGCGGCGCTCAGCTGGCGCAGCGTCTCCTGCGCCGCCCCCAGCGCCGGCGTGTTCGTGGTGGCGCCGGCGAAGAGCCCCACGCCGGCCACGAAGTCGATGGAGAACGCCGCGGCCGCCGCGCCCGTGATGGCGGCGCCGAGAACGACGACGGCCGCCGCCATCAGGTTCAGCCGCAGCCCCTCGCGCCGCAGCGACGCCGTGAAGCCCGGGCCGAGCTGCATGCCGATCGTGAACACGAAGAGGATCAGCCCGAACTCGCGCACGAACGCGAGAATGGACGGATCCATCCGGTACCCGAGGTGGCCGACGAAGATCCCCGCGAACAGCACGCCCGCGATGCCGAGCCCCACGCCGCGCACGCGCAGCGCGGAGAGCCCGAGCCCCAGCACGATGATGAGCGCAAGCAGCAGGACGGCATGCGCCACCGGCTGCGCGGAGTAGAGGTCCCCGAAGATCATGCGCGCACGCTACCCCGTGACGGGGCGGCGCGGTAGGGAGAAGGTCAGCGCTTCGCGCCGGAGTAGCTGAACCGGACCTGCACCCGCAGGGTCTCCTCCGGGAATGTGGCCGGCAGCGGGCGGTACGGCGCGGCCCGGCGGAGGGCCTGCACCGCCGCGTCCGTGAGGGACCAGTGATCCACGTCCTCCTGCAGCACCGCCACCCGCACCAGCGTCCCGTCCCGCGCGATCTCCGCCTCCACCACCGCCCACCCCTCGACCAGCCCCAGGAAGAACGCCTGCGGCGGATGCCACCGTTCCAGGAGCGCACGACGGAACCCCTGCAGCCACGGGGCGTAGTCCCAGGCGGTGGTGCTGAGGCGGATGTCGCCGGCCCCGGCCGCGTTCGTGGCGGAATCCATGGCCTCCTGCAGGATGTCCGAGTTTCCGGTCCGTCCGGCGGGCGCGGGGCGGTCCTGCCCGAGGGCGGCGCGCAGCGCCTCGGCCAGCGTGGGCGCGGCCCCGGCCGGCGCGGCCGCCAGCCCCGCTCCCGGCACCTCGACGGCCTCCTCCGGCTCGCCCGGCGCCTCCGCCGGCCTCCCGGGGAGCGGGGGCGGAACCGCGTCCTCCCCCGGGATCAGCGCCACCTGCGGCATGTCCGCCCGGCCCTCGGACGCCGGCATCGCGTCCGCGCCGCCGGGCATGCGGTCCTGCACGACGGCATCCACGTTGCTCAGGAAGTCCGCCCGGTCCGGCGGGCTGGACGTGCCGTCGTCCGGCTGCTCGGTGAAGAAGCGCGGCTCGTCGGCCGGCGCCCGCGGGGCGGGAACGAGCTGCACGTCCAGGGCATCCGCGCGGCGCGCGGTCAACTCCACCCGCTCCGGCACGCGCACGGAGCGCAGCGCGATGAGGAACGCGGAGTGCGCGGCCAGGGCGAGGAGCATGGCCCAAAGCCACGCCCGTCCGAAGCCGTCCCCCCGCACGCCCTCCGCTCGCGCCGCCTCCGTCATCCTGCCCCCGCGCCCCCGGAAGGCCCGTTCCGGCCCCTCTGGAACAGCCCGCGGCCGGTCGAGTTCGTCGCGAGGGGAGGCGCGAGGCCGCCCGGCCCGGTACAATCCCCGCCTTGGAGCGCGCGATCGCGGCCGCGGAGGAGATCCTTGAGTACTGTCGTCGTCAAATCGGTCGATGACGACGCGGTCGGTCGCGCCGCGGACGCGTGGGCCGCGCGGTTGCTCGCGGCCCATCCGGAGGTGGACGAGATCGTGTTCTTCGGGTCGTTCGCGCACGGGAACTTCGCGCCCGGGAGCGATCTCGACACCCTGATCGTCGTCTCCTCCGCCGAGGCGCCGCCGCGGGACCGCGTGCCGAGGTACCTGCCGGGGGCGTTCCAGGTCGGCATCGATCTGTTCGTGATGACGCGACGCGAAGCGGCCGGCGAGGCCTCGCGGCGGTTCCTGGCCGAGGTGGGACGAAGCCGCTGGCGGCACCTGCGTCCCGGCACCACGTCGGCCCTCCCGGTCTGAGCCGGCGGGATGACGCACCGTCCGGCCCGCGCGGTCTTCCTCGTCCTGGCGTTCACGTACATCCAGTTCTTCCAGGCGGCGACCTGGGGATCGGCCGTGCGGCTGGACCTCGCGCGCGCGCTGGCGGAGCGCGGGACCCTTCGCATCGATGCCTACAAGGGGAACACGGGCGACGGGGCGTTCTTCGCCGGACATTACTACTCCGAGAAGGGCCCGCTCGTCTCGTTTCTCGCGGTCCCCGGCGTGGCCGCGGCGCACGCCATCCGGGCCGCGACGTCGTGGCCGAAGGAGCCCGCGGCGGCGCTCGCGTTCCTCGGCGGGTTCGCGGCGTTCCTCGGCAGCGGGATGGCCGCGGCGCTCGCGGCGGCGGTCCTCGCGCGCACGGCGGCCGCGCGTGGCGCGCCGCCCGCGGTCGCGGCGTTCTCGGGCTTCCTCGCCGGCACGGGCACGCTCCTCTTCCCGTACGGCACCGTGCTGCAGGCGCACGCGCTCGTGGCGGCGGCCGTCATGGTCTTCTTCGCGGCGGCGTTCCCCGCGCGCGGCGCGCCCGGGTCCGGCGGGAGCGCGCTCGCCGGCGCGGCGGCCTCCGCGGGGCTCGCCGCCGACGCGCTGGCCGGCCCCGCATTCGCGATCCTCGGCGCGCTCTCCCTCGTGCGGCACCGCGCCGTGGCCGCCCGGCACGCGCTCCGGATGATCGCGGGCGCCGCGCCGGGGCTCGTGCTGCTCGGCCTCTACCATGACGCCGCATTCGGCAGCCCGTTCACGTTCGGGTACACGCATGTGGCGCTCCCGGCGTTCTCCGAGGGGATGGGCAAGGGCGTCTTCGGCATCCATGCGCCCGATCCCGTCGTGGCCGCGAAGCTGCTGTTCGGCCCGTACCGCGGCCTGTTCTTCGCGTGCCCCGTGCTGCTCGCCGCCGCGGCCGGGCTCGTGCTCCTCGCGCGGGACCGCGCGCGCCGCTTCGATGCGATCGCCGCCGCGTGCGTGTTCGCGTTCTACCTGCTCGTCACGTCCGGCTACTACATGTGGAACGGCGGCTGGGCGATCGGCCCGCGGCATCTCGCCGCCGCCATCCCGCTGCTCGGACTCGGGCTGCCGGCGGCCCTCGCGCGCTGGCCGCGCGCCACGTGCGCGCTCGGCGCCGTGTCCGTGCTGTTCATGCTGGCGGCCACGTCCGTGCAGCCCGAGGTCCCGGAGGACGTGGCGAACCCGCTCTTCGATCACCTCCTGCCGCACTTCGTCCGCGGCGAGCTGGCCATCGGCGAGCAGGGCTTCCTGGACCTGTACCCCGCGCGCGCGAATCCCGCGGTGCCGGACCGCTGGGACGCGTTCCTCCTCGGCGAGCTGTTCGGCCTGCGCGGCGCCTTCGCGCTCCTGCCCGTGCTGGCGGCGTGGGCCCTCTTCGTCCGGCGCGCCGCCCGCGCTTGACGTATCCTCCGGCGACCATGTCATCCACGTCCGCGCTGCCTCGCGCCTCCGCAACCGCCGCTCCCCCCGCCGTCGCCGACGTGGCCCTCGCGGTCCCCGTGCGCACCACGTTCGCGTACTCCGTCCCGCGCCGCCTCGCCGTGCGCGTGCGTCCGGGCTGCCGCGTCGTCGTGCCGTTCGGCGCGCGGCTCGTCACCGGCGTGGTCGTCGGCCTGGACCCCGCCGGCGCGCCGGACGACCTGAAGCCGCTGCGCTCGGTCGTGGACCCCGAGCCGCTCGTGGACCCGTGGCTGCTGGACCTCACGCGCTGGATCGCGGACCGCACGTTGTGCTCCTGGGGCGAGGCGCTGAAGGCCGCGTTGCCGGGGCATGCGGCGCCGCGCCGCGAGCGCATCGTCTCCCTGGGCGCGTCGGCGCCCACGGATCTCTTCGGGGGCGCCGACGGCTCGCGGGCCGACCGCATCGTGGCCGCGGTGGGCGAGCGCGGGGACATCCCCCTGCGCACGCTGGCCCGGGCGCTGGAGCTCAAGCCCGCGGAGGTCGCGGAGGAGGTGCGGCGTCTCGTGCGCGCCGGGCGGCTGAAGCTGGCGGAGCGCGTCGCGGAGGGGAAGGGCTCGCGCGCGCCGCGCATCCGCGTGGTGCACTGGATCGGCGGCGACGCGGAGGACGAGACCCTGCGCCGCGCCCCCGTGCAGGCGCGCTGCGCGGAGATGCTGCGCGAGTCCGGCGGCGAGCTGCCGCTGCGCGACTTGGCGGAGGCGGTGGCCGGATCGCGCGGCGCGGTGAAGCGCCTCGTGGAGAAGGGCCTGTGCGAGGTGCGCAGCGAAGCCTGGGAAGGCGAGGAGCACGAGGCCGCCATCCGCCCCGCGCGCCCGGAGCTGCACGCGGCGCAGGCGGCGTCGGTGGACGCCATCGTCGCCGCGCTGCGCGCCGGGGAGCCGCGCGTCTTCCTCCTGCACGGCGTGACCGGCAGCGGCAAGACCGAGGTGTACCTGCGCGCGATGGAGGAGGCGCGGCGCCTGGGCAAGGGCTCCGTCTTCCTCGTGCCGGAGATCGCGCTCACGCCGCAGACCGTGTCCCGCCTGCGCGGGCGCTTCGGCGCGCGCGCGGCCGTGCTGCACTCGAAGCTCGCGGACGCGGAGCGTCGCCGCACGTGGCATCTCGCGCGCGACGGCCGCTTCGACGTCGTGCTCGGCCCGCGCTCCGCGATCTTCACGCCCGTGCCGCGGCTCGGGCTGGTCGTGATCGACGAGGAGCACGAGGGCGCGTACAAGCAGGAGGACGCGCCGCGCTACCACGCGCGGGACGTGGCCATCGAGCGCGCGCGCCGCGCCGGCGCGGTCGTCGTGCTCGGCACCGCCACGCCGGACCTGGAGACGTGGTCGCGGACGGAGCGCGGCGAGATCGAGCGGCTGCGCCTGCCGGAGCGGGTGGCCTCGCTGCCGCTGCCGGAGGTGCGCCTCGTGGACCTGCGCGGCGAGCGCGGCCTGTTCTCGCCGGCGCTCGTCGAGGGGATCGCGGCGCGGCTGGAGCGGCGGGAGCAGACCATCCTCTTCCTGAACCGCCGCGGCTTCAGCCCCTTCGTGCAGTGCACGACGTGCGGCGAGGCGATCCGCTGCCCGCGCTGCGCCGTGTCGCTCACGTACCACCGCACGGACGACCGCCTCCGCTGCCACTACTGCGACCACGAGGAGGAGATGCTGGCGCGATGCCCCGGCGCGAAGTGCCGCGCCGCCACGCTGGCGCTGCGCGGCAGCGGCACGCAGCGCGTCGAGGAGGAGCTGCGCGCGCGCTTCCCCGCGGCGCGCCTGGCGCGGCTGGACTCGGACTCGGTGAAGCGCGCGGGCGCGCACGAGGAGATCCTGGGCCGCTTCCTCGAGGGGGAGATCGACATCCTGCTCGGCACGCAGATGGTGGCGAAGGGCCTGGACTTCCCGCGGGTCACGCTCGTCGGCGTGATCAACGCGGACACCGGGCTGCACCTGCCGGACTACCGCGCGACGGAACGCACGTTCCAGCTCCTCGCGCAGGTGGCGGGGCGGGCGGGGCGCAGCGCGCTCGGCGGCGAGGTGATCGTGCAGACGCGCTGCCCGGAGCATCCCTGCCTGACCGCCGCCCGCGACCACGACGACGAGGCGTTCCGCCGGCAGGAGCTCCCGCAGCGCGCGGACATGCGTTACCCGCCGTTCGTGCGCCTGGCCGGGATCCTGGTCCGCGGGGAGGAGCTGCCGAGGGTGGAGGCGGCGGCGGACCTCCTCCGGGCCCGCCTGGCGGAGGTGGCGGCCGCCTGCCCCGGGTGGACCGACCTCCTGGGCCCCGCTCCGGCGCCCCTGGCCCAGCTCCGCGGCAAGCACCGGTACCGCCTGCTGATCAAGGGGGAGCGCCGGGAGGACGTCCGCCGGACGGCGGCGGCCGCCCAGGAGCCCCTCCCGAAGGGGTTCACGGGCATCGACGTGGTGGTGGACCCGGACCCGCTGGACATGCTCTGAGCGGGCGGCGGGAAGGGACCGGAACCGGCGCCGGCGGGTCCGGGTTCCAGGAACCGAGAGTCCGAGGCGAACCGGGACCCGCCACCTTGACGCTCCCTCCGGCTGGTGGCTAACGTCTCCGGTCTTTGCCAGCCGATCCCCGAACCCCCGTGCGCCCGCCGGGGGGCATCCCGGAGGGAAACCATGAGCCGTCCCCTCGTCGGCCTGTTCGCGATCGCCGCCCTGATCCTGGCCTGGGTCCCGGCGTCGGACGCGCAGCTGCAGAACGCGCTGGGCAACTGCAAGTTCTACACGAAGTCCCAGCAGGACTTCTACCAGGGCCTCCCGTACTGCGAGCAGTGCATCACGGAGCATCCGGACAACCCGGAGGCGCGGTACTTCGGCGCGTGGTGCCTGGCGGAGGTCGGCCAGTACGAGAAGGCGTGGGAGTCGTTCAAGTGGCTGATCGACCGCCGGAACGACAAGGACAAGAAGATCCAGAAGCACGCGAAGTGGGCGCAGGAGCGCGTGCAGCACTACTTCGCGAAGCATTTCAACAAGGGCGTGGAGTACCTGAACGCGAACGACCTGCCGAGCGCCGAGGACGAGTTCGAGTCCGCCTCGCAGATCAACCCGACGAAGCCGGAGGCGTACCTGAACCTCGGCTACGTGGAGAACCAGATGGGCCGCTCGGACGAGGCGCTGCGCGCCTTCAAGCGGGCGATCGAGATCGCGCCCGACAACGCCACCGCGTACGAGTACTACTCCGTGGCCCTCGCCCGGAAGCGCGACGCACTGCTGGCGCAGGCGACCCCGGACAGCGCGGCCGTGGCCGACGTGAGCGCGGAGCTGAAGAAGACGCTGGAGCGCGTGGTGGAGCGCACGCCGGACAACGATGCCGCGCTGCTGCAGCTCGGCGACCTGGAGCTGGCGTCCGGCAACGAGGAGGCGGGGATCCAGTTCGTGGAGAAGGCCATCGCGATCGCGCCGGACAACGTGGTGAAGCTCTACAACATCGCGGTCGGTTTCTACCAGCGCAACGAGCACGAGAAGGCCGCGGGCACGTTCGCGCTCGTCGCGCAGCACGTGGACGATCCCGAGGACGACCTGTGGCGCGACGCGCAGTACAACCGCACGCTGGCGCTCAAGGAGGCCAAGAAGCCGCAGGAGGCGCTGGAAGTGGCGCTGAAGCTCCTCGAGGTCGACCCGGACCAGGCCGACTACCACAACCTCGCCAGCGGCATCTACGTGGAGCTGAAGGACCTGCCCAAGGCGGCGGAGCACGCGGAGCGCGCCGAGGCGCTCAAGACCGCCGCCGCCGGCACAGCCCCGGAGGGAGCGCAGTAGGCTCGCCCGCCGTCTTCCGCGACGCCGACGCCGATCCGGCCCTGCTGCACGGGGCCGCGATCGGCGTGGTCGGTTACGGCAACCAGGGCCGCGCGCAGGCGCTCAACCTGCGGGACTCCGGGCTCGCCGTCCATCCGTTCGTTCGCGCGGGCGGTCCCTCCGCCGCGCGCGCCCTTGCCGACGGGTTCGTCCCCGCGGCGCCCGCGACGCTCGGGAGCTGCCGCGTGGTCGCCCTGCTCGCGCCGGACGAGACGCACGACGACCTCGTGGCCGGGCTGGTGAACCCGCACGCCGCGACCGGGGCGCTGCTGGTCGTGGCGCACGGGTCCTTCCTGCACTTCGGCGGCCTGGCGCAGGTGCGCGAGGACCTGGACGTGGCCCTCGTGGGACCGCTGGGCCCGGGCACGCTGCTCCGGTCGCGATTCACCGGGGGCGGCGGGCTGGCCGGGCTGCTGGCGGTCGTGCGCGACGCGTCGGGCGGCGCCCGTCCCCTCGCGCTGGCGTACGCGGCCGCCCTCGGCATGACGCGGGCCGGCGTCCTCGCCACCACGCTGCGCGAGGAGACCGTCTCGGACCTCTTCGCGGAGCAGGTCCTGTTGACGGGCGGCGTGATGGAGCTGATGCGCGCGGCGTGGGAGACGCTGGTGGCCGGCGGCGTGTCGGAGGACGTGGCGTACTACTCGTGCGTGCAGGAGCTGAAGCAGATCCTGGACGTCGTGCACGCGGAGGGCGTCGCCGGGATGCGCGCGCGCATCTCGTCCACGGCGCGGTACGGCGGCCTCACCCGGGGACCCCGTGTGGCCGGGCCGGCGGCGCGGGCCGAGATGGCCCGGATCCTGGACGAGATCGAGACCGGCGCCTTCTCCCGGGAGTGGGCGGCGGAGCAGCGGGCCGGCGGGCCGAACCTGACGGATGCCGTCCGGGCGGACCGCGCCCACCCCATGGAGGAGGCGGGGCGACGGGTGCGCGCGGCGCTGGGCGAAGGCGGGGTGGTTGACACCCCGGGGGCCGCACCGTAGGATCCTTGCATTCGGCGGCGGGCGCCGCTTCCAGCCCGCCGAGCAGACGCCCCGCGCGGGGCTCGAACCTTCCGGCGTTCAATCTCCGCTCCCGTGCCGCGCCCGCGCGACAGCGCCTCCCGATCGATCTGCGCCGGCGACCCGTGCCGGGAAATCCCACCGAGAGAGAGACGATGTCCCGAGAAAAGACCGTGACGCGAGACAAGCCTGCGTCCCGCAACCGCGGCACCCCCCCCGAGGATCGTCCGGCCGGGGACTCGCGTCCGTCGCCGGAGGAGCGCGTGGCGGTCGAGGATCGCCCGGTGGAGACGCGGCCGCACGCGCCGAAGATGAACCTGGCGGAGCTGAAGAACAAGACGATGGCCGAGCTGGTCCAGGTGGCCGCCGATCTCGAGATCCCGGGGACCTCCGGGCTCCGCAAGCAGGAGCTGATCTTCAAGATCCTGGAGGCGCAGACCGAGAAGAGCGGTCTCATCTTCGCCGAGGGCACCCTGGAGATCCTGCCCGAGGGCTACGGCTTCCTCCGCTCCCCGGACTACAGCTACCTCCCCGGTCCGGACGACATCTACGTCTCGCCCTCGCAGATCAAGCGTTTCGACCTGATGACCGGGGACACCATCTCCGGCCAGGTGCGCGCCCCGAAGGAGGGGGAGCGGTACTTCGCGCTGCTGAAGGTGGAGGCCATCAACTTCGAGAACCCCGAGGTGGCCCGCAAGCGCACGCTCTTCGACAACCTCACGCCGCTGTACCCCGAGGAGCGCATCCAGCTGGAGCACGATCCGGAGGACATCTCCACGCGGATCATGGACCTGCTGGATCCCATCGGGAAGGGGCAGCGCGGCCTGATCGTGGCGCCGCCCCGCACCGGCAAGACCGTCCTGCTGCAGAAGATCGCGAACGCGATCACGGCGAACCACCCGGAGATCGTGCTGATCGTGCTGCTGATCGACGAG
>CAYYFX010000022.1:39163-48100 GCA_964471155.1 uncultured Gemmatimonadota bacterium | reverse complement strand
CGAGTCCAACCGACTTCGTGGCCGATCCGCTGTTCTGCGACTTCGCTGCCCAAGACTTCACCGTTCGAAACGACTCTCCCTGCTTCTTCCCGCCGACACCGTCCTGCGGGCCGATCGGCGCGTTGGGCGTGGGCTGCGGCGGCGTGGCGATCGAACCGACCTCGTTCGGGCGAATCAAATCGATGTTCCGCTGAACCCAAGGAGCTGACCATGAAGCGCAGCGCCCTGATTGCTCTTGCCGTCCTCGCTCTTCCCGCCGTCGCGTCGGCCGAGCGCCACACGTTCCCTCTCGCCGAGGCCCGCGTCATCGCCAGCCCCGAGGCCGCCGGCCGTATCCTCCTCGGCTTCGAATCGCTGGAGGACTTGGACGACGTCATCGTGTCCAGTGCCTTCCTGGAGGTGCCGCTCCCGCAGCGTACGGCGGAGCAGGACTTGGAGATCACGATCTACGGGCTCGCCCGCGGCTGGCGCGGACAGAGCGCGACGTGGACGACCCCCTGGAACCGTCCGGGCGGCGACCTCGACGAGTCGTACTTCGAGGAGGTCACGATCCCGGCCGGGCAGACGACCGGTACGCTTCGGCTGAACGTGACCCAGATCGTCGACGAGATCGTGACGCTGGGGGCGCCGGACTATGGCTTCGTGCTGACGGCTCCGCTTCGTCGGGGGGACGGGTTCACGGCGGGGCAGCGTGCCCTGCTCGGCAGCCTGTCGGAGGCACGCCTGGTGGTGACCACGGCGAACGCGAAGGCCGCGAGGCGGCCGCGGGGGTAGGTCCGCGCGGCCCGCCGATGTCCGAAAACGGCCGGTCCGTCTCCACTTTCTCTCCACTACTGGGGAGCACTCCAGGGTACGCCAGGGGACTCCAGGGTACGCCAGGGTACGGCCTAACCGGACCACCCTCGCGGGGTTAGTCCGCTAAGTGGTGCCCCGCCAACACCTTGCGAATCCGGCCGCACGTGGGTTCGATTCCCACCGCCTCGCCCTACCGCCGCTCCAGCGCCAGCCGCACACCCAGCCCCGCCAGCGTCACCCCCGCCGCCCGCGAGATGACGCGCTTCACGCTCGGCCGGCGGATGAAGCGGCGCCCGCGCGCGACGAGCACCGCGATCGTGCCCAGCCACACGAGTCCCAGCACGTCGTGGATCCCCGCCAGCAGCAGCGACTTCGCGAGCACGGGATCCTCCGGCCCGATGAACTGCGGCAGGAACGCCAGGTAGAACACCGCGACCTTCGGGTTCAGCAGGTTGGTCGCGAACCCGTCGACGAAACCGCGCCGCTTGCGCACTGCGGCTTCGGCCCGCGCCGCGTCGTCGCCCACGTCGGCGCCGTCCCTGGCCAGGAAGGACTGCACGCCGAGCCACACCAGGTACGCCGCGCCGGCCAGCTTCACGGCGTGGAACGCGGCCGCCGAGCGCGCGAGGATCACGGACAGGCCCACCGCGGACAGCGCCGCGTGCAGGAGGCATCCGCTGGCGATCCCCACGGCGGTGGCCCAGCCGAACCGGTGCCCGCCGCGCAGCGTGTTGCGCACGACGAGCATCGTGTCCGCACCGGGAGTGATCGTCAGCACCGCGGCCACCAGCGTGAACGCCACGACCTGGGAGTCGAACATGCACACCTCGTCGGGAGCCCGCTCCCGCTCAGGGGACCTTGGTCACCAGCGCCAGCGCGAACCCGTCGTACCCCTTGCGGCCCACCGTCTGCACGGCGGTCGCCGCCACGCCCTCCGCCGTCGCCAGCTCCTCGAACAGCTCCCGCACCCCGCGCACGGACGGGTCGTCCACCGCGGGATCCGCCACCTTGCCGTGCCGCACGACATTGTCCATGACGACGAGCGTTCCCGGCCGGCCCAGCCGCACCGCCCAGCGGAAGTACGCGCGCAGGTTCTCCTTGTCCGCGTCCAGGAAGACGAAGTCGAACGGTCCGGCGCCCTCGCGCTGCAACGCCGGCAGCGTGTCCAGCGCGCGTCCCACGCGCACATCCACGCGATCCGCCACGCCCGCCCGCGCCAGGTTCGCGCGCGCCACCCCCGCGTGCCCCGGCTCCGCCTCGAGCGTGACGAGCCGCCCGCCTTCCGGCAGCGCGCGCGCCATCCAGATGGTGCTGTAGCCGCCGAGCGTGCCCACCTCGAGGATCCGCCGCGCGCCCACCGCCTGGGCGAGCACGGCGAGCAGCTTCCCTTCGGTGGGGGAGACCTGGATGTCCGGCAGCCCGGCCGCGAGGCTGTCGCGGACGGCCGCCTCCAGTGCCGCATCGTCCGCGGCCACGTGCCGCGTGATGTAGCGGTCGACCTCGTTCCAGACGGACTCGCTCACGCGCGCGCTACTCCTGCCGCAGGAGCTTCACCGTGGCCGCCGGCGCGGCGGTACCGGTCACGCGCGCGAAGTACACGGCGCCGGCCACCGGCCGCCCCGCGAGATCCCGTCCGTCCCACTGCGCGCGCAGCGGGCCGGGCGCGTGCGCCACGAGGGCGTCGCGCCACACGATGCGTCCCGCCACGTCCACGATCTCCACCGTCACGCTCCCAGCGCGCCCGGCCGATGTCTCCAGGACCTGCGGCCCGCGCGCCGGATTCGGGTACGCGCGCAGCGCCGGCGCCGCGGCCCCCGCGAGGACCGGCGCGGCCGTCGCCGACAGATCCACGATCTGGATCCCGTTCAGCCCGGACTGGAAGTTCCCGGCCCACAGCCCGGAATGCAACCCGATGACGCCGTCCGTCACGGTCACGGTGAACGATGCGTACGTCACCTTCTCCTGGTGCGCGCCGGGCCACGCGCCGCCCACGTCCACCGGATCCTCGTCCGCGTAGTCCACGCGCGTGCGACAGGACCGTCCGGGATCGTTCGGCGTCATGGCGTAAAGGATCACCCCGTACTCGCCGTTCGCGAGGTTCTCCACCCACACGCACACGTCCACCGGATTGTTGAAGCCGAGGAGCATATCGTCCAGCAGGGCCGCGTCGTCGCCGGCGGTGAGGGGATCGTCGGATGCGAGGAGCGCCGTGCCGCCGATCATGTAGATCCGCGCGGCGGACGCATTCCCCGCGAGATCCACGAGCGGCGCGCGCACGCCCGACGCCAGCACGCCCACGGAGTTCCACACGCCGGCCGCGCCGACCGCGGCGTACGCGGCAGACGGCGCGTCGCCGGCCCCGAAGTCCACGTTGAACGATTGCGCGGATGCAGCCGCGATCGGGACCGCGACGAGAAGCAGGACGAGCGACACCTTGCGAAGCATGGCTCCCTCCTTCGCGAAGGCCCGCAGTCTACCGCGGCGGCCCCGTCCGGAGAAATCCGAGCCTTCGCTCGTCATCCCTTTCGCTTCGCCTTGGACTTCGCCTTGGTCCTCGCCTTGGTGTTCGCTTCGGTCTTCGCCTTGGCGTTCGCCTTCGCCTGCGTCCCGTCCGTCGCCGCCACGAGCCGCTTCGGCGCGGTCATCCGCCACGCGTCCCGCAGCAGCCCCTCCACCTCCTGCCAGGGTGCCCGTCCGTTCAGTGCCACACCCACCCAGCCGCTCGGTCCCACGTACGGCGGGACGAAGAACCGCGTCGGCGCCGCGCGGACCAGCATCTCCTGCACGCCGGGCGCGGCCTTGATCCACGCGCAGTCGCGGCCGCCGCCGTGGTGGTTCCCGGCGCCGGCGAACATGGCGAAGATCCGGTTGCGGACGCGGAACGTGGGCTCGCCCCAGGTGACGACCTCGTGCGCTTCCGGCAGCGCGAGGCAGAGCGTGCGCAGGCGGGCGAGGGGATCGGGCTTCGGCATCGGCAGGCACCTCCCCCGGGACCCTACACCGGCCGCCCGGCCCGCATCGACCCCCGCCCGCCGCCGCCGGCCCCGGCTCCTTCCCGGCTCCTCCCTCGCGAGTTGCACGGCTTTCGCGCCGCCCCGTATCCTGCGGAGTCTGCCGACCCTCGACCTCCGTCCGGTCGAGCCCGTCCATCGTCCGTCCTTTCCCGGTGGTACCCCATGCGCGCGATTCCCGTCCCCCAAGGTCCCCGGCGGCTCGCCGCCGCCGTCGTGGGCGCGCTCGCCCTTCCCGTCGTCGTCCCCCCGCCCGCGCCGGCCGCCGAGCCGCCGCCGGCGGACGCCGCGTTCCCCACCGCGGACCTCCTCCCGAAGGAGGAGACCGGCGTGGCGCGCTTCCTCGCGGAGCACCCCACGTACGACGGCCGCGGCATCGTGGTGGCCATCTTCGACACGGGCGTGGACCCCGGCGCGCCCGGCCTCGCCGTCACGTCGGACGGGAAGCCGAAGATCGTGGACATCGTGGACGGCTCGGGCTCCGGCGACGTGGACACGAGGACCGTCCGCAAGGCTGACGGCGGGAGGATCGACGGCCTCACGGGCCGCGCGCTCGACGTGTCGGCGCTCACGTGTCCCACCGGCGAGTTCCACGTGGGCGTGAAGCCCGCGTTCGAGATCTTCCCGGCGGGGCTCGTGACCCGCATGAAGACGGAGCGCGCGAAGCAGTTCGCGGAGACGCAGAACGCCGTGTTGGCGGCGAAGCGCACGGCGCTGGAGGCGTTCGACGCGGCGCACGCCGAGCCCTCGGACGAGGAGGCGCGCACGCGCGAGGAGCTGGCCGCGCGCGTGGATCTCCTGCGCGAGCTCGCGGAGAACGAGGAGGACCCCGGCCCCGTGTACGACTGCGTGGTCTTCCACGACGGCGACACCTGGCGCGGCGTGATCGACACGGACGAGGACGGTGACCTCGCCGACGAGAAGCCGATGGCGAACTACCGCCTGCACCGCGAGTGGTCCACGTTC
The DNA here is from genome assembly GCA_964471155.1 of uncultured Gemmatimonadota bacterium. Classification (GTDB taxonomy): domain Bacteria; phylum ARS69; class ARS69; order ARS69; family ARS69; genus CAYYFX01. The sequence goes on along the minus strand of CAYYFX010000022.1, from coordinate 43,328 downwards.
GACGATGTGAGCCTGCTCAACTACGCGCTCAACGTGTACGACGACGGCAACCTGCTCTCGATCGTGGCCGACTGCGGCGCGCACGGCACGCACGTGGCCGGCATCGTGGCCGCGCACTTCCCGGACGATCCGGAGCACGACGGCATGGCGCCCGGCGCCCAGCTCGTGGCGGTGAAGATCGGCGACACGCGGCTCGGCGCGTCGTCCACGGGCACCGGCTCCGTGCGCGGCCTGGCCGCGGTGCTGGAGAACGGCTGCCAGCTCATCAACATGAGCTTCGGCGGCCCGACGCCCTCGCCGAACGAGGGCCGCATCATGGATCTGTACAAGGAGATCGTGGACGACCACGGCGTGACGTTCGTGTGCTCCGCCGGGAACTCCGGTCCGGCGCTGTCCACGGTGGGCGGTCCCGGCGGCACGACGTCGGCGATCCTCGGCATCGGCGCGTACCTGTCCGGCCCCATGATGACCACGCAGTACTCGCTGCGCGAGGAGCTGCCCGACACGCACTACACGTGGTCCTCGCGCGGCCCCACGTTCGACGGCGACCTCGGCGTGGCGGTCAGCGCGCCGGGCGGCGCGTTCTCGCCGGTGCCGAACTGGGAGCTGCAGCCCACGAAGCGGATGAACGGCACGTCCATGGCGGCGCCGAGCGTGTGCGGCGGGATCGCGTGCCTTCTGTCCGGGCTGAAGGCGGAGGGGATCGTCACCACGCCGCACGACATCCGCCGCGCCCTGGAGGCCACCGCCGAGCAGCCCCCGGGCATGGACGCGTTCACGCTGGGGCGCGGGCTGGCACGCATCGACCGCGCGTGGGAGCCGCTGAAGAAGTACCGCCCCCACGCCCCGCGCGGCGTGCGCTTCGAGACCACGATCCCGTCCCGGGAGGGCGCGCGGGGGCTCTACCTCCGCGAGGCGGCCGAGGCGAACCGCGTGTGGGACGTGTCGGTGGACGTGGAGGCCATCTTCTCGCAGGACGAGGACAACCGGCACCGCGTGGCGTTCGAGCGCCGGCTGACCCTCACGTCCACGGCGCCGTGGCTGAGCGCGCCGGCGCGGTTCGTGACCCAGAACGGGAAGCGGGACTTCAAGATGAAGGTGGACCCGCGCGGGCTGCCGCCGGGCGCGCACTACGCGGAGATCCGCGCGGTGGACGCCGCGGAGCCGGGGCGCGGGCCGCTGTTCCGCGTGCCCGTGTCGGTGATCCGGCCGGAGCCGGTGCCGGCGGCGGATGCGCGCTGGACGAAGTCGCTCACGTTCGAGCCCGGGCAGATCCGCCGGTCCTTCCTCACGGTGCCGCAGGGCGCCACGTGGGCGGACCTCGTGGTGACCACGGACTCGCCGGAGACGCCGCGGCAGATCGTGACGCACCTGGTGCAGGTGATGCCGGGCGACACGTTCGCGAACTGGAACCTGGACGCCACCACCTGGCTGGACGACCGCGGGCGCACGGTGAAGAGCTTCGCGGTGTACCCGGGGCGCACCCTCGAGGTCTGCCTGGCGCAGAACTGGAGCAACCTCGGGCCGGGCGCCGCGGACTTCGAGCTGAGCTTCCGCGGCCTCGTGCCGAGCGAGGCGCGCGTGGCGCTGGACGGCGCGGACGTGGCGCGGCGTCTGTGGGTGACCGCGCCGCTCGCGCCGGAGACGCTCGCGCCGTCCGCGTCGGCCGACGTGCTGCGCAAGACGCTGCTGCCGAAGGACGCGGAGGTCCGCCCGCTGACCGGGCCGCGGGACGTGCTGCCGAAGGGGCGGAGCACGTGGGAGATGGTCCTCACGTACGGGTTCGACCTGGACGCCGACGCGAAGATCGTGGTGACGCCGCCGCTCTCGCAGGCCGAGGAGGCGTGGGAGACCTGGGAGTCCCAGATCTGGGTCCTGCACGACGCGAACAAGCGCCGCATCGCGGACGGGACCTCGGGGCATCCGCCGGTGTCGCTGAAGAAGGGCGAGTACACGCTGCGACTGCACGTGCGCAGCGAGGACGAGGAGGCGCTGCGCGGACTGCGCAACCTGCCCATGCAGATCGACCGGCAGCTCGATCCGCCCGTGAAGCTGCGCGTCCTTTCGGACGAGGACGGCGCCACCGTCGGCGGGCACGACTTCGGCTCGCGCAAGCTGGCGGCGGGGGAGACGGCGGCGCTGTGGATCGCGCCCCCCGCGCCGAAGAGCATCCCGAAGGGCGCGGCGCCGGGCGACGTGCTGCTCGGCACCGTGCGCTACGGCGAGAAGGGCAGCAACGTGCAGGAGGCGGGGGATCGCCCGGACGGGTGGCCGCTCGCGGTGCGGCTGGCGTCCAAGCGCGTGGAGGACGAGGCGAAGGAGGCCGACGACGCGCCGAAGAAGAAGGACCGGACGCCGGCGGAGCTGGAGGACGAGCTGCTGGATCTGAAGGTGGAGCATCTCGCGAAGCTGCGCAAGGACGGGCGCGACGAGGACTTCGAGGAGCTGTCGAAGCGGCTGCTGAAGGAGCACCCGCGTGCGCTGCCGGTGCTCGTGGAGCGCATGCGGTGGCTGGCGGACAAGGACGACACGCCGAAGGCGGAGCTCGTGGCGGTGTGCGACGAGGTGGCGAAGACCGCGGCGGCCACGCAGCTCGCGGAGGTGCTGGGCCAGCGCGCGGCGCCGGAGGACGAGGCGGCGAAGGCCACGCGCGCGAAGGCGGAGAAGCGGCGGGACGCGCTGGTCGAGGCGCTGCGCCGCAAGATCGAGGCGCTGCGCGACGATCCCGGCGCGGACGCGCAGGTGGAGGAGGCGTACCTGAGCCTCGCGCGCTGGGCGGACCCCGCGAAGGGCGACGCGGCGATGGCCCAGGTGGAGTACGAGCGGCGCCGCGGCCGGCCCGCGAAGGCGCTGGAGGCGCTGAACGGGCGGATGGACGAGGAGCTCCCCACGAAGGCGATGGTGCGGGAGCGCCTGCGGCTGTTCGAGGCGCTCGGCTGGGACGGCTGGGCGGAGCGCGAGCGCCGCTGGCTCGTCCTGCGCTTCCCCGAAGCCTACCCGCCGTTCTAGGATCCCGGGCCCGGAGGCGGCGCGCGGCGCGCCGCCTCCGCCTTCGCCCGGGAGATGACCCGTGTCCGGCACCGACCCCGGCAGCGCGCCCGTCATGGCACGGGCGCTGACGAAGCGGTACGGCCCGTTCACCGCGGTGGACGGCGTGGACTTCGACGTGCACCGCGGGGAGTGCGTGGGGTTCCTCGGGCCGAACGGCGCGGGCAAGACCACCACCGTGCGCATGGTGTCGTGCCAGATCCCGCTCACCTCCGGCGCCGTGTCCGTGTTCGGACTCGACGTGGGGACCGCCCCGCGCGAGGTGAAGGCGCTCCTGGGCGTGTGCTCCCAGGAGGACAACCTGGACACGGACTTCTCCGTGCGCCGGAACCTCACCGTGTTCGCGCGCTACTACGGCATCCCGGCCGCGGAGGCGCGGCGGCGCGCGGACGAGCTGCTCGCGTGGATGCAGCTCACCGAGAAGGCGGACGCGAAGGTCGACGAGCTGTCCGGCGGGATGAAGCGCCGGCTCGTGCTGGCGCGCTCGCTGCTGAACCGGCCGAAGCTCCTGCTGCTGGACGAGCCGACCACCGGGCTGGACCCGCAGGCGCGGCATCTGATCTGGAGCCGCGTGCGCGCACTGAAGGCGGACGGGACCACCGTGCTGTTGACCACGCACTACATGGACGAGGCCGCGGCGCTGTGCGATCGCGTGATCCTCATGGACCAGGGCGGGATCCTGCTGCAGGGCGCGCCGGCGGCGGTGGTGGAGCGCGAGGCCGGCCGCGAGGTGCTGGAGCTGTGGAACGCGCCGGACGCCGTGCGCGTCTTCGTGAAGGAGGCCGGCTGGCGCGTGGAGGAGACGGAGGACCGGATGTACGTGTACGACCGGGAGGGCGGCGTGGCGCGCGCGGCGATCGAGGAGCGCTTCCCGGGCCAGGAGCGGCTCTTGCGGCACGCCACGCTGGAGGACGTCTTCCTCCTGCGCACCGGCCGCATGCTGAAGGAGTGACATGGACCGGTTGATCCGCAATGTCTCCGGTCGCGCGTGGCGCGTGTGGCGCCGGGACTGCGAGGTCTACGCCACCACCTGGAAGACGAACTTCCTGCCGCCGCTCCTGGAGCCGGTGCTGTACATCCTGGCGTTCGGCGTGGGCATGGGCTCGCTCATCGGGAC
>CAYYFX010000022.1:0-39063 GCA_964471155.1 uncultured Gemmatimonadota bacterium | reverse complement strand
CGCTCATGCTCGTGGCGGTGTCGTTCTTCGGGCTGCTGTCCTGGCCGGACGCGCTGTGGGTCGTGGCCGTCGCGGCGATCGGCGGGCTGCTGTTCTCCGCGCTCGGGCTCGTCACCACCGCGCTGTCGCCCACGATCGAGATGTTCAACGTGCCCATATTCCTCATCATCTTCCCGATGTTCCTGTTCAGCGGCACGTTCTTCCCCATCGACATCCTGCCGGTCTGGGCCCAGGGGATCGCCATGGCGCTGCCGCTCACCCACGTGTCCCTTCTCGTGCGCGGCGCGTGTCTCGGCAGCATGCCGCCGCACGCCGCGCTCAGCGTGCTGTACCTCGTGGCGGTCACCCCGCCCGTGACCTGGCTGGCCTTCCGGCTGATGAAGCGCCGGCTCGTGAAGTAGCGACCTCGGCGGTCGGGCGCCGACATGGTACGCTCCGGACTTCGCGAGCCGGAGGTCCTGCCGATGATCCGCAAGGGAGTCACGGCGCGGGTGATCCGCCCGGGGGACAAGCCGCCCGCCGAGGAGCCCTGGCCGGGGACGCCGGCCGAGCGCATGGAGGCGGTGTGGACCTTGACGCGCGCATGCTGGGCGTGGACGGGGGAGGGGGACAGTGAACCGCGACTACAGAGATCTGTTGTCCGGGTTCGCCGCGGCGGGCGTTGAGTTCCTCGTCGTGGGCGCGCACGCCCTTGCGGCCTACGGTCATGTCCGCGCCACGAAGGACCTGGATGTCTGGGTCCGACCCGATCCCCGGAACGCGGAGCGCGCGTGGGCGGCGTTGGCCGAGTTCGGCGCTCCCCTCGAGGATCTCACCCGCGAGGACCTCGCCACTCCCGGGACGGTCTTCCAGATCGGCGTGCCGCCCCTGCGCATCGACATCCTGACCGCGATCGACGGCGTGGAGTTCGAGGAGGCGTGGATCGAGCGCGGTCGCGTCGAGTTGATCGGCGTGACCGTTCCGGTGCTCTCCCGCCGGCACCTCATCGCGAACAAGCGCGCCTCGGGGCGGCTGCAGGATCTCGCCGACGTCGAGCGCCTCGAGTCCGGTCCGGAGTAGCCCGCCTCAAGCCGGACCGCGGGGTCGTCGAAACTCCCGGGGAGATGCCGCGCCGGCCGGACGCCGGCGCCGCGGGCTGCCAGGGAAGGCGAGCGATGGAGAAGCGCAACAAGTACTTCAAGGGTCCGGCGAACGTCGTCTACAACATCGACGGCTCGTCCTACGGCATGGACGACAGCCTCGTCGACGCCATCCGCGATTCGATCCGCTCCAAGGTGCAGGCCGGCACGCTGGTCATCCCCCGGTTGCCGCAGGTGGCCGGCCGCATCCTGCAGCTCGCGCAGAACCCCGACGCCTCCGTGCGCGAGGTCACGAAAGCGATCATGAGCGACCCGGGGCTGGCCGCGCGCGTCCTGGCACTGGCGAACTCCGCGGCGTACGGCGGCACCGGGCACGTGGACGGCCTGGAGCCCGCCCTCACGCGGCTCGGCATGAAGAACGTCTGCAATCTCGTCTTCACGGAGTCGGTGCAGACGAAGGTCTTCCCGGCGAAGGGGTACCGCGACCTGATCGAGCGCTCCTGGCGCCTGTCGCTGGGATCGGCGATCGCGTGCGAGGCGCTGGCGCGCGTGACGAACCTGGAGCGGCACGCGGCCTTCCTCATCGGGCTCTTGCACGACACGGGGACGCCCACGCTCGTGAACACGATCCTCGAGTACGAGAAGAGGAACCAGGGGCGCCCGCTCGGCGGGGAACTGGTGGAAGTGGTTCTGTCGCAGCTGCATGAGGAGATCGGCGCGTACGTGCTGGAGCAGTGGGGGATGCCCGCGCCGGTCGTGGCGGCGGCCCGGGAGCACGAGCGGTATGCCGGCGGGACGCAGGCGCAGCCCGCGCAGAAGCTCATCCACGCCGCGAACCGGATCTGCCGGCACCTGGGCATCGGGCTCGAGCAGGAGGGCGTGTCGTTCAACCTGGAGCGCGTGTTCCTGGACCTCTCGCTCACGGATCTCCCGAAGGTGGAGAAGATCCTGGAGGCGGTGCAGCACCAGATGGACGCCATGATGGAAGGCTTCGGCGGCGCCACGCCGGCCCACCCCTAGGATCCTGGCCCGCTTACCACAGGCTCCCGCCCCGCCAGTCCCGGACGATCAGGGCCAGAAGGACCACCGCGGCCCCCGCGGCGCCCGCGATGGCCGCGCCCACCAGGATCCCGAACAGCGTCGGCGACGCGAGGGCCGTCATGCCGGGGCGCCCGGACGCGCGACCGGCCCGTCGTCCTCGGCGAGGCGGCGCCAGTCGAAGGACGAGGGCGCCAGCACCATCCCCGCCAGCGTGACCACCATGGACACGGCCGCGCCCACGAGCGCGCCCACGTACCAGCCCACGAGGAAGTACGCGGCGAGCCCCAGCGCGCTGCCGAGGATCATGCTCGCCACGGCCGCCGTCGGGTTCGCCCGCTCCCAGTAGAGCCCGGCCGCGATGGGCCAGATCGTGGAGCCGACGAACGCGCCGGTGAACGCGATCATGCCGGCGAGGTGCGTGAGCCGCGGCACGCACAGGACCCACGCGAGCGCGGCGAGCCCCAGGATCGTCACGGACGCCGCGCGCCGCAACTGCGCCTCCGTGGCGGCGGGGTTCACGTGCCGGCGGTAGACGTCCTCCACGACCAGGTCCGACGTGGCGGCGAGCAGCGAGTCCAGGCTGGAGGCGAGCGACGAGAACACGACGACGAAGATCACCACGGCGCCGGCCGTGCCGAGGAGGCGGGCCGCCACCATCGGTCCCACCATGTCCACCGCCGGCACGTTCATCCCGAGCTGCGGCGCGAGGAGCGCGAGCGACCCCGCCACCACCGGGACCGGCAGCCAGAACACGCCCGCCAGCAGGTACGCGGGCATGCCCACCCCGGCGCGGAACGCGAACGCCCGCGACCACCACACGTTGCTGTGGAAGATCTCGCCGAGGCCGAACAGCAGGTTGTTGAACAGGAACATGAGCGCGGCGGGGAAGAGCAGGTTCAGGAGGCCGGGGCGCTGCGCGTTCACCGCCGCCCAGACGGGCCCGACGCCGATCCCCGTGTACGCGATCACAGCGAGCGCGACGATGCCCACGAGGATGAGCAGGCTCTGGATGTAGTCCGTGCCGATCACCGCGTACAGCCCGCCGAGGATCGTGTACGCGGTGCACACGACCACGATCACCGTCATCCCGACCGCGTAGTGGATCCCGGTCAGCGCGTGCAGCAGCAGGCCGCCGGCCATGCCCATGGAGACGAGCCAGCCGAGCCCGTAGAGGACGGAGATCCCCAGGAACACGCGCCACGCCGTCGTGCCGTAGCGGAGGCGGATGAAGTCCCCGCTGGTGTACCCCTTCGGCATGAGCGCGCGGATGCGCTCCGCCATCGGCGCGAAGAAGAGGAGTCCCATGGATCCGAGCGAATAGCCGACCATGCCCCACAGCCCCATCTGGAGCGCGAGCTGCGGCGCCGCCATCGTGGTGTTGCTGGTGACCCAGGTGGCCATGGCGGTGGCCGTGCCCAGCGCAAGGCCGACGTTCCGGCCGGCGAGCATGTACCCGTCCAGCGTCCGCGCCTTCCGGCCCCACATGCGGCCCAGCGCGATCCACACCACGCTGAACAGCGCGAGCAGCGTCCAGCCGGCGGCCGGCGGGAGGATGGGGGACTCGTTCACGTCGCGGCCCCGCCGTCGGGGCGGAACTCGCGGCGATGGCGGCGGTGCCCGGCCAGGATGAGCACGGCGGTGCCGAGGAAAACGGCGGCGCCGGCGGCCAGGAAGGCGAGCGCCTTGCGCAGGTCGTGGTGCGCCACCGTCACCTGCACCGGCGGACTCCACGCGTCGCCGGCGGTCGTTCCGCCGGTCCCGTCCTCGGCGTGCGCGCGACGCACGCGGTAGTGGTAGGTCCCGTCCAGCCGGCCGCTCACGACGGTGGCGCCGTCCGGACCCTGGTACAGCGTGACCGCCCCCGCGAAGTCGGCGCGCTCCGCCTCCTCCAGGACCACGTCCACGCCGTTCGGCTCCCAGGACAGGCGGTAGGCGCCGGTGTCGCTCACGTCCGTGCTGGCGGCGAGTTCCGGCGGCCCGCCCCGCGCCGTCGACGTCGCCGCGAGCATGACCAGGACGGCGAGGACCCGCCTCACGAGGCCGGGATCCCCTCGGGGGGCGCCGCCGCCGGGACGCCGCGGGACGCGATGCGGTCCATCAGCACCGGGTAGTCGCCGAACATGTCGAACGTCCGGCCGGGCTCCAGCAGCTCGCCGAAGAACTCGCGCCAGATCTCGAAGTAGTGCAGCATCTCCTTGCTGCGGATGTTCCAGGGCGCGTACTCCCGCACCTTCCGCTCGTAGGTCGCGTCGTCGATGCGGTCCTCGATCACCGGGATGATGGAGCGTCCGCCGCTGCCCTGGTCGAACGGGCACTTCTCCCGCCAGATCAGCTCGTCCGGCAGCGTGCCCTGGAACGCCGCGCGCAGGTGCCACTTCTCCACGCGCCGGCCGTCCGCCTCGCGGATCTTCTCGGTGGACGGCAGGTTGAACGCGTACTCCACGAAGTCGCGGTCCAGGAACGGCACCCGCGCCTCCAGCGTGACCGCCATGCTCATGCGGTCCAGCCGCCGCAGCTCGGTGCGGTGCAGGTTCGCCAGCAGCACGCCGAGCTTGCGGCGCAGCTCCAGGAAGTCCAGCGAGCGGACAGCGGAGTAGCCGCCGAGCAGCTCGTCCGCGCCCTCCCCGCACAGCACCACCTTCACGCCGTGCTCCGCCGCGAGCCTCGAGGCCATCAGCGTCACGATGGCGCCGGTGACCATGGACGGGTTGTAGCTCTCGATGGCGAACACCGCCTCCGGGAGCAACTCCAGCATGTCGTCCACCGTGAACGTGCGGACGTGGTGGCGGATGCCCAGGTGCTTCGCCACCTTGCGTGCCATCCGCACGTCCGGCGAGCCCTCCATCCCCACGGTGAACGCCCGGACATCCGGGTTCTCCCGCGCCGCGAGCGCCGTGACCAGGCTGGAGTCCAGCCCGCCGGAGAGGAACGTGCCGACCTCCACGTCGCTCATGAGCCGCTTGCGCACGGCGCGCCGGAGCAACGCCCGGCAGAGGTCGGCATCCGGCTCGGACGTGGCCAGCGCGATCTCCCAGTAGCGCTGCACGCCGTCCTCGCGCGTCCACCGGCAGCCGGGCGGCAGCTCGCGGATGCCGCCGTCGCCCACGCCCAGCAGCGCCTTCACCTCGCTGGCGAAGAACAGGGCGCCGCCGTCCTCGCGGAACCAGAGCGGCTTGATGCCGAGCGGATCGCGGCCCGCCAGCACGCGGTTGTTCCGGAAGTCGAACAGCACGAAGGCGAACATGCCGTCCAGGAACTTGATGGCGTCGACCCCGTACTCCTCGTACAGGTGGACGAGGACCTCCGCGTCGGAGCGGGTGCGGAACTCGTGCGCGTCGCCGAGGTCGGCGCGGATGGCGCGATGGTTGTAGATCTCGCCGTTGCACACGACGGCCACGCTGCCGTCCTCGTTGTACAGCGGCTGGTCCCCGCGCTGCAGGTCCACGATGGAGAGGCGGTTGATGCCGAGCGTGCCGAAGCGGTCGAAGGTGCGGGAGCGGCGCGCGTCCCGGCCGCGGTGCTCCAGCGCGTCCAGCATGCGCTCGGCCACCTCGGGCGGGTGCTCGCCCAGGATCCCGATGATTCCGCACATGGGCTCCCCCGGGTCCGGGCGAGGACGGGCGGGCCGCGGCGGACACGGGAGTCGGCACGGGCCGCCGGCGTCCGCGCAAGATCATTCGTAGCCTAACGATTGGCAGGGCAACGGTCAAGCGACGGGGCGTTGCCGTGCCGGCGGGGGCCGGCAGCCGGTGGACCCCGCGAGGTCAGCGTCCGCGCGGGGGCGGGCGGCGCGGGGGCATCGCCCGCCGCCGGTGGGCCGGGGCGGCGTCGCGCTCCGGCAGCGGGCCGGTGTCCAGGATCGGCGCGGCGTCGATCTCCCGCGCCTCCATGAGCGCCACCACCTTCTCCAGCGCGGCGGCGATGGCCTGTTGCTCCGTCCGCGGCAGCGCGCCGAGCGCCTCCGCCAGCCGGTCCTGCAGGGGCGACGGCGCATGGGCGGCCAGCTTCCGCCCGTCCGGCGTCAGCTCCACGTACACGAGCCGCCGGTCCTGGGTGCTGCGTTGCCGCGCGACGAGCCCCTTCCCCTCGAGCCGGTCCAGGATGCCCACGATCGTGCTGGGGCTCAGGTGCACGCGCCGCGCCAGCTCGGACGTGGCAACGGGGCCCTCGGCCGCGGCGTTCAGCGTGATGAGCTGGGGCCCCGTGATGTGATGGTCCGCCTCCAGCCGCCGCGAGTGGAGGTCGATCGCGCGGATGATCCGGCGGAACGCCCGCAGGACGCGCAGGTCCAGCCGCCCGTCCGCGTCCGCCGCGGCCGCGGCTCCCCCCGTCGTCCGGCGGCTCCCTGCCCTCCGGCCGCTGCCCCCCGATCCGCGCAAAGGCGACCCCCGGTTCCGCCACCGCCTCGTTGACCCGGCGTGGCCAAATCATTAGACTACAAACGATCTCGTTCCGACAGACCGGCGGGGCGCGCTCGGCGCCCGCCGGCGGATTCTAGCCCCACCCCCTGGGGTCGGGCGACATCCGCGGTGAGCGGGGCGGGCAGCCGAAACTCCACAGCACGCGCCGACACTCGATCCGCCGCTCGCCCCCTCACCCGAACCGCCGGGCCGCGCCCCTGCGCGGCCGCGCCCGCCCGGCGGAAGGAGGCGCCATGCGCACGCGTACCACGGAGGACTTCCAGCTTGTCACGTCCTCGGACGGACGGTTCCTCTTCCGGATCCCCGACGAGGACGAACTGTCCCAGGACCGGGAGTGGGTCTCGGTCCAGAACGGCGAGGGCTGGAAGACGCTCCGCCTGCACGACTACGAGCGGATCTACCGCACGCCCGGCCTGTACGAGGCGCTGGTGTACGACGTGCTGCGCTGCCGGTCGCCGCGCCGTCTCGTGCGGCTGTTCACGCAGGTCCTGGACAACTGGCCCGACGAGCCGCGCGACCTCCGCGTGCTGGACCTCGGCGCGGGCAACGGCATCGTGGGCGAGCGGCTGCGCCAGGCGGGCGTGGACCGCGTGGTCGGCCTGGACATCCTGCCGGAGGCGGCCGCCGCCGCCGAGCGCGACCGGCCGGAGGTCTACGCGGACTACGTGGTGGCCGACCTCACCGAGCCCGACGGCGCCACGATGGAGCGCATCCGCCGGCACGAGCCGAATGCGCTCGTCACCGTGGCGGCGCTCGGCTTCGGCGACATCCCGCCGGCCGCGTTCCGCACCGCGTTCAACGCGATCGGGACGCCCGGCTGGCTCGCGCTCACGATCAAGGAGGACTTCCTGGATGTGGAGGACGGGTCCGGGTTCAGCCGCCTCCTGCACGAGATGATGGCCGGCGGCATCCTGCACGAGCAGGCCCGGCTGCGCATCCGGCACCGCGTGTCCGTGGCGGGGGAGCCCCTGTTCTACGTGGGCCTCGTGGCGCGGAAGCTCGAGGACATTCCCGAAGGGCTCGTGCAGTAGCGGGCCGGCGGCCGGGGGATCGATGCTGGAAGTGACCGAGGCGGCGCGCGACTACCTCGCGGACCGGATCGCCGAGCGCGATCCCGAGGAGGCGTGCTTCCGGATCATCCCGAAGGACGGCCGCGGTTTCACGCTCGAGGAGGGCGAGCTCCAGCCGTCGGACATCGTGATCCGCCACGACGGCCGGCCGATCCTGGCGCTGGAGCCGGACGTGGCCGAGCGGCTGGACGGCTGGGTGCTGGACGTCGAAGGACTGCCCGGGGAGGAACAGCAGCTCCTGCTCATGCCCGCGCCGGACTTCCCGGTGGACGGGCGCCCCGGATGATCCTGCTCCGCGGCGTCACCAAGCGGTTCGACGGCCAGGACGCGCCGGCCGTGGACGACGTGACGCTCGAGGTGCTCGGCGGCGAGACGCTGGTGCTGCTCGGGTCGTCCGGCTCCGGGAAGACCACCACGCTGAAGATGATCAACCGGCTGATCGAGCCGACGGCCGGGACGATCACGATCGACGGCGTGGACGTGCGCACGTTCGATCCGCCCGCCCTGCGCCGCTCCATCGGCTACGTGTTCCAGCGCATCGGGCTCTTCCCGCACCTCACGCTCGCGGCGAACGTGGAGGCGCCGCTGCAGCTCCTGCGGTGGCGGGCGCATCGCCGCCGCGACCGCGTGCGCGAGCTGCTGGACCTCGTGGGCCTGCCGCCGGACGAGTACGCGGACCGGCTGCCGGACGAGCTGTCCGGCGGGCAGCGCCAGCGCGTGGCGGTGGCGCGCGCGCTGGCCGGCGACCCGGAGTACCTGCTGATGGACGAGCCCTTCGGCGCGCTGGATGCCGTCACGCGCGATGCGATGCAGCAGGAGCTGCTGTCGCTGAAGCGGCGGTTGCGCAAGACGATCGTCTTCGTCACCCACGACATCCTGGAGGCCATGATCCTCGCGGACCGCATCGCGGTGATGCACGAGGGGCGGCTCCTGCAGGTGGGCGAGGGGCGGGAACTCGTGCGCAGCCCGGCCGGCCCGTTCGTGGAGGACCTCTTCCGCAAGGGGCTGGACCGGCTGGCGAAGTTCGGGGAGCTCGTGCAGTGATGGACACGCTGGCGGGGCGCCTGCCCGAGCTGGCGCTCCGCACCGGGGAGCACGTGCTGCTCACCGGCTCGGCCACCGCCGCCGCCATCCTCCTGGGCGTGCCGCTCGGGATCCTGGCGCACCGCGCGCCGGCGCTGCGCGGCGCGCTGCTCGGCGGCATCGGCGTGCTGCAGACCGTGCCGAGCCTCGCCATGCTGGCCATCCTGCTCGCGGCGTTCGGACGCATCGGGCTCGTTCCGGCCGTCACCGCGCTCGTGCTGTACGCGCTGCTGCCCATCGTGCGGAACACGCTGGCGGGGCTGGACGGCATCGCGCCGGAGATCGGCGAGGCGGCGCGCGGGATCGGCATGACGGAGGGGCAGCAGCTCCGCCGCGTGCAGCTCCCGCTGGCGATGCCGGTGATCCTCGCGGGGATCCGCACGGCGGCCGTGGTGGGCGTGGGCATCGCCACCTTGTCGGCGTTCATCGGCGCGGGCGGGCTGGGGCAGTTCATCAACCGCGGCCTCGCGCTGTCCAGCACCACGCTCATCCTGCTCGGCGCCGGGACGGGTCGGCCGCGTGGCTGCGCGTGCCGGCGCGGTTGGCACCGGCGGGCATCGTGGCGCTGGGCGTGGCCGCGTACGCCGCCGCTGCCCCGCGCGCGACGGCATTCCACGGGGAGATCCGGATCGGCTCGAAGAACTTCACGGAGCAGATCCTGCTGGGCGAGCTGATGGCGCAGCGGATCGAGGCGGCCACGGACCTCCGGGTCACTCGCCTCTTCAACCTCGGCGGCACCATGATCTGCCACGAGGCGCTGGTCCGCGGGGAGATCGACCTGTATCCCGAGTACACGGGAACGGCGCTGACCGTGGTGCTCGGCGCGCCGCCGGACGCCGGTGCGGCGCGCGTGCTGGAGCGCGTGCGCCGGGCGTATCGCGAACGGTTCGACAGCACGTGGCTCGACCCCCTCGGCTTCGACAACACGTACGCCATCACCGTGCGGCGGGAGGACGCGACGGACCGCGCGTGGGCCGCGGTGTCCGACCTGGCGCGGTCGGCGCCGTCCCTGCGGGCCGGCTTCACGTCGGAGTTCCTGGAACGGCCGGACGGCTACCCCGGGCTGGCGAAAGCGTACGGGCTGCGGTTCGCGGACGTACGCGACCTGGAGCCGTCGCTGATGTACCAGGCGTTGGACAAGGGCGAAGTGGACGTGATCTGCGCGTTCGCCACCGACGGCCGGATCGCGGCCTACGGACTGCAGCCGCTGCGCGACGACCGGGACTTCTTCCCCCCGTACCGGGCGGCGGCGGTGGTGCGGAGTGCGGTGCTGGAGGCGCGTCCGGAAGTGCGCGAGGCGCTGGAGGCGCTGAGCGGCGTCCTCACGGACCGGACGATGCAGCGGCTGAACTACGCCGTGGACGGGGAGGGACGCGCGCCGGAGGACGTGGCGCGGGAGTTCCTGGAGGAGAAGGGGCTGCTCACTCCCGGGCGGGAGGCTCGACGGTCAGGAGCAGCATGCGACGCTCGGCCTCGAAGCGCGCGATCACGTCGCGGGAGTCCATGCCCGCCTTGATCAGCTTCAGCGCGACGGTGCGGCGCACGGGCTCGGCCTGCTCGGCGCGCCAGACCTCGCCCATGCCCCCTTCGCCCACCTTCTCGAGCAGGCGGTACGGACCGACCTGGCGGCCGGCTCCGGAAGTCGGGGCCGGGAGCGTCGGGTCCTGGGTGCCCGCGCAGCGCTTACCGGACGATCGTGACCCGGCGGACCTCCTCGGCGCCGGCGGCGCGGACGCGGATGAAGTACGTGCCGGGCGTGGCGATCATCCCGGCGGTGTCCCGCCCGTCCCACTCCGTCATCTGGGCTCCGGCCGGGACCTGCCCGCCCACGAGGCTCCGGACGAGACGGCCTGACACGTCGTACACGTCGGCGCGGACGTGGGCCGGACGATCCAGCGAGAAGGGGATCGTCGTGCGGCCCCGGAACGGATTCGGATGCGCCGCGCCGAGGACGACGCCCGGCGAGGGCAGGGCGCGCGCCGCGGCACTCCCCCGCGGCGATGGCGTCGTCCAGCGCCTCGCTCACCACGCGCGTGCCCAGGCGCTGCAGCGGGGCGATGCGCAGGAACGAATTGTTCATAAGGTACACGCCGTTGCCTCGCCGCCTCGGGCGTTCCACCGTGAACGTCATGATGTCGCCGCTCACGGTCCGACCGTCCCGGGTCGCGGATCGGCGACCGCACGCTCCGGCATTCGCGGCGCGGAACGCGAACAGAGCCGCTCAGGAACGGCACACCGCGCGGGCCGGGGGCCCCGCGGAGGAGGCCCGGCGGGCTCCCATGACCGGCACGCCGCTTGCAGACCCGCCCCTGGTCCCCTGCGCTCCCCGAGCGCGCATCCGAGAGGTCGAGTGGCCGGAGGCCCGTCGAAGGTCTGGACGATCAAGGTCCCCCAACGGGACGGGGCACGGCCCCCGTCCGGCGTGCGCCCGCATGCCGGTGGCGTGGTGCGCTTGCGCACCGTGCCCGATCCCGCCGCGCGCGCGGACTTCGGCATCGCCACCGCGCGGCCCGCGCACGCGGCGTGGCTGGCCTACCTGCTCGGTCCGCTGGCCTGGATCACGGTGGCGCGCCGCTCGCGACCGCGCACGTGGCTCGCGGACGTGCTCGCGGTTCCGGCGGCGATGGCATGGATCGCCTGGCGGGAGCGCGCGGCGGAGCCTCTCGCCCTCGCGGCGGCTGCCGTCCTCGCCCTGTGGCTGGCCGCGGGGTGGGCGCGGAGCATCGCGTGGGCGCGCAGCCCGCTCGTGGCGCGATCGCGCCGCTTCGCCTGGCTCGCGAATCCCCCGGTGGTGGCGCTGCTCGGGCTGCTCGTGCCGGGGCTCGGGCTCATGCTCGCGCGCTCGCGCAAGCGCGCGGCGGCGGCGGTCTGGCTCGTCGGCCCGGCCGCGGCGTCGTGGCTCGTGCTGGCGAACGCGCGGCGCGCGTGGCCCGGCGGCGGGACGGCGCTCGAGATCGCGCTCGCGACCGCCGCCGGCATCGCCGTCGTCACCGCGATCGCGTGGCTCGTGCAGGCGCTGGACGGCGCACGGCGCATGCTGCCGTCGCGACCGCTCGGCGCCGCGGACGTGGCGAGCGCCGCGCTCATCGCCGCCCTGCTCCTCTTCGCGGTGACGTTCCGCCCCGCGGCACTCGCGCGCCAGCTCCACACGACCGCCTCCGCGCTCCAGGCGGACGGCTACCGCCTCATCCCGCTCGCGCTGTGCGACGCCGCGTCCGCGCTGGACCCGGCGTCCGCGGAGTACGCGGCGGACGGCGCGCGGCTGGCGGAGCGGCTGGGGATGGACTCGTCCGCGCGGGTGCGGCGCGAGGCGATCGATCGTCGCGCGCGGGACTGGGATCGCGCGGCCGGGCCGGAGCCTGCGCCGCCTCCGGTCGAGGCGTCGGCAGCGCCGATCCCGGCATCGCCCTGGCTGTGGTAGCGGCGCCTCCCGCTACCGCCCGTTCTCCGGCATCGCCAGCCACCAGAACATCTCGATGAGCGGCACGGGGTAGGCCATCGTGCAGCGCCATCCGCGGAATCGCGTGTTCGCGAGGCCGGACCGCTCCAGCGCCTCCTCCACGGCGGCGCGCGCATCGGGCACGCCCGGCACCTCGTAGGCGCGGCGCCCCGCGGGAAGCTGCTCGATCGGCGCCACGAGATCGATCGTGCCCGGATGGCGGCGGTCGTCCTCCAGCTCCGGGTTCTGGAAGCCGCCGGGCGTGGGGATGCGGAACGCCACGCGCGGCAGCCCGCCCGGGAACACGTCCTCGGCCACGAACACGTTGCGCACGACCGTGCGGCACGGCATGTGCAGCACGTAGCCGCGCAGCGGCTGCAGGCGCCCCGCGGGCTCCCTCGCCCAGCCGTTGCGGATCCGGAACGCGGACGTCAGCCGCGTCGGGGTGCGCACCTCGGGATCCCCGGCGAGGAGGAACGTCGTCATGGGTCCGTGCCGCAGGAGCCCCAGCTCCGGCAACGGGGCGCTGCTGAAGCCGGCCAGCAGGAAGTCCGTCGCGGCGACCGTGCCGACGCGTCCGTCCACGGTCTCGATCCAGGTGGCATCGTCCGGCGGCGTGCCCTCGGGCGGCGTGAGGATGGACAGCAGCGCAAGGGGCGTGCTGGGACGCAGGCGGCGCAGCCCGCTCCGCTGCTGCACCTCCACCGCGTCCACGGTCCGGCCGTGGCGCGCGGGCACGAGGAACAGCGAAGTGGTGAGCGTCTCGCAGTAGTGCCCGAGCAGGAACGACATCGACTTGAACGACGCCTGCTTCGCCACGTGCTCCCGCTTCTCTCGCACGTCCGGGGAGGACTCCGAGACGAGCGACTCGATCGCGTCCCGGCCGCCGGGCGTGGCATCGAGGAGCTGCTGGTAGCCCTCGATCGCGGCCTCCAGCTCGGTCACGGCCGACGCATCCGCCAGCCCGCGCGCGCTCTGGGCGAAGATGCGCAGCCCGGTGGGGGAGGGAACGCGATGCATGAACTCCACGTCGGAGTCCGCGCGCGCGGCGCGGACCAGCCGGCTGGCGAGGCTCTTGTCCAGCCCGGCGGTCCGGATGATGCGCGCGGGCCGCGGCGGCGTGCCGCCCAGCTCCGCGAGGAGCCGCGCCAGCGGATCGCGAAGCGCCGTGCCCGTGCCCCGGATGCGCTCCAACAGCGTGGCGGCGTGCGACTGCCCGGAGTCCAACGTGGTGTCCCCTCCCCAGCGGCTCAACGGACGACCACGAGCGTCTCGACGCCGCGCGCGTCGCCCGCATCGAGCCGGAGATAATAGACGCCCGCGCCCACCTTGGCACCCGCGCCGTCGCGGGCGTCCCAGGCGATCGTTCGGGGCCCGGACGGGATCGTTCCGGACGCGAGCTGCCGGACCCGCCGGCCGGTCACGTCGTACACGCCGATCGTGCCGGCGCCGGCGCGCGGCAGGCCGAAGTCGATCGTGACGCCGCCGCGCGTGGGGTTCGGCCAGGCGCGTAGCGACACCTCGCGGGCGTCGACCGCCGCGATCTCCGGCGCGGACACGCCGTGGTCGAGGCGGAGGATGAACGTCCGCTGCGCGAACGGCGGGACCGTGCTCCGCCCGGTGCCGACCAGCACGGACCCGTCGTCGGACACCGCGTTGAGTCCGAGGACATCGAAGCCGGCCGGGAACGGCGCGCCGCGCGACGCGGCGAACGGGACGATGTCCACCATCCCGAGCTCCTCGGTCCACACGAACCCGGTGGAGTTCCCCCAGAAGAACTGGTTGAAGCCGACGACGAGGCGGCCGTCCGGCGTGCAGTCGTTCGGCGCCACGTACCCCGTGTTCGCGGCCGTGCCGGGGAGCGCGCCGAGGACGCGCTTCATCCAGGAGGCGCCGTCGCGGTCCCACGCCGCCGCCGCGAACTTGAAGGTCGTCGGATCGTAGGTGCTGCCGAGGATCGTGGTGCCGCCCGGCGTGACGGCGTGCGCCTCGCAGAAGCCGGCCGTGGCCTCCAGCGTCGTGAGCACGCCGTCCACCCATGCCGTGGGTTGCCACGTGCCGTCGGCGATGGACGCCCAGCCGACGACGACGTTGCCGTCGGCGTCGCACGCGTTCGCGCGGCTGTCGTGGCCGTTGCTGCCGAGGTCCGTCACGCCGCCGCCGTCGGTCCACGAGGTGGCGTGCGCGCTCCCGTCGGGCTGGCCCGGGCGCCAGTACAGTCCGCCCACGACGTTGCCGTCGCCGGAGATGCACCACGCCGAGCCGTAGGACTGGTCGATCAACCCGCCGTGCGGCGGCAGGGGCGGCATCAGCTCCTGCCATCCGGTGCCCATCGTCCACACGCCCTGCGTGGCGTACGTGCTGTCCGCGCCGAGAATCGTGGCGGAGATGCGCGTGCCGTCGTCCGAGACGTCGGGAACGCCGGCGGCCACGCCGATCGCGGGGAGCGTGGCGCGGCCGAGCGTGACCACGCCCGTGGCCTCGGTCCACCGGAAGGTCTCGTACTGGTCGGACGTGTTGCCGACGATGACCGTGCCGTCGGCGGAGATCGCGGCGCCGAGCACGTTGTCGAGGAACTCGAGCGTGGCCGCGGCGTGCGCGACGCCGGCGGACGCGGCGAGCGCGGCGGCGGCCGCGACGGCGGGGATCATCCTGCGCATGGCCTCGGGCTCCTTCCCTGTGCACGGGAAGCGTCGCGGCGCGCGCTCCCGGGCGTCTCCCGGGAGCTGCGCACGCGAGGCGTCAGTTCCGCCAGGCTGCCTTCATGCCGCCCCAGGTCGTGGGCTCCACGGCGGTGGGACGCGTGCCGTTGATGCGGATGGCCCCGTCGAAGCCGGGATTGAAGTTGAACCAGGCCGGCGGCCCGGGGAACGCGTACGGATCCCACGACGCGGTCTCCGCTCCCATGAACGTGAGGGAGCTCATCTGGATCTCGGGACCGAAGAAGCCGCTCGGCGCGATCGGCGTGATCCCGATCCAGTAGTCCCCGGGGGCGAGGTCGAGCGAGAGGCCGGAGGCCGTGACCTGCCACACGCCGCCGATGTCCGTGCCGGTCATGGGCACGAGCGTGCCCGCGAGGGGATCGTCCGTGCCGTCCACCGGCAGGGGACCGGTCTTCGGATAGACGAGGAGGTAGCCCTCGGAGATCGCGATGCCCCAGTTCGGGTCGATAAGGCCGTAGAACGTGGACACGGACTCGACGTGCCAGCCGCTTCCGTCGACGGTGACGTCGCTCACGGCGTAGTTCGTGATGCCGAACGGCGGCGAGCCGGAGACCGAGTTGAAGAACCCGGCGCCGAACGGGTCGTAGTTGGACTGGTCCCACAAGGTCTCGGCCGGGGCGACGGTCGCCATGGCGAGCGCGGCGGCGGCCAGGATGGTCAGGAGCTTCATGGTGCCCTCCGGATGGCGCCGGATTGCTCGCCCGCCTGTGCGGACCCGAACCGGCGACGGGGAGGACCCTAGCAGGCTCGCTGGGAGGGCGTCAAGAGTTCTCTGAGAGAAGTCCGAGAGTTTTTTGGGTGGGTCGTCCCTGGCCGCCCGCGCCGGTTCCGGATAGGCTCCGGCCCGGAACCCGCCCCGGGAAGGAGACTCCGATGGCCCACGTCACCCGCCCTGCCGCACTCCTGCGGATCATCGCCCTGCTCGCGATCGGCATGGCTGTCGGGGCCTGCCAATCCTCCACGCCCATCGGCACCCTGCTCGACGACCCCGCCCGGTTCGAAGGCAAGGACGTGCGCGTGGCCGGCGAGGTGACGAGCGCGATCGGTCTCTTCGGGATGGGCACCTACGAGCTGGACGACGGCACGGGGACCATCCAGGTGGTGACCGAGAAGGGCGGCACGCCCCGCGTCGGCGCGCGCGCCGGCGTGGAGGGGACGTTCCGCTCCGCGTTCACGATCGGGACCGAGTCCCTCGCCGTCGTCGTGGAGAAGCAGCGCTTCACGCCCTGAGCAGGGCGCCGCCCGCGGTTCAGGCTCGTCGGCAGATCTGCAGGCGATCCACCCACGGAACGGACCGGCGGCTCCGGAATGGCTCACCCCACCTGCACGTCCACCCGCGCCAGCGGCGACACGCGCGCATCCGGCGTGAGGATCCCGCGCAGGTTCAAGGGGTCGGCGGCCGACACGAGCACGCCCTCGCGACCCTCCGTCCCGGCGCGGCGCACGCGCCGCAGCAGCTCCACCGCGCCCGGCAGCGCGTACTGCTCGCCGGCGAAGCCGCCCACGAAGCGGCCGCCGCGCACGTCGCCGCGCAGCTCCAGGCCGCGGTAGACGCGGACGAGATCGCGCCACGGCACCGGGATGCGCTCGCGCACGAGAAGCGAGCGGAACACCACGCCCCAGCGGTCCAGCAGTTGCCGGGCCACGAACTCCGCGTCCGGCGCCGCGTGCCCGTCCGCGCGGAAGGAGCTCCAGCGCCCCTCGCCCAGCACGCGGATCCGCCGCCGCGCCGGCGGGGCCAGGAGTTGCCGCAATCCGCGGAAGGAGTCGTTCGTGAGCATCCCGTGCCCGACGAGCTCGGCCAGCCCGGCCTCGAAGTGCTCGGGCAGGAGCGCCGCGGCGCGCTCGAGGTCGCGCGGGAACAGCGCACCGCGCGCGGCGAGCACGCCGTGGATGGCGCGACCGTACCCGGACAGCCCGGACGGATCCGGCGGCCCGGCCAGCCCCAGCCACGAGTCGAGATCCTCGCGCCGCACGAAGCACAACGGCGTGGTCCGCACCGCGCCCGCGCCCTGGCCCCACAGCCGGCCCCACGCGATCTCGCCGGACAGCACGCACTCGTCCAGCCAGTCCCGCCGGTAGCCGCGCACGCGCAGCGGCAGGATGTTCCTCTCCCACGCCGCCGCCGGCGCCTCGAAGCCCGCCAGCTTCGCCAGCACGTTCGCCACGCCGCGCGGCCCGTCCAGCCGCGACTCCTCGTCCGCGTGCTGCCAGCGCGCCAGGAAGCGCAGGAAGTCCGCGGCGGACACGGGCTCGATCTCCCTGCGCAGGGCGTCCAGCGTGGCGCGGTGGATGCGCGCGAGGAGGCGGCGGTCGCACCAGGCCTGCCGGCCGTCGAGGCGGCAGCGCAGCACGCGGCCTTCCGTCTCGAGCCGCCGCAGCAGCGCATCCACTCCGTCGTGCGCACCCGGCACCTGCAACTCCTCCGCGAACACCGGTCCCACGGCCTCCAGCCGACCGCGCAGCCGCTCCTTCGCGTCCTTCGTCCCGTCCACGGCAACCCACGCGTCGCCCTCGCGCGCCACGCGGCCGCCCGCGCGCAGCTCCTCCACCCACGCGCGCCACGGCGAAGCCTCCTCGTCCGTGATCCAGCCCATCCACAGGAGCGCCTCGTGCACCTCCTCCATCTCGCGCGGCGCCGGCCACGCCTCCTCCTTCACGCGCGCCACCGCCGCGGGATCGAGCGCGCCCAGCTCGTCCGCGGTCCTCGCGTCCAGCGCGCGCCGCGACATCACCGCCTGCGTGCGGCGCTCCTCCAGCGGCGCGTCGTCGAGGAAGCTGTACGGGTTCGCGTGCAGGATGGAATGCGCGAACACGGACGGCTCCGGCGTGTCCACCGCCACGCGCTCGATCGTGCCGTTCCGCAGTCCGCGCAGCACCTCGAGGAACCCGTCCACGTCCATCGCCTCGGTGAGGCAGTCCTCGATCGTCTGCCGCACGATGGGGTGGTCCATCGGCACGGGGAAGTCCCCGGGGGGCAGGTTCTCCGGGCACGCGAGCACCTCGGGGAACGCCCGGATCAGCAGGTCGTCCGCGCGCATGCGCGCGATGGGCGCCGGCAGCTTCCGACCTTTCTCCCAGCGCGGCAGGATCAAGGCGCGGCCCAGGTTCCAGCGCCACCGCGTCTGGAACACCGGCCGGTCCAGCAGCGCCTGGACGAGCACCTCGCGCGCCGTGTTCGGGTGCAGGTAGTCGAAGACCTCCTCCAGCGGGAAGCTGTGCTGGGGGCCGAGCGAGATGACGATGGCGTCCTCGTTCGCGGCCGCCTGCAGCTCGAAGCCGAAGGAGCGGCAGAAGCGCTTGCGCAGCGCCAGGCCCCACGCGCGGGTGATGCGCGAGCCGAACGGCGCATGGACGACGAGTTGCATGCCCCCGGCCTCGTCGAAGAAGCGCTCCAGGATCACGCGATTCCGCGTGGGCACCGCGCCGAGCACGCGCTTCCCTTCGGCCACGTAGTCCGCGAGCTGCGTGGTCACCGCCTCCGGCTGCTCCAGCGCGCCGCCCGTGTCCACCCGCTCGCGCACGCGGCTCACCGAGGCCGACAGCTCCGGCGTGCGCCCCGGCGCCTCCCCGAACCAGAACGGGATGGTGGGCGGCGCGCCGTGCGCGTCCGCCACGCGCACGGTGCCGCGCTCCACGCGCAGGATCCGCCAGGAGGCGTTGCCGAGCTGGAAGATGTCGCCGCCGGAGGCCTCGACGGCGAAGTCCTCGTTCAGCGTGCCGAGGAAGGTCTCGTCCGGCTCGAGCAGCACGCGGTAGTCCGCCACGTCCGGGATGGCGCCCCCGGACGTGATCGCGGTGAGCCGCGCGCGCCGCGTGCCGCGCAGCCGGCCGTTCACGCCGTCCTTGTGCAGCAGCGCGTACCGGCCCTCGCAGTGCAGCGCGACGACCGCGTCGAACTCCGCCCGCTCCAGCGTCCGGTACGGCGCCGCGCGCCGGAACGACTCGAACAGCTCGTCCTCGCCGCGCGACTCCGGCACGCACGCGGCCACGACCTGCTGGGCCAGGATGTCCAGCGGCTTCTCCGGCTGCGGGATGCGGTCCAGCTCCTCCGCGCGCACGGAGTCCAGGAGCGCCACCGCCTCCACCAGCTCGTCGCGCGTGAGCGGGAAGATGCGCCCCTTCGGCACCCGGCCCACGCCGTGCCCGGCGCGCCCCACGCGCTGCAGGAACGTGGCGATCGAGCGCGTGCCGCCGGTCTGCAGCACGAGATCCACGTCGCCGATGTCGATGCCCAGCTCCAGCGAGGCGGTGGCCACGAGCGCCCGCAGCTTGCCGTCCTTGAGCCGCTGCTCCGCGTCCAGCCGCCGCTCCTTCGACAGGCTCCCGTGGTGGCACGTGACCGCGTCCTCGCCCACGAGCCGTGCGAGCTGCGCGCCGATGCGCTCCGCCATGCGCCGCGTGTTCACGAACACCAGTGTCGTGCGGTGCCCGCGCACGAGCTCCGCCATGCGCTCGTACACCTCGCCCCAGGTCTCGTGCGAGCACACCGCCGCCAGCGGGGAGGGCGGCACCTCGATGGCGAGATCCAGCTCCCGCAGGTGGCCCGCGTCCACCACGCGGCACTCGCGCCCCGCGCCGGCCAGGAAGCGGGCGATCTCGTCCACCGGCTTCTGCGTGGCGGAGAGCCCGATCCGCTGCACGCCGCCGGTCAACGTGTCCAGCCGCTCCAGGGAGAGCGCGAGATGGCTGCCGCGCTTGTCGCCGGCCACCGCGTGGATCTCGTCCACGATCGCCGTGCGCACCGTGGCCAGCATCCGCCGCCCGCCGTCCGAGGTGAGCAGCAGGTACAGGGACTCCGGCGTGGTCACGAGGATCTGCGGCGGCCTCGCCACCATGGCCGTGCGCTCGCGCGCGGGCGTGTCCCCGGAGCGCACGAGCACGCGCACGTCCGGCAGGGACGGGTCCATCGCGCGCAGCGCGGCCAGCGGCGCGTCCAGGTTCCTGCGGATGTCGTTGCCCAGCGCCTTCAGCGGCGACACGTACAGCACGCGCGTGGCCTCCGGCAGCGCCGGTCCCTCGCGCAGCAGCTCGTCGATGGCCCACAGGAACGCCGACAGCGTCTTCCCGGTGCCGGTGGGCGCGGCGATGAGCACGTGCGCGCCGCTGCGGATCGCGGGCCACCCCTCGCGCTGCGGCGCGGTGGGCTGGCCGAGGGTGTCGGCGAACCAGCGGCGGACCGTGGGGTGGAACGCGCGGAGCGGCATGCTGTCCCTCGGGGAAGGCGCGAAGAGTACCACGCGGCGATGCCCGGGGTTCCGCTCCCGCTGGCCAACGCGAGTCCGCGGTCCTATGCTCGGCGCATCCTTCATCCCGTCCGGAGATCGTCATGCCCCGAACGCCCCTCGCTCTCGCGCTCGCCCTTCCGCTCGCCGCCTGCGCCCCGAAGGAGGGACCGCCGGACGCCGCGCCGCCGGCGAACGCGTCGCCCGGCGGGACGGACGAGCCCGGCCTCGTCCGCCTAACCGACTCGCCCATGTCGGACTACGTGGGGAGCTGGTCGGCCGACGGCTCGCGCATCTGGTTCGCCACGCGCAGCGCCGACGGCGCCGGCGCGGAGATCCGCTGGATGCCCGCCGGCGGCGGCGACGTCGTCACGGTGATCCCGGCCACCGGGAACAACTTCGGCCCGCAGATCTCGCCGGACGGGACGCGCATCGTGTTCACGTCGGACCGCGACGGCCAGTTCGAGGTGTACGCCGCGAACGCGGACGGCTCCGGCCTGGTCAACCTCACGCGGGACCCCTCGCCGGACTGGCTGCCCGCCTGGTCCCCGGACGGGAAGCGGATCGTCTTCGCGTCCGGTCGGGACGGGGACGTGGACATCTGGACGATGGATCCCGCCGGCGGCGCCCTCGTGCAGCTCACGAACCGCGACGGCGTGGACGAGGCGCCGCGGTACTCCCCGGACGGGACGCGCATCGCCTTCTACCGCGGCTACGGCGGCGACCGGTACGAGATCCACGTGATGAACGCGGACGGCAGCGGCGACACCGCGGTCACGAACACGCCGTGGGACGACAGCTACCCGGACTGGTCCCCGGACGGGAAGCGGCTCGTCTTCCACGCGCTGGAGGGGAAGGACTACAACCTCGTCGTGATCGACGCGGACGGCGGCAACCGCCGCACGCTCGGCGACCGGACCTCGAAGGACTACCTGCCGCGCTGGTCCCCCGACGGCCGGCGGATCCTGTTCCACTCGGATCGCGCCGGGCAGGACGACCTGTACGTGATGGACGCGCCGCCCGCGCCCTGACGCGGGGCGCATCGCCCTCGGGGGCGGGGCCGGGACGCGCCGCGCCGTCCCCGCGGCGGCCCGGCCCCCCGCATCACAGGCGGAACTGGTACTGCAGCTTCGCGAAGAACTGCCGCGACGTCTCCTGCCAGCGGTCGTGCGCGAGCTCCTCGTACTCCCCGCGGCCGTACTGCTGGATGCGGCTCGTCGAACCGAGGTAGAACACGGTGAACGGGTTGATGCGGTACGTGAGCAGCGGTTCCACGTCCAGCCGGCGGGAGAAGTCGTTCCACTGCACCACGAGCCGCAGGAACCACTCCTGCGAGAAGTTCACCGTGAGGCGGTTCCGCAGGATGTAGCCGGAGAACAGCGCCTCGTCGCGGTCGCGCGCGTCCATGCGCGAGTAGTTCCACGTGAGGTTGCTCGTGACGCGGCGGCCGAGCTTCGCGTTCGCGTACAGGGACACGTTCCTCTGGTCCGCCAGCTCCGGCGCGTCCAGGTCCCGGTAGATGCCCTGGCCGAGGTTCACGTTCCCGCCGAGGCCGAGCGCGGCCCACGGCTTCGTGTCCACCCACGCGCTCCAGACGCGGATCCCGGGGATGACCTCGCCCGCGTGCCCGAAGCGCTCCTTGCTGCCGAGGAACTGCCCGCCGATCTCCGTCTGCGCCTTCGTGTGCAGCCAGAACCCGGGGCGGAACCACTCGTCCTGGAAGCGGTCGCGGAAATCCCACACGCGCCCGATGTCCACGTTCGGGCTCCACTCCACGATCCACTTCCCGTTCGGCCGGAAGATCAGGCCGTTCCAGAAGTTCGCCTGCCGGTAGTCGTTGCGGGAGACGAACCCGTTGTCGGCGCGGAAGGACGGGGAGTAGGCCCAGTAGTCCAGGTTCGCCTCGTACCGGCGGTCGCCGTACTCCACGCTCGCGTACTCCGCATGGCCGCCGAAGGTCTCGCCGTCCAGCGCCAGCGTGTTGCCGTTGCCATCCCGGCCGTCGATGTCGTCGATCGTGCCCTGGTCCACCGGCTCCACCGTGCGGCTCAGCAGCCCTTGCATCTCCACGGACCAGCTGCCGGTGCGGTAGCGCGCGTCCAGCCCGCCGGTCGTGCCGGAGCCGCCGCCGTCGAGACGCCGGTCCGTGACGAGCCCGCCGACGTACGACTCGTTCGCGAAGGCGCGGCGCATCCGCAGGATGTTGCTCGTGCTCCGCCCCAGCAGCGCGAACTCGCTCAGCTCCTCGGTGGGCAGGATCACCGGAGAGTGCTCGTCGCGCGCCACGGTGTACACGCCGCTGAACCGGTCGCCCTGCATCGTCAGCTTCCCGGCCACCGACGGGTCGTTCAGCGAGCGCGTGTACACGGCGTCGATCCACGTGCCGTACAGGTCGCTGCCCTCCTGGAAGAACGGGCGGCGCTCCGGGAAGAACAGCGCGAACGTGCGGTTCACGTCGATCTGCCCGGCGTCGGACTCCACCTGGCTGAAGTCCGGGTTGGCGGTCACCTCCGCGAACGCGGCGGAGGAGAGCGCGTACTTCACGCTCGCGGAGGCGTCGGCGTCGGGGTCGTCGTTCCCGAAGGGGCTGAACGGGTCGTCCGTGTCGGCCACCGCGCCGGCCTGCGAGCCGATCACCGACGCGATGACCTCGGCACCGCGCGCCACGTCGCCGATCGACAGCCCCGACATCGTGCCCCACTGGCACATGAAGCAGGGGTTGTCGCGGTCGACCGCGGCCCACGCGTACTGGTAGCGCACCTCGCGCTGCCGGTCGCGCCAGAAGTTCACCCGCCACGTCTGCTCGCGCCGCGACGGGAGGCGCAGGCTCGAGAAGGGGATGGCGACCTCCACCTGGTAGCCGTCGTCGGTGACCTTGCCGCGGGACTCCCACACGATGTCGAACGACATGTCCTCGTTGCCGCCGGGGAGCATGCGCAGGTCGCCCTGGATGCCGAGCGGGTTCACGAACAGCTCGTAGCCGGAGGTCTGGTCCCCGTAGGGATCGAACAACAGGCCGATGTAGTCGTCCTGGAAGATGCGGTCGCGGTCGCACACGGACACGCGCACGTCGCCCGGCGCGTCCTTCGCCACGAATGCCACGTACAGGTGCTCGTCGTCGTGCGTGATCCACGCCTCCGTGTGCACGGCGGGTTGCGTCTGGTTGCCCGGGTTCGTCTCGGCCCAGCCGGTCGCCTTCGCGGCCGTGGCCCAGGCGGGATCGTCCAACTCGCCGTCGATCCGCACGGGGAGATCCGTGCGGCCGGGTTCGAGCGCGGGCAGGAAGCGGGGCCGGAAGTCGGCGACGTCCGACGCCGGCGCGGCGGCCGGCGTCGCCAGGAGGAGGAGCAGCAGCGCGCCGACGGCTCTCGACAGGGGGTCCATTCGTCGTCGCCTCGCGAATCGTGGAGGTCGGGGACGACCGGCGTTCCGGGCCGGCCGGACGGGAGTGAGACGACCGTTCGCGGGGCAGTGTTCGCCTCCCGCGTCCCGGCACCACCCGGTTTGGGACGGGGCGGCCCGGGTCCGGGACCGGCCGGCCGGGCCGGTCGGCGCGGGGGCACCGGGTCGGGTCGTGCGCGCGGGGGTATCATGGCGGGGATGGAACCCCTCCGATCCGGACCGGCCGAATCCCCGCGAACGCCGGTGGCGGAGCGCCGCCGTGCGCTCGCGGCCCTGCCCGACGACGCGCTGTGCGATCGGTGCGCCGGGGGCGATCGCCTCGCGTGGGCCGCGCTCGTGGAGCGCTACCAGCGCCTCGTCTACGCGGTGCCTTCGCGCGCCGGTCTGCGCGAGCACGAGTGCGAGGAGATCTTCCACACGACGTTCGTCCGGCTGGCGCAGCGCGTGGGGTCGCTGCGCGAGCGCGGCCGCGTGCGCGCGTGGGTCGTCACGACGGCGCGCCGCCTGACGATCGACGCGATCCGCGCCCGGAAGACCCGGAGCGTCGCGGAGGACTCGGAGGAGCGCCTGGCGCGGCTGCCCGATCCGGCGGCCCGCGTGGACGAGTCGCTGGCCGACCTGGAGCAGCGGCACCAGGTGCGTCAGGCCCTTGCCCGGCTGGACGACCGGTGCCGTCGGCTGATCGACCTGCTGTTCTTCGATGCCGGCGACCCGCCGCGGACCTACGAGCAGGTGGCGGCGGAGATGGGGATGCCCCAGGGGTCCCTGGGCCCCACGCGCGGGCGCTGCCTGCAGAAGCTCCTGGCGGCCCTTCGCGCGGTCCAGGGGGAGGAGTAGCCGTGCGGCACGCGGGGAGCGCGGCGGGGCATGCGGGGACGCGGGTCCGCCCGGCGGGGCGTATCTGGAAGCCGGGTTCGCTGTCTGTTCGTCAGGTCCCTGGGAGAGACGCCGGAGGACGCCATGCACCCCACCGATGAAGAGCTGATCGGCTGGGCCCTGGGCGAGGATGCGGGCGGCGCGGTCGCCCGCCATCTGGCCGGGCCGTGCCCGGAGTGCGCCGCCCGGGCGCGGCAGGTGGAGTCCGTCCTCGCCGCGCTGCGGGCCGACCGCGACCCGGACGCCCCGGCGGCGTGGATCGCGAACGCGGTGGCCATCCCGGATCGCGTGCCCGTGGCGAAGGAGCTGCTGGAGCGGCTGCGCCGCTGGGGCCGCGGGCTGGCGGAGGAGGCGGCCGCGCTGGTGGCGGACTCGGCCGCCCTCGCGCCGGCGGGCGTCCGCACGGCCGGCGCCGCCCGCCGGCTCCGCTTCGAGGCGGGGGACGTGGAGCTGGATCTGGAGATCGAGCCCGCGCCGGGGTTCGTGCGCGTGACCGGCCAGTTCGCCGCGCTCGCGCCGGAGCCGCGGCCGCTCGCGCGGGGTCGTTTCCTCCTCCTCACGCCCTCCGGCGAGTGGCGGGACGGCACCACGGACGAGCTCGGCGAGTTCGACGACCGCCTCGTGGACGCGAACGACCTGCAGATCCGCCTGGACCACGACGGGCGCATCCTCTCCTTCGAGGTCCCGGAACCGCGGAATCCCCGATGAGCCTGGTGCGGGAGCTCCTCGACGCTCCGGATCGCGACGCGGCGAGCCGGCTGGTGGCGGCGTCGGCGCCGTCGGCGCGACGCGACGCGGTGGAGCCCCTCGCCGACGAGGTCGTGCGCCTGCTGCGCGTGGACGCCGGTCGCGCCCTCGAGGCGGCCGAGCGCACCGGGCTGGTGGCGGCGGCGGTGGATGACGAGCTGGCGCAGGCCCGCGCACGGTGGGTGCGCGCGCACGCGCTCGCGGCGCTGCTGCGCACGGAGGAGGCGCTGGCCCTGTACCGCGACGCGCACGGCGTGTACGCGCGGCACGGCCGGCACGCGGACGCCGCGCGCATCGGCATCGGCGAGGTGAACGCGCTCACGTATCTCGGCCGGTACGGCGAGGCGCTCCGCGCGGGCGAGCGCACGCGCAAGGCGCTGCGCGACACCGGCCAGCACGTGGCCGCCGCGCGGCTGGACATGAACCTCGGGAACCTGCACCACCGGATGGAGCGTCCGGAGCGGGCGCTGGAGTGCTACGACCGCGCGCTCGCCGTGGCGCGGCGCCGCCGGCAGCCGGACATGGCGCGACTGATCCGGCTGAACCGCGGCACCGCGCTGTCCGCGCTCGGGAAGCTGGACCGCGCGGAGCGCCTGTACCGGGAGGTGCGGCGCGAGGCGGACGCGGCGGGGGAGCTTCGCATCCGCGCCTTCGTGGACTTCAACCTCGGCTGGATCCTGTTCCAGCGCGGCGAGTACGGGCGCGCGTACGACACGCTCGACGCGGCGCGCGGCGCCTTCGAGTCCCTGCAGGACCGGCACTACCTGGCGCTGACGCTGATCGATCTCGCGGAGCTGCTGGTGGAGGTGGCGGGCTTCCGGCGCGCCGGCGAGCTGGCGGCGCGGGCGCGCGCGCTCGTCGCGGAGCTGGGGCTTCGCTTCGAGGAGGGGCGCGCGACGCTGTTCGAGGCCGTCGCCGCGCTCGGGCAGGGGGATACGCGCACGGCAGCCGCGCGCCTGGAGGAGGCGCGCGGCCTGTTCCGCGACGAGGGCAACCGCTCTTCCGGGTCGGTCTGCGAGGTGTGGATGGCCGAGCTCGCGCTGCGCGGGGAGGACGCGGACGGCGCCGTGGAGGCGCTGGCGCGGGCGGTGCCGGTCTTCGAGGCGGAGAAGCTGCGGGTGTACGAGACGGCGGCGCGGCTGGCGCTCGCCGGCGCGCACCTGGCGCGGGGCGCCCCGGAGGACGCGCGGCGGGAGCTGGACGCGGCGCGCCGGAAGCTCCGGCTCGTCCCGTCCGCGTGGCTCGCCGCGCGCACGAGCCACCTGCAGGGGCGTCTCGCGGAGGCGCAGGGGCACGCGGGACACGCGGTGCGCCACTACCGCGAGGCCATCCGCCGCGTCGAGGAGATCCGCGGCCGCATCGGCATCGACGAGTTCCGCGTGAGCTTCGCCGACGATCGCGCGCCGATCTACGCGGACCTCATCGAGCTGATGTTCCGGCGCGGGCGCGCGCGGGATCTGGGCGAGGCGTTCGCGCTGGTGGAACGGGCGAAGTCGCGGGCGCTAGTGGACCTGCTCGCCGGGCGGCTCCATCCGGGGGCGGCGAAGGGGGACCGCGAGGCCGCGCGCCTGCTGGAGCGACTGGGGCACCTGCGCGGCGAGATCAGCCGGCTGTCCGGGTTCGGCCCCGACCGCCGCGACGGCTTCCGGCGCTCCGCCGTCGACGTCCCCGCGGTGCGACGGCGCGAGGAGGAGATGACGGAGACGCTGCGCCGCCTGGAGCGGCGCAACGCGGCGCTCGGCGCGCTCGCGGGCGCGTCGGAGCCGCTCGGTCTCCCGGAGCTGATGGCCGGCCTGCCGGACGACACGGAGCTCGTGGAGTACTGGTTCGGATCGCGGGGCGCGTGGGCCATCGTGGCGTCGCGTCGCGCGGCGCGCGCGGTCCGGCTGGATGCGGACGCCGCGGACCTCGCGCGGCGCATGGAGCGCTTCCGCTTCCAGATCGAGAAGTGCTGCCACGGGGACGACTACGCGACGTCGCGGCGCCGGCTGTTGCACGAGGGCGTCACGGCCCATCTCGCCGGCCTCGCGCGCACGCTGTGGGAACCGCTCGGCGTCTCGGCGCGCCGCGTGGTCGTGGTGCCGCACGGGCCGTTGCACGCGCTGCCGTTCGCGGCGCTGCCCGCCGGCGACGGCGCGCTCGTGGACCGGCACGTGATCTCCACGCTGCCCAGCGCCACGTGCGCGCGGTACGTCGTGTCCGGTCTCGCGCGCGGCGGCGATGCGCGCGTGCTCGCGGTCGAGGCGGGGGACGAGTCCATCCCCGAGACGCGCCGCGAGGTCCAGAGCGTGCGGCGGGCGTTCCGCCGCGGACGCACCCTGCGCGGGCGCGCGGCGAACCGCGAGCGCTTCCGGCGCGCCGCCGCGGACGCGGACGTGATCCACCTCGCCACGCACGGCATCTTCCGCGCCGACGATCCGAGCTTCTCCTCCGTGGGCCTGTCGGACGGCTGGCTCAGCCTGTACGACGTCTACGGGCTCCGCCTCGGGGCCAATCTCGTCTGTCTGTCCGCATGCCAGACCGGGCGGAGCTGGACCGGTCCCGGGGACGAGCTCGTCGGCCTGATCCGCGGCTTCCTGCACGCCGGAGCGGGCTCGCTGCTCGTCAGCCAGTGGCCCGTGAGCGATCGCTCCACCGCCGCGCTCATGCAGGCGTTCTACCGGGAGGTGCGCGGGGGCGAGGAGTTCGACTCCGCGCTCCGGAACGCCATGCTGCAGGTGCGCGCGGAGTGGCCGCATCCGTTCCACTGGGCGTCGTTCGTTCTCATCGGGGGCGCGTCCGCCCGTTCCCCCGTCCGCCGCCGGCGGGCAGGAGCCGCGGCATGAGCCGCAGCCCGCTCTTGGAAACGCCGCGCGCCGTGCGGTATCCTCGTGGCCTCGCCGCCGGCGAAGCCGCTTCCCCATGCCGGCAACCATGCGCGCGTCGAGAGGTCGAACCCATGCGTACCCTCCGCTCGTTCGCAGCCGCGGGCTTCCTCGTCGTGATGACGGCCGGCTGCGGATCCCGCGACTCCGAACCCGCATCCCCCGTCGCCCCGGAATCCGCGGGCGTGCCGATCGAGGTTCCCGCCCCCGAGCACCGCGAGGTCGCGGACGACCACTTCGTCTCCGGGAAGATCGTGGTGAAGATCGAGGCCGGCTACGACCTCGACGACTTCAACGAGGCGTGGGGCACCACGACGGACGTGCTCGTGGAGGGCACGACGTTCGCGCAGCTCGACCTGCCGGGCGAGTACGCGGACCCGCGCGAGTACCTGGACGACTACCAGGCGTGGGAAGGCTGCGAGCTCGCGGAGCTTTTGTACCGCACCGAGAGCCCCGAGTCGCAGCAGGGCACCGTGCCCTTCTTCGAGTCGGACGCCACGAGCGAGACCGTGACGGACCAGGGCGCGATGGATCGCATCGGCGCGCCGGCGGCCCATGCGGTCTCCACCGGCGCCGGCGTGATCGTGGCCATCGTGGACACCGGCGTGGACTTCACGCACCCGGACCTCGCGCCGCGGCAGGCGCCGGGCGGCCGGGACTTCGTGGATGACGACCTCGATCCCGCGGACGTGGCCGTCGGGCTGGACTCGGACGGCGACCTCGTGCCGGACGAGGCCGCCGGGCACGGCACGCACGTGGCCGGCCTCGTGCGCGCGGTGGCTCCCGGCGCGCAGCTCCTCGCGGTCCGCGTGCTGGACAGCGAGGGCGCCGGCACCTCCGTGGGCGTGGCGCGCGGCATCCGCTGGGCCGCCGCGCAGGGCGCGGACGTGATCAACCTGAGCCTCGGGATGTACCACGATTCGTGGGTGATCAAGGAGGCCGTGCACGACGCCGTGGACGACTTCGGCGTGGTCATCGTGGCCGCCGCGGGCAACGCGGGGCGGGACGACCGGCGCCACTTCCCGTCCCGGCTCTCGCGCGTGATCGGCGTGGCGGCGACCGACGCGGACGACCTGAAGGCGCCGTTCTCGAACTACGGCTCGAAGGTGTCGTTGAGCGCGCCCGGCGTGGGCCTCGTGTCCACCTGGCTGCAGCAGGGGTACGCCTCGTGGAGCGGCACGTCCATGGCCACGCCGCTGGTCTCCGGCGCCGCCGCGCTGCGGTTGCAGCGGTTCCCGGGGACGTCGCCGGCCGACATGGAGGACGCGCTGCAGGACGCCGCGCAGCCCCTGGCCGAGGGGCACGCGTGGTCGGGGCGCATGGGCGCGGGGCTCCTGCAGGTGGTGCCGATCCTGTACTGACGTCGGGTCCCTACACGGCGGCGGGCGAGAGTTCGGCGGCGAGCCCGCGGAGCGCGTCGCGCGCGCCCGGGGCCAGCGCCGCGCGCGCGATGCCTCGCCAGCACCAGGGATCCGGCGGGCCGTCGCCCGCGCGCGCGCTCCGCTGCGCCGCCAGGAGCGCGGTGGCCGGGACGGCCAGCACGAGATCGTCCGCGGACGTGCGCGTCCCGGCGAGCGTGTCGCGGAAGTAGCGACGGAGCCGCGCCGTGGACGCACCCTCCTCGAGGAAGGCCGCGCGGAACGCGTCCAGGATCTCGCTCTCGGTCCACAGCGCCGGCCGCGCGCCGCGCAGCACGACGTCCAGCGCCAGCGCGACCGGATCCGCCCACGCGGGCTGCCGCGGTCCGCCGTCCTCCCAGTCGCGCGCGCAGATCGGTCCGCCCGCGGTCAGGAGGAGTCGCCCGGCGCGGAGATCGCCGTGGCCGATCGCGCAGGCCACGCCGCTCGCGCGCGCGTCCAGGGCCGCGGCGAAGGCCTCGAGATCGCGTCGCGCCGCACCGGCGGGCGCGGCTTCCGCCGCCGCGAGCGCGGCGCGGATGTACGGCTCCAGCACCGCGTGTCCGGCGCCGGGCAGCACGCCGGTGGCCGCGCGGAATGCGGTCAGCCAGCGCTCTCCCGCGGCCAGCGCCTCCAGCGCGCCGCGCGGCGCACGGCCGGGCACGATCGCCTCCGCCGTCGCGACCGCCCCCGCGCACTCCGCGCGGAACAGCGGGCGGGGGAAGAGGGTGCCCGCCGCGTGCGGCGCCTCCTCCGCGAGCGCACGCAGCAGCGCATGCTCCGCCGCCACCGCGCGCTGCGCGGTCCCGTCGCGCGGGATCTTGCCCTGGAACAGGGGAGCGCTCCCGTCCTCGCGATAGGCGGTGAAGCGGACGCGCCCGTGCCGCCGGGCATCCTCGCCGTCCAGCGTGAACGCGATCCGCCGCGGGCGCCGTCCCGGCAGCCCGAGCGTGTCCCAACGGGCAAGCGCCGCGCGCTCGATCGCCTCGATCATCGCGGATCCCGCGTGGCCCGCGCCACGATCCCGAACGAGACCACGAGCCGGTCGGCCCAGCGGAGCGGCTGCACCGCCCGTCGCAGGGCGTCCACCACGGGAGCGGGCGGCGTTCCGGGGAGGCGCGCGGCCAGCGCGCGCGCGACCTCGTGTTCGAACGGGCGGATGCGGCGGGGCTGCCGCGCGTCGGGGACGAGGGCGAAACGGCGCACGACGGCGAAGCCGGCGCGATGGAGCCGGCGCTCCCACGCTCCGGCGCCGGGACCGTGCCGCGAGCCGGCGATCCACAGCGCGCCGCCGGCGGCGAGCCGCGCCCGCAGCGCGCGCAGCCGCGCGGTCGCCGTCGGCTCCCGCATCGCCGTCGTGTCCCAGGCGTCGTGGACCAGGATCACGTTGAATCCGCCCGGGGGGAACTCCGCGGTTTCGGGATCGGCGACCTGCAGCACCCCCGCGTCCGCGGACACGACATCCGCCACCGCCGCGTCCCCGGTCAGGTCGAGCACGCGGGATCGCTCGTCGATCGGGAGTACGAATCGCCAGTCGCAAAAGGGCCGCGACGGACCGGCGGCGACCGGCTCCGGCGTCGTCGTCGCGGAGGTCCCCGCGGGCGGCGACTCGGCAGCGGCGAAGGGCGTCATCGGCGTTCCTCCACCCCCCGGAATCGGCCGGGGAGGCGTCGAGCTTTCGCACGGAATGCAAGGGGAGGCCGGGAGGCGCAAAGTCCCCCGGCCACCATGGTCCGTTCTCGGCCCCGCGGTATCTCCGGGATCCCGGGGGGTACGCCCCCAAAGGCTGCCCGGAGCGAACGAGCGTTCGTCTTGAACCCGATCGAGGCCGAACTTGCTAAAGATCGTCTCTCCGTGTCATACTGGTTCCGGCTTCCCCCCCGTCCCGGAACGTCCCGAGCCGAGGGACCCACGGCGCGCGGCCTCCGTGCGCGGGTCCCGATTCCACCGAGGTTGACTGCATGAAGGGTGTGACGCGCTGGTTCACCGGTCTCGCGGCTCTCCCCGCGTTGCCGCTGGTCGCGTTCGCCGCGGATACGCTCCCGACGCCCACCGCACGCGTGGTCGAGACGGGGTTCGCCAAGGTCGTGCTCGAGATCGATCCCGGCCCGATGGGCGCGCCGGGCGGCTTCACCGTGCAGTGGCTCAAGCGCACGGACTTCCTGGCCAACGGGCAGAAGTTCTATCCCGGGCCGAACGCGGTGCAGCAGGAGGCGGTCTTCACCGGCTCGCCCACGCTCAACACGTGGGGCGGGGAGCTCACCAGCTTCGCGCTCGCGCCGGGGCAGAAGGCCCGCGTGGAGATCGGGGATCTCGTGGACGAGACCGGGCTGAGCGCCACGTGGCGGGACGAGCTGGACGTCGACAAGAGCTGGGTGTTCGGCGTGTACCTCAACGCCACGCCCGCCCTCGTCCGCAGCGCGACGGCGCCTCCGGCGCACGGGGCCACGCGCGGCGGCCAGAACTGCACGTTCACGGTGGGCTACTGGAAGAACCACTCGAACGTGTGGCCCGCGGCGCCCATCACGCTGGGCACGCGCTCGTACACCAAGACGCAGCTGCTGGCCATCCTGCAGCAGCCCACCCAGAGCAACGGGCTCGTCTCCCTCGCGCGGCAACTCATCGCCACGAAGCTGAACGCGGCGAACGGCGCGGCGAGCACGGACGTCGCCGCGGCGATCACCTACGCGGACTTCCTGATCGGGTCGAAGCTGGTCCCGCCCGTCGGAACCGGCACGCTGGAGCCCGGCACCACCAGCGCCACCACGCAGAACCTGGACGACTTCAACAACGGCGTCATCGGCCCGGGCACCTGCGCCACGCCGGTGCTCCCCACGACGTGGGGTTCGGTGAAGTCGCTGTACCGCTAGCCGGCGCGTCCCGCACGCGATCCGGGGCCGGGGGGGCGACCTCCCGGCCCCGCGCCGTTCCGCCGCATCGCCGCATCGCCGCATCGTCGCGCTCGCCGCGCGCGGCCGCGGGCCCTACCCTCCCGCAAAGGAATCCTCCCCGACGCGGGAGGGACCTTCGCACCCGTTCCCGGATCCCGGGGGAGGAGATCGAGCCATGGTGTCGTCACTCGGTCGCGCCGCCGCGGCGCTCGTCCTGGTCGTCGCCGCGGCCGCGCCCCGCGCGTTCGCGGGCGAGGTCGTGGAGTTCCCGCTGCGCGGGGTCACGATCACGAAGGAGGTCGTGGTGCCCGCGCCTCCCGGGGAGGCGTGGGAGCTCTTCACCGGGGACGTCTCGGCGTGGTGGGACCACACGTTCTCGGGCGATCCGCACCGTCTCGTGATCGACCGGAAGCCGGGCGGCGGCTTCTGGGAGATCTTCGACGAGGCGGGCCACGGCGTGAAGCACGCGGAGGTGATCTGGGCCGATCCCGGGAAGGTGCTGAAGCTGCGGGGTCCGCTGGGCTTCTCCGGCATGGCCGTGGATTTCGTGCACACGTTCGTGTTCGCGGCCGAGGGATCGGGCACGAAGGTGACGCTCACGCTGAACGCGCTCGGCCAGCTCGACGACGGCGGCGTGGCCGCGCTCGATCAGGTGTGGGACCACTTCCTCGTCGATCGCTACGCGGCGCATGTCTCGGCCCGCCGGGGGGCGAAGTAGGCTAGGATGCGGCTCGTCCGGCGGACAGGCCGCCGGGCGGGAGAACGCACCCCCGCGAAGGAGGGACGGGATGATCCGGCGCGACCACCTTTGGATCCCGATCGCCTGCGGAGCGTTCGGCTTCGCCGCCGCGCACGCGGAGATGCCGGCGAAGGCGTTGCTCATCGGGAACTCGGACTACGAGAACAAGTGCTCGCCCGACTTCCCGGCCGTGCCGGGCGACATCGCCGCGATGCAGGGCTCGATGACCATGGCGGGCATCCCGGTCGTGACCGCGGCGGACAGGAACGAGATCGAGATGTTCACGGACATCGAGTCGAACCTGCCGCCGGACCCCGAGGACGAGTTCCTGCTGTTCTACGAGGGCCTGGGCGAGGTGCTCGTGGACGGGGCGTGGGTCGGACCGGACTGCACGCGCCTGGATCCCCCGGATCTTCAGGCGGTCCTGGGCGAGACGATCGCGCACACCGTGCTCATCATGGACTCGTGCGCGTCGGGCGACTTCGCGGACGCGATCAACGCGCTGGATCCGCGGATCTGCACGATCACGTCGGCCGCCGGCACGGACTGTCCCACGCAGGGCGTGTTCACGCCGTGCTTCACCGCGGGGCTGAACGGCGCGGCGGACACGAACGACGACGGCAACGTCACCGTGCAGGAGGCGGCCGTGTACGCCATCGCGAACTGCGGCGACGGCCTCACCACCCCCACGTGGGACGGGGGCTGCCCGGACTGCGTGATCGGCGTGGGCTCGGTGGCGGTGACCGCGGATACGTGGGGCCGCACGAAGGCCGCGTACCGCTGAGTCGGGCCGGGGGGCGGGAGCCCGCCCCCCGCGCTCCGGTGGGCGGACCCCGACCTAGTGCCCGTGCTCGCCCCAGCGGGCGGCGAGCTTGTCGATCGCCGCATCCAGCGCCTGCACCGACTCGGCCGAGGCCGTCTGCTTCGCCACCATGGCGGCGCGCATCACCGCGTGCAGCTCCGTGACGCTCGCCACGTACGCGTCGTAGCCGTCCGCGCCCGCGGCCACCGGCTTGACCTTCTGCGTGAGGAAGTACTCCGACGCCACCCGGATGATGTTCGACGCGTGGTCCTCCTTCGTCGTCGTCCAGCGGACGGCCTGGTTCCAGGACTGCGCATCGTTCTTGCCGGCGAGCTCGCCGAGGCTCGTGATCGCCTTCGCGATCGTGACGGAGTCCTCGCGCATCTGCGCGATGCGGGCGGCATCGTCGTAGATCCCGCACGGGACCTGGCAGTGCGCGCGCGGCGTGGCGGGGGCGAGCAGGACGGCGGCGATCGAGGCGGCGAGAAGCAGCGGGGTCCTCATGGGTTCACTCCTCGGTGGAGGGAGGGGGAGTCGGGGCAAAGAACGGCCGGGGCCGGCGCGCTGTCAAGGCGCGGGGTGCCGCGCGGGGAGGTCGCGGACCGAGTCCAGCACGTGGTGCGGGCCCTGCCCGGGCAGCACGCGGGCGAGGGCGTCGGGGTCGAACTTCCCGGTGCGCACGAGCCACGTCGTGAGCCCGGCGGCGCGGCCGCCGGCCACGTCGGCCACGAGATCGTCGCCCACGATGGAGAGCGCCGCGGTCTCCTCGCCCAGCAGGC
Organism: uncultured Gemmatimonadota bacterium; assembly: GCA_964471155.1. Lineage (GTDB taxonomy): Bacteria > ARS69 > ARS69 > ARS69 > ARS69 > CAYYFX01. The sequence goes on along the minus strand of CAYYFX010000022.1, from coordinate 4,485 downwards.
GCGCGGCCATGCGGAAGAAGCCGGGGGCCGGCTTGCCGATGAGCTCCGCCTCGCGTCCGCTCGCGTACTCCAGCGCCGCGACGAAGGCCCCCGCGTCCAGCGTGAGCTCGCCGCGGTCGTCCCGCCACCACGGGTTGCGGTGCGCGGCGATGAACCGCGCCCGGCCACCGCGCAGGATGCGGAACGCGCGGGCCAGCCGCTCGAAGTCGAACCCGGCGCCGAGATCGCCCACGACCACGGCCTCGGCGTCCCGGTCCACGAGATCGAAGTCCGTCCAGTCCGCCAGCGCACCCTCCGGCAGGAGGGCGTGCACGCGGCGCACGCCCTCCGCGGCCAGCGCCACGGCGGCGGCGGAGCCGGCGTTGAGGACGTCGCGGTCCGCCGCCGCGATCCCGGCCGCGCGCAGCGCCGCGGCGATCTCCGCGCGGGATTTCCGGCTCGTGTTCGTGGCGAACAGCAGGCGATGGCCGGCGCGCCGCAGCGCCTCGACCGCCCCGGCCGCACCGTCCACGGGGCGACCCGCGACGAGCAGCGTCCCGTCGATGTCGAGGAGGATGCCCACGGCGCCAGTGTGGCCGCGGCGACGCCCGTGTCAAGCCGGCGCGTCCCGGACACCGCGCCGCGTCCCGGACACCGCGCCGCGGTCCGCACGCCGCGCCGCGGCCCGCCACCCGCCCCCGGGGGCCGCGGTTCGCGGCGTGATGCGCTATAGTGCCGGAGCCGGCGGCCCTCCCCGACGCCGGACGGATCCCGGAGCCCCACCATGCGCCTTCCACGAGTCCTCCCTGCGGGGACGGCGTTCCTGCTGTCGATCGCCGCCACGGACGCGCTGGCCACCCGCGAGTCCCCCGCGTCCGCCGCGCTCGAGTTCCCGCTGGCCTACGAGACGTACCGGGCGGCGGCGGCACGGGCGCCATTCACTCCCGCCGCCGCGGGCCCGCTGCGCGCGGGCGGCGCCGTGCAGCTCGATCCCCTCTCCGGCCGCGTGCGCATGGCGTACGGCGGGGACCTGCGCCTCGCCGGCGCCCTCCGCTCCGACGCCGAGGCTGCCGCGCTCGCGGGCGACTTCCTGCGGGCGGATCCCGGGGCCTTCGGCGTGCGCCCCGACAACGCCGCGCTCCGCAGCGTGACCCGCCGCGGCGGGAAGATCGCGGTGCACTACCGGCAGGAGCTGGACGGCGTGCCCGTGTGGGCGGCGAGCGCCTTCGTGCTCTGCGGGGCGGACGGCCGCATCGCCGCGTTCGGCTCCGGCTTCGTCCCCGAGCCCGAGGGCGGCGTGGCGCGCCCCGCGCTCTCCGCGGAGGCGGCCACCGCCGTCGCGGCCGCCGCGCTCGGCGCCGCGCCGCGCGGGGACCGCCCCGTCCTGGCCGAGGCCATCCTCGTCCCGGCGCCCGACGGGGAGACGTTCGCGCCGGCGCCGGCGTACCGCGTCGTGTTCGAGTCGCACGAGCCCTTCGGGAAGTGGGAGACGTTCGTGCACGGCACGACCGGCGGGATCCTCGGCCGCCGCAACCTGTACTTCCCGCTGATCGTGTCCGGCGACACGCGCGGCCCCGCCGCGGCCAACCCGCCCACGTACGGCTGGTGCGACGGGTACTCCCCGTACCCCTTCGAGCACGTCACGGTCACCGTGGACGGCGCGACCGGACGATCGGACGCGCGCGGGGAGTTCGACGTCGTGCACTTCGGGGAGGCGCCGGTGGACGTGTCCGCGCGGCTGGCCGGACCGTGGTGCGACGTGCACCGCATGCCCCACCTCGGGCCGGACGCGTCGGCTTCCGTGACCGTGCGGAACGAGCACCCGGTGACGCTGGTGTGGGATGCGGCGAACTCGCGCCGCGACGAGCGCACGACCTTCTACCACACCAACCTGGCGCACGACTTCCTGAAGGCGATCGATCCGGACTTCACGCGCCTGGACTACTCGATGCACGCGATCGTGGGACGGGAGGACGGCTTCTGCCCCGGGAACGCGTGGTGGGACGGCATCGGCACGAACTACTGCGCGCCCGGCGAGGCCGCGGTGTCGTACTACAACACGGGCACGCTGGGCAACGTGATCTACCACGAGTACGGGCACGGCGTGACCCAGGAGGTGTACGTGGGGAACGGCGAGCCGGAGCCGCCGGGCGGACTGCACGAGGGGAACTCGGACGCGTTCGCGAACTTCATCGATCGCAACCCGGTGATCGGATACGGCTTCTCCTCGGCCACCGGCTGCGGGAGCGGCATCCGCAACGCGGACAACACGCTGACCTACCCCGCGGACAACGAGACCGGCGGGCACCGCGCGGGCCAGGTCCTCGCGGGATTCCACTGGCTCGCCTGGCAGGGGATGCTGGCGGCCCTGCCGGCGGACGAGGCGGACGAGGCGGCGTTCCGGACGTGGCACGAGGGCCGCATGCTCGGCACGCCGCGCACGTTCCCGGACCAGGTGCTCTGGACGTTCCTCGCGGACGACGACGACGCGGTGCTCGCCAACGGCACACCGCACCACGAGTGGCTGTGCGCCGCCGCGGAGGCGAAGGGTTTCGAGTGTCCCGAGGTCTTCGGGCCGGTCGATTTCGTCACGCCGGACCTGCCGCACGTGACCGACGGGTCCGCGGGATTCGATCTCGTGGCCACCGTCACGTCGTCGCTCGCGCCGATCGACGCCGGCGCCGTGTTCGTGCACTGGCGCGTGAACGGCGGTCCCTTCGCGGACCTCGCGATGACGCCCACGGGCAGCCCGGACGGGTTCGCCGCGCACCTCCCGGCCATCGCGCCGAACTCGGCGGTGGAGTACTGGTTCGAGGCGTGGGACGTGGCCGGAAACTCCGGCACCAGCCCGCGGCGCGCGCCGGACGAGCTGCACGTGTTCGACGTGGCGCACGTCGTGGACGACCTGGAGGACGGCGCGGCCGGCTGGACGGCCGGCACGCTCGACGACGACGCGCTGAGCGGATGGTGGGGCCTGTTCGATCCGGTGGGCACCGAGGCGCAGCCCGGGGATGACGCCACGCCCGGCACCGGCACGCTCTGCTTCATCACGGGGCAATGCGCGGCCGGCGAGGGCGACTGCACGACCTCGTGCCAGCTGAGCTGCAACGACGTGGACGGCGGGCGCACGGTGCTGCTCACCCCGGTGTACGACCTCGCCGGAGCGGAGGACGTGAAGGTGCGCTACTCGCGCTGGTTCTCCGCGGACGTGGGCGCGGCGGCGGACGACGCGTGGACGGTGGACGTCTCGAACGACGGGGGCACCACCTGGACGAACGCGGTGACGGAGACCGTGTCGCGCACGGCGTGGGTGGACGAGACCGTGGACGTGGACGCGCTCTTCGGGGCCGCGGACCGCGTGCAGCTCCGCTTCGTCGCGAGCGACACGGGCGACGGCTCCGTCGTGGAGGCCGGCGTGGACGACCTGCGGCTCTTCGCCCGCTTCGGGCCGGCGCTGTCGGCCCCGGCGCTGCCGCTGCCGCCGGCGGCGCTCGAACTGATGGCGATCCGGCCGAATCCGTTCGCGGACGCCGCGCGCATCGAGTTCGCCGTGCCGCGTGCGGGCAACGTGAGCCTCGCCGTGTACGACGTGCGCGGGCGGCGCGTGCGGGTGCTCGCGGCCGGACCGCGGGAGGCGGGAGCGCATCGCGAGGCCTGGGACGGGCGCACCGGCTCGGGCGAGCGGGCCGCGCCCGGCGTCTACTTCATCCGTCTCACCGCCGGCGGCGAGTCGCGCACGGCGAAGGTCGTCTCCCTGCCGTAGGGGACGCGGCCCGCCCGGCCGACGCGACCCGCGCGCGATCGGCCGGGCGGGCGTATTCTCCCCGCGTGATCCATCTCCTCGGTTCCGGGATCGGGCGCGGCCACGCGTTCTACCTCGACGGCCTCGAGCAGGCGCTCGCGGCGACGGCCGGCGGACCCGCGGTCGCGCGCACCGACGTGTTCGCGGTGTCGCGCGGGGCGTCGCGCCTCGCGTGGAACGCCGCGCACGCGGCCTACCGGCTGGCCGGCCGCGGCGGCGTGATCGCGGCGGCGTACGGGATGCTCCGCGGCGACACGGACTACAACCGCCCCTCGCCGGTGCTGCGAACCCTGGGACGCGACCTCTGGCGCTGGTGGAGCGCGCGGCGCGGGCTGCTCGTCGTGGACCATCCGGCCACGGTCGGGGCGCTCGCCGCGAACGGCACGCGCGACGACGTCTGGTACATGCACGGCGAGATGGTGGCGCCGCCGGAGGCGATCGTGCGGGGCGCCACGTGCGTGCTGGTGCCGCTGGAGGAGACGGCGGAGGCCTTCGTGCGCGGGGGCGTGCCGCGCGAGCGCGTGCTGGTGACCGGGGTCTGCGTGGAGAACGCGTTCGTGGACCGCGCCGCGGAGTGGACGGCGGCCCGGCGCGCGCGGCTGGGCGGGGACGGTCCGCTCACGGTGGCGTTCTTCAGCTCCGGCGCGGAGCCGGCCGCGCACGTGGCCACGCTCGCGGCCGGCGCCTGCGCGATCGCACGCGAC
>CAYYFX010000021.1:42156-48235 GCA_964471155.1 uncultured Gemmatimonadota bacterium | reverse complement strand
CCCCCCCCCCCCCCCCCCCCCCCCCCCGCCAGGACTCCCGGGTCGTGCACCGGCGGCTCGCGCACGAGGTCGGGAGCCCGCATCCTCGGGTGCCGGACACGCGGTGGTTGGAAGGGGACGGGCGCGTGGTGCGAGGCGAGCCCAAGCGAGCGTTGTCCGGGATCCCTCCGGTCGTCCGGCGCCGGCCGCAGGCGGCGCCTCGGGCGACGGGGAGGGTGTGCCACGCGCAGTTCCGCAGCGGTCCGCGCCCCCGCGGCCGAGGACGCGTGAAGGAGCGTGCGTGCGCGGGCCGCGAGGACTGTCTGAGGATGGCATACCCGCCCCGTCGCCCGGGGCCCGCCCGCGGCAGGAACGGCGCCCTGCTCCACCCGCCCCGCCTCGCCGATCCGACCGGTTCGCGCCCCCGGGGGCACTCCCATGCTGCTAGGCAAGAGCGCGCGGTTGGAGACGCGGGCCGAGGCGCAGTGGTGGCGGGCGCCGGATCTGGCGGTGCATCCGGACGTCGTGCACGGCGTCACGCACGCGGCGCTGGGGAACTTCTCGCTCACGACCGACGGGGACGGCGCCGCCGTGCAGGAGCGGCGGCGGGCGTTGCTCGCGGCGGCGGGGCTCGGGTTCGCGCGCGTCGTGGCGCCGCCGCTGCATCACACCGCGGACGTGGCCGTGGTGGATCGCGGGCGCGTGCCGGAGGGGAGGTACGACGCGTTCGTCACGCCGGATCCGGCCACGGTGCTCGCGGTGACCGTGGCGGACTGCGTGCCGGTGTTCTTCCTGGATGTCGCCGAGGGGGTCATCGGCGTGGCGCACGCGGGGTGGCGCGGGCTGGCCGGCGGCATCGTGCGGAAGACGGTGCGCGCGATGGTGGACGAGCTGGGCGTGCGCACCGGGGACCTGCTGGTCGCAACGGGTCCGGCGATCCGCGGCCCGCGCTACGAGGTGGGGCCGGAGGTGTGGTCGCGCTTCCCCGAGGAGTTCGCCGTGCCGTCGGGCCCGGACACGGACCGCGCGAAGCTGGACCTGCCGTCCTGCGCGCTGGCGCAGGCGGCGGCGGAGCGCGTGCCGCGGGAGAACCTGGTGGACTTCGCGCTGTGCACCTACGACCACGCGGACTCGCTGTTCTCGCACCGCCGCGGCGATCGCGGGAGACACTGGGCGTTCATCGGAAGGGCGTGATAGGCTCCGCCGCATGAGGGCACTCCTGCAGCGCGTGGCGCGCGCGACGGTCACGGTGGACGGATCGGTCGTCGGTTCCATCGACGGCGGGCTTCTCGTTCTCGCCGGCGTGCGCGACGGCGACGGCCCGGCGGACGCGGCGTGGCTCGCGGAGAAGATCGCCGGCCTGCGCATCTTCAACGACGACGCCGGGAGGATGAACCTCTCGGTCGCCGAGACCGGCGGGCGGGTGCTGCTCGTGTCGCAGTTCACGCTGTACGGCGACGCGCGCAAGGGCCGGCGGCCCTCGTTCGCGTCCGCGGCCGCGCCGGACACGGCCGTGCCGCTCCTGGACGAGCTGAAGCGGGGGCTCGAGGCCGCCGGGCTCGTCGTGGCGACCGGCCGCTTCGGCGCGCACATGCACGTGGAGCTGCTCAACGACGGGCCGGTCACTCTGCTGCTGGACACGGCCGATCGCCCGGGCGCGGTCGGGTCCGCCGCGGCGCCGGACGCCGGGGCCGTGCCCGCCGGGCGCTTCCGGCTGCTGGCGAAGGGGTCGCCGCTCGAGCGCGTGCCGCTCGTGCTGGCGTCCGCGTCGCCGCGCCGGCGCGACCTGCTGCGGGACATGGGCCTGTCCTTCACCGTGGAGCCGGCGGACGTGGACGAGCGCACCGGCGTCCCGGAGGAGCCGGCGGCGCACGCGCTGGCCGTCGCGGAGCGGAAGGTGCGCACGCTGGCGGACCGCTTCCGGGAGGCCGTCCTGCTCGGCGCGGACACGATCGTCGTGTGCGACGGCCGCATCCTCGGCAAGCCCGGCGATGACGCGGAGGCCTTCGCGATGCTCCGCACGCTGGCCGGCCGCGAGCACACGGTGATGACCGGCGTGTGCGCCGCGCATCCGGCGCGGGACCGGTTCTTCTCGCGCCTCGTGTCCACCACCGTGCGCTTCCGGCCGGTCGCGGACGGGGAGATCCGCCGCTACGTGGACAGCAAGGAGCCGTTCGGCAAGGCGGGCGCGTACGCCATCCAGGGCCTCGGCGCGCTGCTCGTCGAGAGCATCGACGGGGACTACTCGAACGTGGTGGGACTGCCGCTCGGCGCCACGCTGGACCTGCTCGAGCGCGTGCTGGATGTCGCCCCGGCCGGCGTCGGCGGGGGCCGATGACGTTCACCACCATCCGCTGGGACGACGATCGCGTCGTCCTGCTGGACCAGACGAGGCTCCCGGACGTGGAAGCGGACCTGGTCTGCGCCACCGTGGACGAGCTGGTGGACGCGATCCGTCGGCTCGTCGTGCGCGGGGCGCCGGCCATCGGGGTGGCGGGGGCGTACGGCGTCGCCCTCGCGGCGCGGCACGCGCCGGACGGCGATCCCGCCGGCTTCCGCCGCGCGCTCGACCCGGAGGTGGCGAAGCTGCGCGCGGCGCGCCCCACCGCCGTGAACCTGGCGTGGGCGGTGGACCGGCAGCGCGCGCTGCTGGACGCCATGGCCGGCCAGCCGGTCGCCGCGCAGCGCGAGCGGCTCCTGGCGGAGGCGCGGCGCATCCACGCCGAGGACGAGGCGTCGTGCCGGGAGATCGGGCGATTCGGCGCGGCGCTCCTGCCCGCCGAGGCCACCGTGCTGACGCACTGCAACGCGGGCGCCTTGGCCACGGCGGGGATGGGCACCGCACTCGCCGTGGTCTACGCCGCGCACGCGGCGGGCAAGCGCGTGCGCGTCCTGAGCGACGAGACCCGCCCGCTGCTGCAGGGCGCGCGGCTCACCGCGTGGGAGTGCCGGAGGATGGGCGTGCCGGTCACGCTGCTGTGCGACAACGCCGCGGGCTGGGTCCTGGCGCAGGGCGGCGTGGACCGCGTCGTGGTGGGGGCGGACCGCATCGCCGCGAACGGCGATGCCGCGAACAAGATCGGCACCTATCCGCTCGCGGTGCTGGCGCGCGAGCACGGCGTGCCCTTCTGGGTGGCCGCCCCCTTCTCCACGGTGGACCTCGCGATCCCGACCGGCGCGGACATCCCCATCGAGCAGCGGGACGCGGCGGAGGTCACCGCGCCGCGCGGCATCCGCTTCGCGCCGGACGGGGTGGACGCGTTGAATCCCGCCTTCGACGTCACGCCGAACCGCCTCATCGCGGCCATCATCACGGACCGGGGCGTGGCGGAGCCGCCGTACGCGGACAGCCTGCGCCGGCTCGCCGGGGGTGCGCCGTGAGGTGGTCCTGGAAGCTCGGCACGTTCGCCGGCATTGGCGTCCACGTGCACGCCACGTTCGCGCTCCTGCTCACGTGGGTGGCGCTGACCCACTGGCTCCCGTCGCGGGACCTGGGGGCCGCGTTCGACGGGGTGGTCTTCATCCTGGCCGTGTTCGCGTGCGTCGTGCTGCACGAGTTCGGGCACGCGCTCGCCGCGCGCCGCTACGGGATCGGCACGCGGGACATCACGCTCCTGCCCATCGGCGGCGTGGCGCGGCTGGAGCGGATGCCGGAGGAGCCGCGCCAGGAGCTCGTGGTGGCGGCGGCGGGACCGGCGGTCAACGTGGTGATCGCGGCGCTGCTGTACGTCTTCCTGCAGGCCACGTCCGCGTGGCAGCCGATCGACGAGCTCGGGATCACGCGCGGGTCGATGCTGGAGCGGCTCATGGTGGTGAACGTCTCCCTCGTCGTCTTCAACCTGATTCCCGCGTTCCCGATGGACGGCGGGCGCATGCTGCGCGCGACGCTCGCCACGAGGCTCAGCTACCCGCGGGCCACGAGCATCGCGGCCGGGGTGGGGCAGGCCGTGGCGATCGTCTTCGGGTTCGTCGGGCTGTTCACGAACCCGTTCCTCGTGCTCATCGCGCTGTTCGTGTGGATCGGGGCGTCGCAGGAGGCGGGGATCGTGACCGCGCGCAGCGCGCTGGCCGGCCTGCCCGTGCGGGCGGCCATGCTCACGGACTTCCGCGTGCTCTCGCCGCGGGATCCGCTGGCCGTCGCGGTCCAGCTCCTGCTCGGGGGGTCGCAGACGGACTTCCCGGTGGCGGAGGAGGGCCGTCTCGCCGGGATCCTGCGGCGCAACGACCTGGTCCGCGTCCTCGCGGAGCGCGGCCCCGGCGCCCCGGTGGCGGACGCCATGCTGCGCGATTGCCCCACGGCGGATCCGCGCGCGGACCTGGACCGGCTGTTCACGCAGCTCAAGACCGGCGAGTGCCCGGTGGTCCCGGTGGTGGAGGACGGGCGGCTGGTCGGGCTCGTCACGTTGGACAACCTGCAGGAGCTGCTGATGGTGCGGGCGGCGCTGCAAGGGGACGCGCCGCGGTGATCGTCCTCCTGTACGCGGGAGGCCTCGCCGCGCTCGTGGTCGGGGCGGAGGCGCTCGTCCGCGGGGCATCCCGGCTCGCGCTGGCGCTGGGGATCTCGCCGCTCGCGGTCGGGCTCACCGTCGTGGCGTTCGGCACGAGCGCGCCGGAGCTGGCCGTCAGCGTGGCGGCGGCCACGCGGGGCGCGGGGGACGTGGCCTTCGGGAATGTCGTGGGGTCGAACATCCTGAACGTGTTCCTCGTGCTGGGCGTGTCCGCGCTGCTGGCGCCGCTCGTGGTGTCGCGGAAGCTCGTGCGCGTGGACGTGCCGCTCGGCATCGGCGTGGCGGTCGTGGCGACCGCGATGGCCCTGGACGGGCGCATCGGCCGGGTCGACGGCGTGCTGCTGACCGTCGGGCTGCTGGCCTTCGCGGCCTTCACCCTGCGGACGGCGCGGGAGTCGGGCGACGCCCCCGATCCCGCCGCCGCGGAGGCGGCGTCGCATGTGCCGCACGGCGCGGCGGCGACGGCGCGCGACGTGGCGCTCATCGGGGGAGGCCTCGCGCTGCTCGTGCTCGGCTCGCGCTGGCTCGTGGACGCCGCCACGACCACCGCGCGCGCGCTCGGCGTGCCGGATCTCGTCATCGCGCTCACGATCGTGGCGATCGGGACGTCCCTGCCGGAAATCGTCACCTCCATCGTGGCCGCGGCGCGCGGGCAGCGCGACATCGCGGTCGGGAACGTCGTGGGCAGCAACCTCTTCAACCTGCTCGGCGTGCTCGGCATCTCCGCCGCCGTGGCGCCGCACGGGGTGGCGGTGGCGCCGGCCGCCGTCCGCTTCGATCTCCCCGTCATGCTGGCGGCGGCGGTGGCGTGCCTGCCGGTCTTCGCCACCGGCCATCGCATCGACCGCGCGGAGGGGGCGCTGTTCGTGGCCTACTACGTGGCCTACCTGGGGTGGCTGGTGCACGAGGCGTCGTCGCCCGACGCGCCGTCCCTCGCGGTCACGGCGGCGTTCGTGGTCCCGCTCCTCGCCGTCACGCTGCTGGTCGTGCTCCGGCACGCCCGCGATCGCCGCCGGGCCGCCTAGGCCCGGGCCGCGCGGCCCCCGGCTTCCCGGCCCCGGTCAAGCGGGCGGCCGGGACGGCCGATCCTCCGGGGACGGACCCCCCCCGGAGGAGCACGGCGTGAGCATCCTGGGCAAGCTCGTGGCGGTACGGTACGTGGACGGTCGCGTGGTCAAGGGCTGGACCGCCGACTTCAACCCGCAGCGCCCGCTCTTCCACGTGAAGGAGGACGGGACCCCGAACGTGCACAAGGTGCGCCTCGCGGACCTGAAGGCCGTGTTCTTCATCCGCACCCCCGGCGGGGACCCCTCGCACGAGGAGCGCAAGGAGTTCGAACTGCGCCAGACGCCCGAGCGGCGGATCTGGGTGCGGTTCAAGGACGGCGAGGAGCTGGCGGGGTTCTCGTCCGCGATGGGCGCGGGCGGATCCGGCTTCTACATCTCGCCGCCGGATCCGGACTCCAACATGGAGCGCGCGTACGTGCTGCGCGCCGCCACCTCCATGGTGCTGCAGGGGACCGCGGCGAAGGACGCGGCGGAGAAGTACCGCGCGCGCGGCGCGGACGATCCCGCGAGGAAGTAGCACGTCCG
>CAYYFX010000021.1:38611-42056 GCA_964471155.1 uncultured Gemmatimonadota bacterium | reverse complement strand
CCCGCATTGGTACCCTGCCCGTCTTTTCGCGCGCGAAAACGTCCTGGAAGCCCCCCAGCGGGGGAGGTCGCAGTGAAAGTGCACGTCACGAAGGGCGCGGAGCTCACGCACGACTGGCACGTCGTCGACGCCGACGGGGTCGTGCTGGGCCGTCTCGCCAGCGAGGTGGCCAACCTCCTGCGCGGCAAGCACAAGACGAACTACACCCCGTACCTCGACAACGCGGACCACATCGTCGTGGTGAACGCCGACAAGGTGGTCCTCTCCGGCCGCAAGCTGGAGCAGAAGGTGTACCGCCGCCACACCGGGTACCCGGGCGGCGTGCGGGAGCGGGGCTACGCGCAGTGGATGGCCGAGCAGCCCGAGGAGGTCGTGCGCAAGGCGGTCCGCGGGATGCTGCCGAAGAACTCGCTGGGCCGCGCGCTCCTGCGCAAGGTGCGCATCTACCGCGGCGCGGCGCATCCGCACACGGCCCAGCAGCCGAAGCCCTACACCGTCGCCAGCTCGCGCACGCCGCGCGGCGCGTAGCCCACGAGGAGAGCATGACGAAAGGAACCATCCAGGCGACCGGTCGGCGCAAGACGTCGGTCGCGCAGGTGCGTCTCGTGCCGGGCTCCGGCCGCCGCACCATCAACGGCAAGGAATTCCGCGCGTACTTCTGCCGCGAGTCGCTGGTGACGCTGATGGAGGCGCCGCTGTCGCTCACGAACAACAGCGTGCACTACGACGTCGAGGTCTCCGCGATCGGCGGCGGGCTCACCGGACAGGCCGGCGCGGTCCGGCTCGGCATCGCGCGCGCGCTCGTGCAGGTGGACGAGACCCTGCGGCGGCCGCTGCGCGGCGCCGGCTTCCTCACGCGCGACTCGCGCATGGTGGAGCGGAAGAAGTACGGCCAGGCCGGCGCACGTCGCCGGTTCCAGTTCAGCAAGCGCTAGACCCCGGGGCGCCCGCGAGGGCGCCCGATTCCACACGCCGTCCGACCGGACGGGCGGTCCGCGACGAGTCGCTCCCGGCGCCGCGCGGTCCCGTTCCGGAATGACGACGGCGGAGGCTTCAACCCAGCAAGGAGCACCACCCTTGTCGAACGTCACCCTGCGGGACCTGCTCGAAGCAGGCGTCCACTTCGGCCACCAGACGCAGCGCTGGAACCCGAAGATGCGCAAGTACATCTTCATGGAGCGGAACGGGATCTACATCCTGGACCTCCAGAAGTCCCTCGCGTGCCTGGAGCGCGCGTGCCGGCTGGTGCGGGACACCGTGGCCGGCGGCGGCAGCGTCCTGTTCGTCGGGACCAAGAAGCAGGCGAAGGACACCATCCGCGACGCCGCCGACGACTGCGGGCAGCACTACGTCATCGAGCGCTGGCTCGGCGGCATGCTGACCAACTTCCAGACCATCCGCCGCTCGCTCCAGCGCTTCCAGGAGCTCGAGCAGATGCGGACCGACGCGTCGTGGGAGCTGATCTCGAAGAAGGAGCGCGCCGGCATCGAGAAGGAGCTCGGCAAGCTCGACAAGGTCTTCCACGGCATCAAGTCGCTGGACCGCCCGCCCGCGGTGCTCTTCGTGGTGGATACCATCAAGGAGAAGATCGCGGTCACGGAGGCGAAGAAGCTCGGGATCCCCGTCGTCGGCGTCGTCGACACGAACTCGGATCCGGAGTCCATTTCGCACCCGATCCCCGGCAACGACGACGCCATCCGCTCCATCCAGCTCCTGACCCGCGCCGTGGCCGAGGCGGTGAAGGAGGGCGCGGCCAAGGCGCGCGACAGCCGGGATCTGTCGGCGAAGATGACCGCGGAGCACGCGGCCCGCGCCGAGAAGGCGGAACACGCGTCCGCGGCGGCCCGCGACGAATAGCGAAGCGCCCGCGACGGAACCGCCCCGACCCCGCCGGGCGCGCCGCGCCCCGGCGGCCCGCGCGGGTCCGCCCCGCGGCCGGCACCCCGGGATGCCCGACACCGGGAGGGCGCACCGCCCTCCGAGGAGCGAGAGATGACCATCGAAGCGAGCCTGGTGAAGGACCTGCGCGAGAAGACCGGCGCGGGGATCATGGACTGCAAGCGCGCCCTGGCGGAGACGAACGGGGACTTCGAGGAGGCCATCGCCTTCCTGCGGAAGAAGGGACTCGCGGCCGCGGCGAAGAAGGCCGGCCGGGAGACGAAGGAGGGCCTGATCGGTTCCTACGTCCACGGCAACGGCAAGGTGGCCGTGCTCGTCGAGGTCGCGTGCGAGACGGACTTCGTGGCCCGCACGGACGACTTCCAGCACTTCGTGCGCGACCTGGCCATGCACGTCGCCGCCCACGACCCCACGCCGCTCGGCGTCACGCGCGCCGACGTGGATCCCGCCGCGGCGAACGCGGAGCGGGAGATCGTGCTCGCGCAGGTGCTCGCGCTGGGCAAGCCGCAGAACATCGCGGAGAAGATCGTCGAGGGGAAGATGGACAAGTGGTACGCTGACCGCACGCTGATGGAGCAGGCTTTCGTGAAGGACCCCGACCAGAAGATCGAGGACCTCCTGAAGGCGCACATCGCGAAGCTCGGCGAGAACATGCAGATCCGGCGGTTCGTGCGCTTCGTCCTCGGCGACACGATCGGGTAGCGTCCGCGGCGGGCCCGCCGGCCCTCGCGCGGGCGGGTCCCGGGGGGAGTCATGACAGAGCCGCGGTTCAAGCGGATCCTGCTGAAGCTCTCCGGCGAGATGCTCGCCGGCACCCAGGGCTTCGGCATCGACGCCCCGGTGATCGGCCGGGTCGCCGGGCAGGTCAAGGAGCTCACGGAGCTCCGCGTCCAGGTGGGCATCGTCATCGGCGGCGGGAACATCTTCCGCGGCCTCGCCGCCAGCCGCGTGGGCATGGACCGCGTGAACGGCGACTACATGGGGATGCTGGCCACGCTGATCAACGCGATGGCGCTGCAGGACTCGCTGGAGCAGATCGGCGTGCCCACCCGCGTGATGACGGCCATCAACGTGCAGGAGGTGGCGGAACCGTACATCCGGCGCCGCGCGATCCGGCACCTGGAGAAGGGACGCGTCATCATCCTCGCCGCCGGCACGGGGAACCCGTTCTTCACGACGGACACCGCGGCCAGCCTGCGCGCGGTGGAGATCGGCGCCGAGGTGATCATGAAGGCCACGAAGGTGGACGGCGTCTACACGGCGGATCCCGCCACGAACCCCGATGCGCAGCTCTTGAAGCGCATCTCGTTCAAGGAGGTCCTCACGCGGGGCCTCAAGGTGATGGACGCCACCGCCATCTCGCTTTGCATGGACAACGACCTCCCCATCCTGGTGTTCCGGCTGGAGGAGGGGAACAACATGCGAAGGGTCCTTTTGGGCGAGAACATAGGAACCCTGGTGGGGAGTACGGAATGAGCGACGCCGTTTTCCGCGAGTGCGAGCAGAAGATGCGCAACTCCATCGAGGCCGTGAAGCGCGAGTTCGC
>CAYYFX010000021.1:26851-38511 GCA_964471155.1 uncultured Gemmatimonadota bacterium | reverse complement strand
GCGAGTGCGAGCAGAAGATGCGCAACTCCATCGAGGCCGTGAAGCGCGAGTTCGCCAAGCTGCGCGCGGGGAAGGCCACGCCCGCCCTCCTGGAAGGCGTGCGCGTGGAGGCGTACGGGCAGTCCACGCCGCTGAACCAGGTGGGCACGGTGGGCGCCCCGGAGCCGCGCCTGCTCGTGGTGCAGCCCTGGGACAAGAGCCTCATCGGGCCCATCGAGAAGGCCATCCGCGCGGCGGACCTGGGATTGAACCCGGCCAACGACGGCGTGGTCGTGCGCGTGCCGATCCCGGCGCTCACCGAGGAGCGCCGCAAGGAGCTGGTCAAGATCGCGAAGCACGCGGCGGAGGAAGGGCGCGTGGCGGTGCGGGCCGCCCGCCGCGACGGCAACGAGGCGCTCAAGAAGGCGCTGAAGGACCACGCCGTCACCGAGGACGAGGAGAAGCGCGGCCACGACCGGATCCAGGAGCTGACCGACAAGCACGTGAAGGAGATCGACACGATCCTGGCCGCGAAGGAGAAGGAGATCCTCTCGATCTGACGGGAGTTCCATGACCCAACGAGAGATCGAGCTGGAGCGGGAGATCCGCGCGGCGGCGGCGGCGGGCTTCCCCATCCCGCGGCACGTGGCGGTCATCATGGACGGCAACGGCCGCTGGGCCAAGAGCCGGCGGCTGCCCCGGCTCGCCGGCCACCGCGCCGGCATCCAGCCCGTGCGGGACACGATCCGCGTGTGCGACGAGCTCGGCGTGGAGGTGCTCACGCTGTACGCGTTCTCCGTGGAGAACTGGAACCGCCCGCGCGCCGAGATCAACGGCCTGATGCAGGCGCTGAAGGACACGCTGCGCCGCGAGCAGCCGGACCTGGACGCTCACGGCGTGAGCTTCCGCACCATCGGACGCATCGCCGAGCTGCCCTGGGACGTGCGCCGGCAGATCGAACGGACGCGGCGCGCGCTGGAGCGCAACGACGGGATGGTCCTGAACCTGGCGCTGTCCTACGGCGGGCGCCCGGAGATCGTGGACGCCGCGCGGGCGGCCGCGCGCGAGGTGGCCGCCGGCCGCCTGCGCCCGGAGGACCTGGACGAGACCGCGTTCTCCGGCTTCCTGTCCACGCGGGGCCTGCCGGACCCGGACCTGCTCATCCGCACGTCGGGGGAGATGCGCGTGTCCAACTTCCTGCTGTGGCAGATCGCGTACGCGGAGATCTGGGTCACGCCGGTGCCGTGGCCGGAGTTCCGCCGCGAGACCCTGTACGCGGCCATCCGCGACTTCCAGGGCCGCGAGCGGCGCTTCGGCCGCGTCGAGAGCCCCGCGCGCGCGCCGGAGCCCCTGGCCGCGCCGCGGTCCGGAAAGAAGTAGCGGTTGGGTACGCTCCGGCGCGTCCTCTCCGCGATCGTCTTCCTGCCCATCCTCGTCTGGCTGTCGCGGCGCGGCGGCGGGGCCTTCCTGCTGTTCGTGAACGCCACGATGATCGTCACCCTGTGGGAGTTCTACCGGGTCATGGAGGCGAAGGGCGTGAACCCCTCGAAGCGCCTCGGGGTGTTCGCCGCGCTCGTCCTGTCCACGATCACGTGGTGGTGGGGTCCCGGCGGCGGCCCGTTCCTGGGCGTCTTCCTCGCCGCCCTGATGATCGCCAGCGCGCTCCGCGAGCTGTTCCGCCCGGAGATGTCGTTCCCGATCTACGACATCGCCACGACCATGTTCGGCGTGTTCTACGTGGGCTGGCTCATGCTGCACCTGCTGCTCCTGCGCGAGCTCCCGCGGCAGTTCGGGCTCCCGGACGAGGCCGGCAGCAACTTCCTGCTGTACGCGTTCCTCGTGGCGTGGGCGTCGGACACGGGAGCGTACTTCGTCGGACTGGCCTGGGGGCGACGGCGGCTGGCACCGGCCATCAGCCCGAAGAAGTCCGTGGAAGGGGCGCTCGGCGGGCTCGCCGCGGCCGTGGGGGCGGGGTTCCTGGGCCGGGCGTGGTTCGTCCGGGACGAGTTCGGCAGCCCGTACCTGGGCGCGGGCGAGACGCTGGTCCTGGCGCTGCTGGCCGGCGTGGCCGCCCAGCTCGGGGACCTCGTGGAGTCGCTGCTGAAGCGGGACGCGCGGATCAAGGACACCTCGGACGCCATTCCCGGGCACGGAGGGGTGCTCGATCGCTTCGACAGCCTGCTATTCTGCGGACCGGTGATCTACTACTTCCTGACCTTCGTGGTGTTCGCATGAGCCCGCACCGCACGGCCCATCCGCCCTCCGGCCCGCCCAAGCGCATCGCGCTGCTCGGCGCCACCGGGTCCATCGGGCGCAGCACGCTGAAGATCGTGCGGCACTGGCCGGACCGGTTCCGCGTGGAGGCCCTGGCGGTCGGCTCGCGCTGGGAGGAGCTGCTCGGGCTCGTCCGGGAGTTCCGCCCGGCCGTCGTGGCGGTGGCCGACGCCGCCGCGGCGCGCGCCCTGCGGGAGGCGCTCTCCGCGCCCGGCAGCCGGGCCCCCGGGGCGCCCGGGGCGCTCGACGTGCTCGACGGCGCGGACGCCGCCCGCGAGATCGCCCGCCGCGACGGCCTCGACCTGGTGGTCAACGGCATGGTGGGAAGCCTGGGGCTCGCGCCGACCCTGGACGCGCTGGAGCACGGCACCGACGTGGCCCTCGCGAACAAGGAGCCCCTCGTGGTGGCGGGCGACCTGGTGCTCGCGGCGGCGCGCCGCGGAGGCGCGGAACTGCTGCCGCTGGACAGCGAGCTGTCGGCCATCCACCAGTGCCTGCGCGGGAACCCCGATCGCGCCGTGCGCCGGGTGATCCTGACCGCGTCGGGCGGACCGTTCCGGACCCGCCCGGCGCGGGACTTCGCGCACATCACCCCGGACGAGGCGCTCTCGCACCCCACGTGGGCGATGGGGCCGAAGATCACGGTGGACTCCGCCACGCTGATGAACAAGGGTCTCGAGGTGATCGAGACGCACCACTACTTCGGCCTGCCGTACGACCGCATCGAGGTCGTGGTGCACCCGCAGTCCCTGGTTCATTCGCTCGTCGAGTTCGTCGATCACTCCGTCATGGCCCAGGTCTCCGAGCCCGACATGTGCCTGCCCATCCAGTACGCCCTGACCCTCCCGGAGCGGCTGCCCTCGCCGGTGCCCGCGCTGGACCTGGTGCGGGCCGGCGCGCTCACGTTCGAGGCGCCGGACGAGGCGCGGTTCCCGTGCCTGCGGCTGGCCCGGGAGGCCGGGGAGGAGGGCGGCACCGCGCCGGCGGTGCTGAACGCGGCGAACGAGGTGGCGGTGGAGGCCTTCCTGGCCGGGGAGATCGGTTTCCCGGACATCCCCCGGGTGATCGAGGGGTGCCTGGCCCGGTGCGCCACGCACCCCGAGCCCACCCTGGAGAACTTCCGCGCCGCCGACGGGTTCACGCGCCGGGAGGCCCGGCGCCTCGTGGCGGAGGCACCCGCCCGCGTCCGCATCCTCGGAGGAGCCCCGTGACCTTCCTCGCACCCGCGTTCTGGTTGATCGTCGCGCTGTCCATCCTCGTGCTCGTGCACGAGTGGGGGCACTACATCGTGGCGCGCCGGGCGGGCGTGCGCGTGCTGAAGTTCTCCATCGGGTTCGGCCCGGAGGTCGCGGGCGTCACGCGCGGGGACACGCGCTGGAGCATCAGCGCCATCCCGTTCGGCGGGTACGTGCGGTTCGCGGGGGACAACCCGGAGGAGACCCGCGACGAGACGTCGGACGAGTTCCTGTCGAAGGGCGTCGGCGCGCGTTCGGCCATCGTGCTGGCCGGCCCCGCCATGAACTACGTGCTCGCCGTGCTGCTCTTCGCCACCGTCCTGTACGTGTCCGGCGATCCGGTGCCGCATCCCACCCGGATCGGCGAGGTGGTGGAGGACTCGGTGGCGCAGTCCCTCGGGATCCGCGCGGGCGACGTGGTCCGGAAGGTCAACGGGACCGCGGTGGACACGTGGAACGCCTTCACGGACGAGCTGTATCGCATCGGCCCGCGGGAGCCGTACCGCTTCGTGCTGGACCGCGGCGGCGCCGAGGTGGAGATCGCCGGGACGGCGGGCGAGAAGGGCTTCGGCATGGGCGCGCCGCTCGGCGTCATCTACCACCAGGACGCCGTGCTGGGCTACGTGAAGCGCAACGGCCCCGCCTGGAACGCCGGGTTGCGCACGGGGGACCGCGTGGTCGCCTTCGACGGCCAGCGCTCGGACCGCTGGGCGGATCTCGTGCGGTACGTCTCGGAGCGGCCGGGCGAGTCGATCGACATCGCCTTCGAGCGCGACGGCGCGCGGCTCGAGAGCACGTTGATGCCGCGCCCCGTCGACGTGGCCGGCGCGGACGGGCGCGACACCGTGGGCACCCTGGACGCGCAGGCCTTCGTGGCGACGCGCAAGCTCGGCCCCGGCGAGGCGCTCGTGGCGGGCGCGGGCGAGGCCTGGCACCTCACCACGCGCGTGCTGGCCCTCGTGCCGCAGCTTCCCGCGCTCGTCGTGGACGGCCTGGGGCGGATGATCACGGGACGCGAGGCGCAGGAGGAGGGCCTCGGCGGCCCCCTGCGGATGGCGGAGATGTTCGGCGAGGCGGCGCGCTGGGGCGTCGTGGCCTTCCTCGTGATGATGGCGAACATCTCCACGCAGCTCGCCATCTTCAACCTGCTGCCCATCCCGGTCCTGGACGGCGGCCACCTCGCGCTGCACCTCGTGGAGTTCGTCACGCGGCGCCCGCCGTCGCTCAAGGTCCGCATCGTCCTGCAGCAGATCGGCTTCGCGCTGCTGGTCCTGCTCATGCTGTCCGTCACGGTGATGGACGTGGGGCGCGCGCTGGGCTGATCGCCGCGCCCGCCGCCGCTCACGGCGTCCCGCGTTCCCGGCGCGGCAGGACGCCGTACAGCACCGGCAGGACGAAGAGCGTGAGCATCGTCGAGGACACCATCCCGCCGATCACCACGGTCGCCAGCGGGCGCTGGACCTCGGCCCCGAGACCCGTGTTGAGCGCCATCGGCACGAACCCCAGGCTCGCCACCAGCGCCGTCATGAGCACCGGACGCAACCGGTGCTCGGCGGCCCGGCCGATAGCGTCGCGCAGCGGCACCCCGTCCGCGAGGTACTGCCGGATCGTGGAGATCAGCACCATGTTGGCCAGGCCGGCGACGCCGAAGAGCGCGATGAATCCCACCGCGGCGGATATGCTGAACGGCAACCCGCGGATCCAGAGCGCGACGATCCCGCCCACCGCGGCGAACGGCACCCCCGTGAAGACGAGCGCGGCGTCCCGGAAGTCGTGGTACGTGAGGTACAGGAGCCCCAGGATGAGCGCGAGCGCCATCGGCACCACGACGAGCAGCCGCCGATGCGCGCGCTCCAGGTGCTCGAACTGCCCGCCGAACCGCACGTAGTACCCGGGCGGCAGCGCCACGCGCTCGTCCAGCGCCTCGCGCAGCTCGCGGACGAACCCGCCCACGTCGCGGTCGCGCACGTTGGCCTGGATGATCGCCCGCCGCTTCGCCCACTCGCGGTGGATCGTGGACGGCCCTTCCGCCGTGGCGATGCGCGCGAGCCGGTCGAGCGGCACGCGGTCCCCGTTCGCCGCGATGACCAGGATGCGCCCGACCGCGGCCGGATCGGTCCGGTACCGGTCCGCCAGCGTCACCGCGATCGGGAAGCGGCGCTCGCCCTCCTGCAGCACGCCCACCTCCACGGTGCCCAGCGCCGCCACCGCGTCCAGCACCTCGGCCGCCGGGATGCCGTGCCGCGCGATGGCCTCGCGGTCCACCGCGATCTCGAGGACGGGCTGCCCGGTGAGCTGCTCCACCACGACGTCGGCCGCCCCGGGGATGGACTTCATCACCGTCTCGATGTCGCGCGCGCTCGCGAGCAGGACGTCGAAGTCGTCGCCGAAGAGCTTCACGCCCACGTCCGCCCGGATCCCCGCCACCATCTCGTTGACGCGCATCTCGATGGGCTGCGTGAACACCATCCGCATCCCCGGGAGGCCGGACAGCGTCCCCTCCATCGCGGCGACCAGCTCATCCTGCGTGCGCGCCCGGCGCCACTCCCCGCGGGGCTGCAGCGTGATGAACACGTCCGAGAGCTCCAGCCCCATGGGGTCGGTCGCCACCTCGGCCGTGCCCGTGCGGGTCCAGACCCGCGCGATCTCGTCCGGGTACTCGGCCAGCAGGAGCTGCTCGATCCGGGTGCCGTAGCGGACGGACTCGTCCAGCGCCACGCCGGCGAGCCGGATCGTGTTGACGACCACGGCGCCCTCGCGCAGCCGCGGGATGAACTCGGATCCGAGCCGCGTGGCCAGCAGCCCCGCGGCCACGAGAACGCCCATCGCCACGCCCAGCACCAGGCGTCGCCGGCCCAGGGTCCACCGCAGCGCCGGCAGGTAGCCGCGCTTCAGGAGCGCGACGACGCGGTTGTCGCCCTCGGACATGCGCCGGGGCAGGAACGTCGCGCACAGCGCCGGGACCAGCGTGAGGGAGAGCACGAGGGAGCCGAGCAGCGCGAAGATCACCGTCATCGCCATCGGGCGGAACATCCGTCCCTCGATCCCCTCCAGCGCCAGGATCGGCAGGTACACGATCATGATGATGAGCTCGCCGAACATCGTGGGGCGCCGCACCTCGATGGCGGCCGCCTCCACGATCTCCGGCCGCGATCGCGACGAGCGGTCCCCGGCGAGGCGGCGCGTGGCGTTCTCCACCATGATGACGGAGCTGTCCACGACGAGCCCGAAGTCGATGGCGCCGAGGCTCATCAGCGTGCCGGCGATCCCCGCGCGCACCATGAGGTCGAACGCGAACAGCATCGACAGCGGGATGGCGGAGGCCACGATGAGCCCCGCGCGCACATTCCCCAGGAACACGAACAGCACGGCGACCACGAGCGCGGCGCCCTCGATGAGGTTCTCGCGCACCGTCGCGAGCACGTGGTCCACGAGCTCCGTGCGGTCGTACACCGTGGCCACGTCCACGCCGGCGGGGAGGGACTTCCGCACCTCGTCCAGCCGGACCCGGAGCGCCTTCGCCACCTCGTGGCTGTTCTCGCCCATGAGCATGAAGCCGAGACCCAGCACGATCTCGCCCGTGCCGTCCGCGGTCACGGCCCCGCGCCGGATCGCGCGGCCCTCCGCCACGCGGGCCACGTCACGGACGCGCGTGGGCACGCCGTCCCGCGCCGCGATCACGATGTCCTCCACGTCCCGCGGGCGCGTCACGATCCCCACGCCCTGCACCAGCGCGGACTGGCCGGCCTGGTCGATCGTCCCGCCGCCCACGTTCGCGTTGTTCCGCTCCAGCGCCTCCACGAGGTCGGACAGCGTCAGGTCGTGCTTCGCGAGATCCAGCGGGTCCACGCGCACGTGGATCTGCCGCTCGGCGCCGCCCCACGTGTTCACCTCGGCGACGCCGGGGACGCTGCGGAGCTGCGGCTTGATGATCCAGTCCTGGACCGTGCGCAGCTCGGCCAGGCTCTTGCCCGCGCCGGTGACCACGTAGTGGAAGATCTCCCCCAGGCCGGTGGCCACGGGGCCCAGCGCCGGCCGGTCGATCCCCTCCGGCAGTTCCACGGCCTGCAGCCGTTCCATCACGACCTGACGGGCCAGGTAGATCTCCGCGCCCTCGTCGAAGATGACGGTGACCTGGGAGAGGCCGAACTTGGAGATGGACCGGACCTCGTGCAGCCCCGGCAGCCCCGAGATCGCCTGCTCCACAGGCACGGTGAGCTGGCGCTCGACCTCCAGCGGCGACAGCGCCGGGGCCACGGTGTTGATCTGGACCTGCACCGGGGTCGTGTCCGGGAAGGCGTCGATGGGCAGGTGGACGAAGGCGACGAGCCCCACGGCCACGAGTCCCAGCGACAGGACGATGACCGCGATCCGGTGCCGGATCGACCAGCGGATGATCGCGTTGAGCACCGCGTCCCCCTAGGTGGCCGGCTCGACTTCGCAGCAGCCCGCCCCGATGCTCCCCTTGAGCGTCTCGGTCTTCAGCAGGAAGCTGCCGGTGGTCACCACCCGCTCCCCGGGCGCGATGCCCGAGGTCACCGCCACGACGTCGCCGTCGGACGGCAGCACGCGCACGCGGCGCGTCTCGAACTCGTCGGGGGCCACCGGGACGAACACGAGCGTCACGCCCTTGGCCTCCTGCACCGCGGAACGCGGCACGAGCGCGGCGGCGTCCGGGGACGGCACGAGGATCCGCGCGCGGCCGTAGCTGTTCGCCCGGAGCGCGCCGTCGGCGTTGTCGAGCGACGCGCGCGCGCGCACCGTGCGCGTGGAGCGATCGATGACCGGCGCGACGTACCGCACCACGCCCTCGAACGTGCGGTCCGGGATCCCGTCGATCTCCAGCCGGACCTCCTGGCCCACGGCGACATGCGCCGCCTGCGCCTCCGGGATGTCGATCTCCGCCCAGAGGATGGAGGCGTCGAGGATCTCGAACACGACCTCCTCGCGGTCCACGAGCGTGCCCACCGTGAAGCGTCGGGCCGTGACGACGCCGTCGATCGGCGCGACGAGCGTGTACGTGTCGGGGCTGCCGGCGGCGGCCCCCGCCATCCCGACGGCCGCGCTCGCCGCCTCCACGGCCGCGCGCGCCTCCTCCACCGCCTGCGCCGCCGCCTGCAGGTCCTTCGCGGCGGCGATGCCCTTCGCGTGCAGGTCCGCCTCGCGGCGGTGTCCGGCCTCCGCCACCTCGAGCTGCGCACGGGCGGCCGACAGCCGGGCGCGGTCCTCCGCCGCCCCCGAGCTTTCGATCTCCGCGAGCGGCGACCCCGCGGAGACGCGGCTGCCGAGGTCCGCCCGGAAGCTGCGGATCACTCCCGGGACGCGCACGTTCACCGCCGCGCTGCGCGACGCGTCGGGAACCAGCACGGCCGGCGCGAGCACCACGTTCCCGGCGCTCTCGGACCGCGCCTCGGCGGTCTCCAGCCCGATCTTCCGCGCCACGTCCGCATCGGCGAACTTGACGCGCAGCCCGTCCGGCGGGGCCTCCTCCCCGGCCACGTCCTGCGCCGGCCGGCCGCCGCGCTCGGGGTGGCACACCGGGCAGAAGGACTCCGGGAACGCGTGCTCGGCGCACCAGTCCCCGCGCGACCGGAAGATGGGCACGAGCTTCGGATTGCAGGTCGTGCACACGGCCTCGAGCACGCCGTGCGCCGCGCACATGGCGGCGTCCACGGGAGCGGCCCCGGTCGCGACCCTCGCCGTCGTCGCCTCCGTCGCCTCCCCGGCCGTCCGATCGCAGCCGGCGGCGAAGGCGAGCAGGGCGATCGGGAGCAGGCGGAGCGCTCTCATCACGCGCCCTCCGTCTTCGCCGGACGCACGATCTTCAGGTCCGGGTTGCAGGCGAGGCACTGCGACTCGGGGAGGCCGTGCTCGGCGCACCAGTCGTTCACGGCCTTGAACGCGGGGATGAGCGAAGGATCGCAGCGCGTGCACTGCGACTCCGGCACGGCGTGGCCGCCGCACCAGTCCTCGTAGGATCCCGGCACGGCTCCGGCCGGCGCGTGTCCCGACGCCTCCTCCGCCGCGGGCGCGGGCGGGGGAGCGGCCTGGGGCGGCGCGGCACCGGGCCCGGCGCCGGGCGCCGCGTCCGGGGTGCCGGAAGTCCGGTCGCAGGCGGCGAGGGAGCCGAGTGCGGTGACGAACGCGACGAGCGCGAACAGGGTCCTCATGGGAAGTCCTCCACGGTTCAGGGTTGGTCCGGGGGCAGCGCCCCGAGAGCGGCGAGCAGGTCGATGCCGGCGTCCGCGGCGTCGCGCAGCCGGTCCGCGCGCTCGCGCCGGGTCTCCAGCGCCTGCGAGCGGACGACCAGCAGCGTGGGCAGGTCCATCTTGCCGGCCTCGTAGCTCTGGCCGGCCAGCTCCTCGACCTCGAGCGCGCGCGGGTACGCGCCGCGCTCGATCTCCTTCGCGGCCTCCGCGAGGCTCGCGTAGGCGGAACGGGCGGCGGCGACCGCCGCGCGCATCGCGGCCTCGCGCGCCTCGAGTTCGACCCGGGCCCGGTCGCGCCGCGCGAGCGCTTCCTCCCGCTCGCCCGCGCCGCGGTCGAACAGCGGGAGCGCCACCGCGACACCCGGCGTGAGCGTTCCGTCGCCTTCCGAACGCTCGTAGTCCAGCCGCAGGGCGACGTCCGGGAGGAACCCGAGCGACGCGAGCGAGACGGCGGATTCGGCGGCCCGCAGCCCGTGCTCCGCCGCGACGACGTCCGGGTGCCGCTCCGGCGCGCCGGCGATCGCGGCCTCCAGGATCGCGCGGTCCTCGAGGCTCCCGGTGACCTCGGGCGCCTCGCCGGCGCTCCCGCCCAGGGCGGCGGCCAGCGCCCGGCGGGCCGCGCCGACGGCGCTGCGACCCGCGAGGATCTCCGCCTCGGCCCGGGACCGCTCCGCCTCCGCGGCGATGAGGTCGAGCCGCGGTGCGTCGCCGGCGCGGAACCGCTCGTCGGCGACCTCGACCAGCTGCGACGCCAGGTCACGGCGATCGACCGCGATCCCGAGGAGGGCCCGGGCATGCAGGATGCCGTAATACGCCCGGAGCGCCTCCGCGACGACCTCGACCTCGGCGCCGGTCGCGGCGAGCCGCTCCTGCTCCACGCCCGCCCGCGCCTCGGCCACCCGGCGCGAGCGGCGGAGGCCGCCTCCGAGGGGGATCGTCGCCTCCAGCGAGGTGGTCGACGGTCCGTCGCCGGTCGCCCGGAGCGCCTCCACCTCCGGGTTGTCCCGCGCGAACACGCGGGCGGACCGGAGTCGCGCGCGCGCCTCCGCCACCTCGGTCGCGGCGAGACGCGCCCCGGGGGATCGGGTCCGCGCCAAGGCGACGACCTCGGCGGCGGACAATGCCGGTTCCTGACTGCGGGCGGGGGCGGCGAGGAGCATCGCCGCGCACGCGCCGAGGACGAGCGGACCCCGCATCGGGTCGCCTCCGTTCTGGCGTGGATCGGGAGCGGACGCGGAAGGCATCCGCCCGGTTCAGCCGGCGGGTGGGGCGGGCGCTAGGCGCGCGGGGGTTGGTCCGGCACGCGGGCGCCGGGACCGGGAAGCACGGGAGGATCGGGCGCGATCACGTGGCGTGCGCCCGGACCGCGGGCGGCCGGGGCGGCGGGGGCCGTGGCGACCACGGACACCGCGGGTCCGGCGCAGCATCCCCGGGTGCAGCGGTGGCAGTCGCGCGGGCACTCGTCCCCGGCGGTCGTGTCCGCGTCCGACATGGACCCGTCCGGCGCGACGAGCGTCGCCCCCGCGGCGCCGCTCGGCGTCGGAGGAGCGCAGCCGCCTTCGCACGCCGCCGCGGCCCCGCCCCAGCACACCAGAGCGACTGCCGCGGCGACGACCCAGGAACGCGGGATCGGAATCACTGGCGCCTCGCTCACGCGGTCCTCCGGGTAGTTACGTCACCCGTCGGCACGGGGCACGCGACCCTTGACGGGGTGAACTCCGGCCGAGGCGATCAGGGTAGCAGACGGCACCCGCCGGCGTCACCCGTGACGGGGATACCCGGCGCGGCCCCGGCGGTTCCTGACGGTTCCCCGCGGCCTCCCGCGCAGCCTCTCGCGGAGCCGCCATGCGCAGCCGCCTTGCGCAGCCGCCTTGCGCAGCCGCCCGCACAGCCGCCCCGCACAGCCGCCCCGCACAGCCGCCCGCACAAATCCCTCAGAAGCTGCTCGAATCCCCTCGGTGTC
>CAYYFX010000021.1:0-26751 GCA_964471155.1 uncultured Gemmatimonadota bacterium | reverse complement strand
CCCGCACAGCCGCCCGCACAAATCCCTCAGAAGCTGCTCGAATCCCCTCGGTGTCTTCGGGTACTCTCGCGAGGTTCCCTGGCCGTTGCCCGTCGGGCCCGGGGCGGTTCCTCGATCTCCTGGTCCTCCTCCCTCGAGGTGAGCCTTCATGATGCCCCTTCGAACGTTCCTGCGTTCCCGCTCGCAGATCATCACCCTCTGCGGCCTCGCGGTCGCCCTCTCGGCCACCGCGCGCGCCGCGGATCCGCCGCGTACGGATGCGGTGGAGGATAAGCGCTGGAGCCGCATCTACCGGCAGGAGGCCCCCGCCCCGCCGGCGCAGGACCTGCAGGTTCGCGAGTACGACAGCGTCGTGTTCCGCGCCGCGCTCCCGCCCACCGATTCCCCGGACGTGGCGGTGAAGCCCAGCACCACCGTGACGCAGTCCGAGATCTCCGTCGCCGTGCACCCCACGAACCCGGACTTCGTGTTCGTGGGCGCGAACGCCACGCCGTGGCCCGTCACCGACGTGTACGGCACCGGCGTCTACTGGTCCACGAACGGCGGCGTGACCTGGACCGGGCAGGACACCGGTCCCGGCGGCGTCGGCAACAACGGCGATCCCGCCGCGGCCATCCGCGCCTCCGACAACCGGATGCTGATCGGCTACATCAGCAGCTCCGGCGGCATGGGCGCGGACTTCAGCACGGACTTCGGCGCCACGTGGCAGCACCGCACCGTTTCCGGCGCCGGCAGCCTCGACAAGAACCACCTGCACGTGGACAACTCGCCGGCCAGCCCCTACAACGGCCACGTCTACAACGCGTGGACGGCGTTCGCGGGCACGAACACGGACAACATCGAGTTCAGCCGCTCCACGAACGGCGGCGACACGTGGTCCTCGGCGGTCAACGTGTCGAACAACGTGTTCTCCGGCTCGCACGACCAGGGCGTGAACATCCGCACGAACCGCAACGGCGTGGTCTACGTGGCCTGGTCCGTGTATGACGGCTTCCCGGCGGACGAGACCGCCATCGGGTTGAACCGCTCCACGGACGGCGGCGCCACCTGGACCGGCGAGTTCCGCGCGATCACGAACATCCGCGGGCACCGCAACACGTCGCTCCCGAACACCAGCATCCGCCGCAACTCCTTCCCGTCCATGGCCATCGACGTCTCCGGCGGCCCGAACGACGGGAACATCTACATGGTCTGGACGAACGTGGGCGTCCCCGGCGTGAACACCGGGACGGACGCCAGCATCTGGTGCGCCACGTCCACCGACGGCGGCAACACGTTCGGCACGGCGGTCCGCGTGAACCAGGACGCGGGCACGAACTCGCAGTGGTTCCCGTGGGTCGCGTGCGATCCGCTCACCGGGCAGCTCGCGGTCATCTTCTACGACCGCCGCGACGATCCGGGCAACTCGCTCACCCGCGCGTACATGGCCGTGTCGAACGACGCCGGCGCCACGTGGGAGGACTTCCCGGTCGCCGACGTGAGCTTCACGCCGATCCCGATCTCCGGCCTCGCCGGCGGCTACATGGGCGACTACCTCGGCATCGACTTCTCGAACGGCAAGGCGTACCCGGCGTGGTGCGACAGCCGCACCGGGAACCAGCTGTGCTACGTGTCGCCGATCCTCGTGGCCGATCCCACGGATCCGAACGCCCCGACGAGCGTGGCGGGGTACAGCGACTTCACGACGCCCACGTCGGTCGCCATCACCTGGACCGATCCCACGACGTACGTGGACGGCAGCCCGCTGGGCGACTTCTCCATCGACATCCTCCGCGACGACGTCCTCCTGACGAACGTGGACCAGGGCGTCGGCCTGTTCAACGACGGCAGCCTCACGGACGGGCAGGAGTACGCGTACACGCTCCGCGCCAAGGACGACGTGACGGACAGCCTCTCGGTGCCGGTGAGCTTCACCGTGTTCGCGGGCGGCTCGCCCACGCCGGCGGCCCCGTCGGGCGCGGGCGTCACGGGCACGACCACGGACGCCACGATCACCTGGACGAATCCCACGACGCAGTCCGACGGCACGCCGCTGGACGACTTCGCCGGCGTCCGCATCTACCGGAACAACGTGTTCCTGGTGGAGCTGGCCCGCGCGCAGGCGGACACGGGCTCCGCGGACATGTACATGGATTCGCCGCCGGTGGACTTCCTGTACGAGTACGAGGTCACGGCGATCGACAACGAGGCGCCGGTGAACGAGAGCGCCCGGACGAACGCCGGCGAGGTGTTCGTGGGCGACATCCCGGACATCCTCGTGTGGCACCCGTCCGACGTGGCCGGCACGAGCGCGGAGTCCATCTTCGTGGCGTGCCAGACGCTGGGCGAGAGCGTGTTCCTCACCGATGACCTGTTCGAGTTCTCGCCCACCCTCACCGGGCACGAGATCGTGTTCGCGTGCGTGGGCATCTTCTCGGACAACCACATCATCAGCGCCTCCGAGGGCGCGGCGCTCGACACGTTCGCGCAGAACGGCGGCCGCGTGTACATCGAGGGGTCGGACTGCTTCAACTACGATCCCGAGTCCGCCGGCGGCTACAACATCCGCCCGATCTTCGACCTGAACGACGGCGCGGACGGATCGGCGGACCTCTCGGCCCTGACCGGTCTGAACGATCTCGCCGGGTTCAGCTTCACGTACGCCGGCGGGAACAACTTCATCGACGAGCTGGCGCCCATCGCGTCCACGCCGATCTGGAAGAACACAAGCAACACGGACAACGTGGGCGTGTTCAACGCCGGCTACGGCGCCGGCGCCGGCCGCGGCATCGCCGCCTCGTACGAGTTCGGCGGGCTCGTGGACGTGCCCAGCTCGATCGTGCGCGTTCCCGCGTCGCACGACGTGACCGACCTCGTCCTCGCCGACCCGGCGGCCTCGGAGATGGCGGCCCTGACCGCGGACAACCGCGTGAAGGGCGGGCACTCCGGGAACACGTACCCGGTGGTGAAGCGCTGGGCGAACCTCGGCCGGGAGCGCTCCGACGAGCCCGTCCGGATCCCCGGCGGCATGGCCGGCGCGCTGCAGGGCCTGCGCTTGGCGAACACGAAGGTCGACGTGATGGACGCGTACCTCACGCTGTTCCGCGCCACGGGCGACCCCACGCTGGTGACCAGCACGCTCTCCGTGACCAGCGAGGTCTTCCAGGGCTTCACGGACCAGCAGTTCGTCACGCTGTCCAACCCGGGCACGCTCAACGACCCGATGAGCTTCACGGTCACCGAGACCCCGGACGTGGCGTGGCTGGACGTGGCGCCGCTGGCCGGCGTCGTGAACGCGAACGGATCGCAGCTGCTCACCCTCGATCTCGACTCCGGCGTGCTCGCGCCCGGCCTGTACGAGACCGATCTCGTGATCGACTCCAACGACCCGGCGAACCCGCAGGACATCGTGCACGTGGCGTTCACGGTGAACGGCGTGCCGGTGGCCGGCCTGTCGCCCGCGTCGGTGGACGTGTTCCTGGCGCCGCTCGGCTCCACGACCGAGACGCTGACGATCACGAACACCGGCAACGGGGACCTGGAGTACGACCTCACCGCCGCGATCTCGGGCGGCGCCGAGCGGTACGAGCTGGGCAGCGAGAACTTCTCGCAGATCGCCGGCAACCTGTACCGCGGCGACGTCTTCCGCATCGACACGACGATCCCCCTCAAGGAGATCCAGATGCGGCTGAACCCGAACGCGAGCACGGCGATGGAGTTCTTCGTGTACCAGGGCGCCGCCGCCACGGGTTCGTTCACGAAGATCTTCTCCCAGGCCAGCAGCGGCGGCCCGGGCCTGGCGTGGTACTCGTCCGGTCCGATGAACGTCACGTTGACCGCCGGGAACTTCTACTTCATCGGCGCCGCGTGGCAGGGCACGACGCGGTTCTACAGCAACTTCGGCGTCTCCCCGCCGCTCCCGCTGGCCACGCCGTTCGGCGCGGTCATGGGTCCCGGCGGCGCCGTGGGCTATCCGTCCCCGGCGAACGCCACCCTCGCGTCCGGCACGTTCCTGTACTCGGTCGCGCTGGAGTACGGGGACATCGTCGACATCGCGTTCCTGGACCCGGTCAGCGGCACGGTGCCCGCGTTCTCGACCACCGACGTCGACGTGCAGTTCACGGCGGCGTCGAACGAGGGCGTGTTCGTCGGGTCGTTCGACCTCACCTCGAACGATCCGTTCACGGGCCCGGTCTCGGTGCCCCTGAGCGTCACCGTGGACGGCGCCGTCGACGCGCCGGTCGTGGCCGCTCCGGTGCCCACGAAGCTCCAGCTCCACGCGAGCGCCCCGAACCCGTTCCGCGGGACCACGCAGATCCGCTTCGACCTGCCCCGCCCGGGCAAGGTCTCCCTGCGCGTCTTCGACGTGACGGGGCGGCTGGTGCGCACCCTCGTGGACGGCGAGGAGCCCGCGGGCTTCCGCTCCGTGATCTGGGACGGTCTGGATGAGACCGGAAAGCGCTCCTCGGCCGGCGTGTACTTCTACGCGCTCGACGCGGAGGACAAGTCCTTCCGGAAGAAGATGATCCAGCTCCGGTAGCCCCGCGGGGCCGCCCGGAAAGCGATCGGGGCCCCGACCTCGCGGTCGGGGCCCCTTTCGTTTTCGACCGGGTGCTGCGAACCCGGCCGACGATCCCCGCACAGTGATCGCCCCCCGCGACCACTGCCGGTCGGGCGGGCAGCCCGGCACGGTGCCGACCTCCCACACCCTGGGCCCACAGACGCCCACCCCCCCCCGTTCGTACCTCGGTGGTTCGCAGATTGCGCCTCGGCCGCCAGACCCGCCGGAACCCGCCTCCCGCGCCCATCGGGCGTGCGGTCCGGAAACGTCGGAACGTCTTGTCCTGCATGCGCTTCGAGGTTTTTCTCGCTTCACCCGCCCCAATCTGCGCGCCACAACGGTTGCATGAACCTTGGTTAAGTCGTAGATTCAACCGCGGCGTTCGAGTGTCGATACCCGTACCAACGCACCCCGGGAGGCCCCCGCCCATGTTCGGCTCCGCGGTCGAGGACTACATGAAGGCCATCTACGAGCTCGGGCGCGACGGGCCGGCGCCCGCGCCGAAGGCCGTGGCGGAGGTGCTCGGGGTCAGCCTGCCCGCGGTCACGAAGATGGTGCGGCGGCTCACGGAGCTGCGGCTCGTGACCTACGCGCGCGCGGAGGGGATCGCGCTGACGCCGGCCGGGAGGAAGGTGGCGCTCGAGGTGCTGCGGCATCACCGGCTGCTTGAGGTCTACCTGAAGGAAGCCCTGGGGTACTCCTGGGACCAGGTGGACGAGGAGGCCGAGAAGCTGGAGCACCACATCTCCGAGGAGTTCGAGGACCGGATCGACCGGATGCTCGGCTTCCCCACGCGGGACCCGCACGGCGCGCCCATCCCCACGAAGGACCTGCGGATCCACGACCC
This sequence comes from uncultured Gemmatimonadota bacterium, assembly GCA_964471155.1. Taxonomy (GTDB): domain Bacteria; phylum ARS69; class ARS69; order ARS69; family ARS69; genus CAYYFX01. The sequence goes on along the minus strand of CAYYFX010000021.1, from coordinate 21,364 downwards.
GCCGCGGCCGACGCTGGCGGAGGTGGCGCCCGGCACGGCCGTGACCGTGGCGCGCGTGAGCGACCGGGATCCGGCGCTGCTGCGCTACCTCGGGGAGCTGGGCCTCTATCCGGAGGCGCGCGTGGAGATCGTGGAGCGGGCGCCCTTCGGCGGTCCGCTCCGGCTGATCGTGGACGGCGAGCCGCGGGATGTGGGCGACGAGCTCGCCCGGCACGTGTTCGTGGAGGAGCAGGCGTCATGAGCATCGCACTGGCGGGATGGGGGCTCTTCCTCGTGGGCCTGGCGCTGCTGCTGTTCCTGCGCGGCGGCTACGTCCCGCGCTGGCGGCGCGCGCGACGGCTGGCCAGCCGCGTGCTCGTGGAGGACGCGCTGAAGCACGTCCAGGAGACGGGCTACCGCGGCGGCGCGGCCACCCTGCAGAGCCTGGCCGGCGCGCTGGGCGTCCCGATGGGCGAGGCGGCGGAGCTGGCGGGGCGGATGGAGGCGCACGGGCTCCTGCGGTCGGCGGGGGAGGGCCTCCGGGCCACCGATGCGGGGCGCGAGTACGCGCTGCAGGTCATCCGCGCGCACCGGCTGTGGGAGCGCTACCTGGCGGACGAGACCGGCGTGGCGGCGTCGAAGTGGCACGACAAGGCGGAGGTCCGGGAGCACTCCCTCTCGCGCGAGGAGGCGGACCGCCTGGCGGCGCGGCTGGGACACCCGCGCTTCGATCCGCACGGGGATCCCATCCCCACGACGCACGGGGAACTGCCGCCGGACACGCGCAGCCTGCCGCTCGGTGAGCTGCCTGCGGGCGCGGACGCGCGGGTCGTGCACCTGGAGGACGAGCCCGCCGAGTCGTACACGCGGCTGATCTCGGCCGGGCTCCACGTGGGCACGCGCATCCGCATGCTCGAGGTGGGGCCGGACGCGGTCCGGTTCCGCGCGGACGGCGAGGAGATGACCCTGTCGCGCGTCGCGGCCTCCGGGCTGTCGGTGGTGGAGGAGGACGAGGACGGGGACGCGCACGAACCCACGGCACGCCTGGCGGACCTGCCCCTCGGGGAGTCCGCGGAGATCGTGGCCATCTCGCCGGCGTGCCGCGGGCTCGAGCGCCGCCGGCTCATGGACCTCGGCATCGTGCCGGGCACGGCGATCCAGGCGGTGATGCGGAGCCCGTCCGGGGACCCGGTGGCCTACCGCGTCCGCGGCACGACCATCGCCATCCGTCGCAAGCAGGCCGAGAGCATCAGGATCCGCCGCGCCGCCGCAATCCGGGAGGCCGTGTCATGACCAAGACCACGCACCCCGCGCCCGCCCCGATCGCCCCCGCGGGCGCCGCGCCCGCCGGCTGCGCCACGTGCCCGGTGCACCATGCCGGGAATCTCGTGCGCCTCGGCGTGAACATGCGGAACTGGGACTACGTGGTGGCGCTCGCGGGCAATCCGAACACCGGGAAGAGCACGGTCTTCAACGCCCTCACCGGGCTCCGGCAGCACACCGGGAACTGGCCCGGCAAGACGGTGGCGCGCGCCGAGGGCGGATTCGCCTACGGCGACAAGCGCTACAAGCTCGTGGACCTGCCCGGCACGTACTCGCTGCTCACGACGAGCACGGACGAGGAGATCGCCCGGAACTTCATCCTGTTCGGCCGCCCGGACGTCACGGTGGTGGTCGCGGACGCCACGCAGCTGGAGCGGAACCTGAACCTCGTGCTCCAGGTGCTGGAGATCACGGACCGGGCCGTGGTGTGCCTGAACCTGATCGACGAGGCGGAGCGGCACGGCCTGCGGATCGACGAGCGCCGGCTGGCGCGGGACCTCGGCGTGCCGGTCGTGCCCACGGCGGCGCGCGAGCGGCGCGGGCTGGATGCGCTGCTCGCCACGATCGCGCAGGTGGCGTCCGGGGAGTACGTCACGCGGCCGCACCGCGCCGCCGCCGGGCCGCCGGACCTGGAGCGGGCCGTGGAATCGCTGGCCGCGCGCATCGCGGAGCTGCACCCGGGCATCCCGAACGCGCGGTGGCTGGCGCTGCGCCTGCTGGACGGCGACGATCGCGTGGCCACGGCGCTCGAGAACGGGGAGCTCGCCGACCTGGCGACTCCGGCGACTCCGGCGACTCCGGCGGCCCCGGCGGCCCCGGCGGCATCCGCACCGGCCCCGGCGCCGGCGGGGCTGGCCGCGGACGCAGGCGCCCGGAGGGGGGAGCGATGAGCGCGAACGCGAACGCGGGCGCGGGCGCGGCGAAGGACATCCTGAAGCTGTCCGAGGAGCTGCGCTGGCAGGTCGGCGGCGAGTTCTCGGACCGCATCACGGAGAGCCTGTACAAGGACGCGGCGCGGATCGCGTCGCGCGCGGTCACCCGCGAGGGGGACGCCCGGCGGTTCGACCTGGACGCCGCCGTGGATCGCCTGGTCACCAGCCGGTGGCTCGGCTTCCCGTTGATGGGTCTGATCCTCGCGGGGATCTTCTGGCTCACCATCGCCGGGGCCAACGTGCCGTCGCGGATGCTGGCCACGCTGCTCCTGGATCACGGGCACCCGCTGCTGCGGTCCGCCGCCGAGGCGGCGCACCTGCCGTGGTGGCTGACCGGCGTCCTCGTGGACGGCGTGTACCTGGCGGCGGCGTGGGTGATCAGCGTGATGCTGCCGCCCATGGCCATCTTCTTCCCGCTGTTCACACTGCTGGAGGACCTCGGCTACCTGGCGCGCGTGGCGTTCAACCTGGACGGCCTGTTCCGGCGCGCGGGCGCGCACGGCAAGCAGGCGCTCACCATGAGCATGGGCTGGGGCTGCAACGCCGCCGGCGTGGTGGCCACGCGCATCATCGACAGCCCGCGCGAACGCCTCATCGCCATCCTCACGAACAACTTCGCGCTGTGCAACGGGCGCTGGCCCACGCAGATCCTCGTCGCCACGGTGTTCATCGGCGGCGCGGCCACGCCCGCGCTGGCGGGACTGGTTTCCGCGGGCGCCGTGGTCGCGGTGGCACTGCTCGGCGTGGGGCTCACCTTCGTCTCGTCCTGGGCGCTGTCCCGGACCCTGCTGAAGGGCGAGGTGTCCTCCTTCAGCCTGGAGCTGCCGCCGTACCGCCCGCCGCGCATCCTGCAGACGCTGTACACGTCGGTCATCGACCGCACGCTGATCGTGCTGGGGCGCGCGGTGGTGTTCGCCGTGCCGGCGGGCGCGGTGATCTGGCTGTCCTCGAACCTCCGCATCGGCGACGCGTCGATCGCGCAGCACGTGATCGCCGCGCTGCACCCGTTCGGCGTCCTCGTGGGGCTGAACGGGGTGATCCTGCTCGGCTACATCGTGGCCATCCCGGCGAACGAGATCGTGATCCCCACGCTGCTCATGCTCACCGTCCTCTCGTCGGGAGCGACCGGCGTGGGCGCGGGCGCCGGCGTGATGTTCGAGCTGGACTCCGCCGCGGACGTGGGGCGCCTGCTCACCGGCGGCGGAGGTTGGACCCTGCTCACCGCCGTGAACCTGATGCTGTTCAGCCTCATCCACAACCCGTGCTCCACCACGATCTACACGATCTACAAGGAGACCGGCAGCGCGAAGTGGACCGCGTTCGCCGCGCTCGCGCCGGTGGCGCTCGGGCTGGGCACGTGCCTCGTCGTGGCCCAGGTCTGGCGGCTGGTCACGGGCTGATCCGCGCGCGGCCGCTCACTCGGCCGGCGCCACCGTGGCGATCGCCGCTTCCAGCGAGTCCGCCAGCGTCCCGGGATCCTCCGCGTACGGAGCGGTCCACGCCGCCCACTCCTCGTCCGTGAGGTGGGAGCCCGGGAGGGAGTCCACGGCCGCGCGGAAGGAGTCCGGGTGCGCGGCGTGCCGGCGGGCGAGGCGGAGCACCTCCGCCCAGTACGCCGCGAAGTCCCCGGCCTTGGACTCCACCGCGCGCGTCTCGGCGCTGCGCGGCGCCGGACGATCCCCCGCGCCGCACCCGGCCGCCCCCGCCAGGACCACGACCGCCGCCGCGACCCGGACCGCACGCCCGAGCGCGGCGGGAACGGGCGCGGACCGCGCGCGCGACCGGGGACGGATCATCGGGCACTCTCCGGCGGTTCCGGGGTTGCAGAGGATGACGACGCGCGCGAGGGTACGCCGTCGTTGACGCGTCGCCAACCCTCCGCTACGTTCGCACGCCAACCGGCGGGGCCGGCCCCTTCCGGGCCTCGCGCCCGGCGGAACGGCGCCCCGCCCGACCCTCCGGCGCGACCGTTCCTCCCTGCTCGGAGTGGATCCGCTCGATGGGTCGAGACCGCATCCCCCGCCCGCCCGGCCGCACCCGTCGAGGCCGCCCGTCCGCGCGCGGGGCCGCCGTGCTGGGGGCGCTCCTCTCCGGGCTGCTGGGCGCCCCCGCGGCGCCGGCCGCCGACGAGGCGGAGTGGACCGCCGAACGCCCCGGCGACATCTCGCGGTTCGGCCTCTCCTCCATCGCCTTCGCGGGCGATCTGCCGGTTCCGGAGTCGGAGCTGCGCGACGTCCTCCGATCCTCCACCACGGGCCTGCTCCGGTTCCGCGCCGTGGACACGGACCGGCTCGAGGGCGACGCCCAGCGCGTCCGCGCCTACCTTCGCCGCCTCGGATACTGGAAGTGCGAGGTCGCGCTGGAGCTGGAGTGGAATCCGTCGCATCGCACCTCGCGCGCCGTCTTCCGCGTGACGCCCATGACGCGGCGGGTCGTCGGGCGGATCTCGACCGCCGGCAACCGCACGTTCGGCGAGCAGGAGGTCCTGTCCTGGATCACGCAGGAGCCCGGCGATCCCTTCGACATCACCCGCACCGACCGCGACCGCACCGCGATCGAGAACACGTACGCGAACCGCGGGTTCTACGACGTGCGCGTCACGGCCGACATCCAGGCCGCCACGGACCTCCCGGACACGGTCCTCGTGCACGATCTCGTGCACGATCTCGTGTACCGGATCGAGGAGGGCCCCCGGTTCGTGGTGGGTCGCGTCCGGATCGAGGGCAACGGGTTCACGAAGTCCGACATCATCCGGCGGGAGCTGACGATCCATCCCGGCAGCACGCTCAGTCGCGACGCGATCGACGAGAGCCGCGAGCGCCTGTACTCCACGGGCTACTTCTCCCTCGTGACCATCGTGCCGGAGGAGGGCTCGGAGCCGGGGTCGGTGGGGGTCATCGTGCGCGTCTCGGAGCGGAAGATGCGGTTCGTCGGCGCGGGCGTGGGGTACGGCACGCGCGACCAGCTCCGCCTCTCGGGCGAGTGGGGGCACCGCAACCTCTGGGGCCGGGGCAAGCGCGGCTCGGTGCGCGGGCTGCTCGCCACCGAGCTCTTCCCCGCGGATCTCGTGCGCACCGGGATCGAGGGCCGGTACGTGGAGCCGTGGCTGTTCGGGACGCGGACGCTCGGCTCCGTGGAGCTGTCGTTCGAGCGGCGGCGCGAGTTCTCCGGCGAGGAGGAGTACGACCTCGGCCTGATCAGCCTCCTGGTGAACGTGAGCCGGCAGCTCGCCCGGCACACGCGGGGATGGGCCACGCTGGAGAACGAGTGGGCGGACCTCGACGCGCAGGAGGGGTTCGAGCTCCCGGACAACCGCCGCCCCGAACTGACCCGGTCCTTCACGCTGACCGGCGAACGGGACCGGCGCAACGACTACTTCGACCCCACGCGCGGGTTCTTCCATCGCGTGATCGGCGGGTTCTCCGGCGGGCCCCTCGGCGGCGACGCCGACTTCTGGCGCGGGCAGATGGAGGGCCAGTGGTTCCGCAGCGCCGCGTCGGTCACGTTCGCGGGCCGCCTCCGCGTGGGGTACGAGCGGCCGTTCGGACCGTCCACCTTCGTGCCGGACCGCGACCGCTTCAAGCTCGGCGGCCCCACGACGGTGCGGGGGTACGACTACCAGGAGATCGGGCCGGGGGACTTCCTCCTGCTCGGGAACGTGGAGGTGCGGGTGCCGCTGTTCTGGAGGCTGTCGCTCGGGACGTTCGCGGACGGCGGCAACGCGTGGGAGGACGTGGAGGACGTGCGCGCGTCGGACTTCCGGCCGACGGATCCGCACGACTCGCCGGAGGATGCGCGCGAGAACGACGTGCGCTACTCGGTCGGCGCCGGCCTGCGCTTCGCCACGCCGGTCGGGCCCGTGCGCGTGGACGTGGCGCGGAAGCTGAAGATCCTGCCGGTCGAGCCCGACGCTCCGGACGACGAGAAGCGCTGGGGGTACGACTTCAGCCTGGGGCACGTGTTCTGAGATGACGGCGCGCCTGGTGATCCTCCGGATCGTGATCTGGCTCCTGGTCTTCCTGGGGCTGTTCTCGGGCGCGCTCATCGTGCTGTTCGAGACCGGGGCGCTCACGCCGTACGTCGTGGAATCGCTGGACTCCCGGCTGCGGCCCTCGGGACTCTCCTTCCGCGCCGGCTCCATCCAGTGGCGCCCCTGGAGCGGGCTCGGCGTGCGCGACGTCCGCCTCGAGACCGCGGCCGAGCCGGGAGGCGCGGCGGCCGCGAGGCACCTCGTGTCCATCCGCCGGATCGACGTGGGCTATCGCCTCACCGACCTCCTGCGCGGGGACCTGCGCGTCGCCCGGCTCCGCATCCTGCAGCCGGACATCGACCTGGACGCGCTCCTGGAGTGGTCCGAGGCGTCGGGCGCCGGGGATCCCGGCCGGCCGCCGCGCGCGCCGGGCGCCGGCGTGGACGCCGCGTTCCACGTCGACGACATCGCGATCGCCGACGGCCGCGTGCGCGGGCGCTACGGGGAGATCCTCGGCGGCCTGACGCTGCGCGGGCGCCTGGAGGTCGTGCCGGGGACCTGGCGCCTGGACGTGGAGGAGCAGCGCGGTCACCTGCGGCTCGGCCGCGTCGACGAGGACGTCGCCCTGGTCGGCGCCCTGAAGCTCTCGGAGGGGATCGTGCACGCCGAGGGGGTGCGGATCGCCGCGGCCGGCGGGGAGATCGAGCTGGCGGGGTTCGCCGATCCGCGCGGCGTCCGGGCGTCGAACCTGGTCGTGGCGGCGACCTCCGTTCCGCTGGAGAAGGTGGGCGAGTGGCTCGACGTGGAGCACCCGCTGCTGTTCGCGCGGCTGGACGGCGAAGCCGTGGTGACGGGACGGCCCGACTCCCTGCACGTCACGGCGAAGCTGCGGGGCGTGGGTCGCGACGAGCTGGAGCGGCGCATCGAGCTCGGCGGCGTGCGCACCGGCGACCGGGTGTCGCTGGAGCGGTTCCGCTACGAGTCCGGCCCGTCCCTACTGGAGCTCTCGGGCGACCTCGATCTCGGCGATCCCGTGCGGATCGAGGGCGTGGCGGTGTTCCGCGACCTCGAGCCGGCGGTGCTGCTGGCGGATCCGGACCTCGACGTCCTGCGGGACCTGGACGGCACCGTCCGCTTCGCCGGCGCGGGGCTGACCCGCGCCACGTTCCGCGGCGGCGTGGAGATCCACCTGCGGGATGCCGAGGCGTTCGGGCTCCCGGTGGAGTCGTGCGCGCTGCGCGGAACCCTGGATCGCGGCGCGCTCGCGGTGGAGGAGGCGCGGCTGACGGTGGCGGGATCGGAGCTGCTCGGGCACGGCTCGCTCGATGCCGCCAACGTGGTGGAGGCGGAGCTGCGCGGGGAGCTGGCGGACCTCACGGTGCTGGAGCAGATGGGCGGCGCGGTGCGGCGCGCGGCGCCGCGCGGACACGGCGTCCTCACCGTGCGCGTGGCCGGTCCGGTGAAGGCGCCGGAGCTGGACGCCGTGCTGGAGCTGGAGGACGCGTCCATCGCGGGGCTCGACGCGTCGCGTCTCGCCATCACGGCCGAGGCGCTGCAGCTCGGCGCCACGCGGCTGGACTTCCGCGCCGAGGGGCACGGCGTCGGGCGCGGGGAGCGGCGCATCGAGCATGTCGTGCTCGAGGGCTGGGGCGAGGGGGACGTCCTGGAGCTGCACGCGCTCCGCGCGGAGACCGGCGTGGCGACGCTCGCGCTCGCCGGCCGCCTGGACCTCGGCGAGGACGGCCGGCTGGACGCGCTCGTGAGCCGGCTCCACCTGACGCCGAACGACGGCGCCGCCGAGTGGACGAACGAGGGGCCCGTTCGCGTCACCCGGACCGACGGCTCGGTCAGCGTCACGGGGCTGGACCTGAGGGGCGACGGCGGGTCGGTCTCCGGCCAGGTGATCGTGCGTCCGGACGGCGCCACCGCGGTGGAGGCCGTGGGGCGCGCGGTGGACCTGGCCCTGTTCGCGCCGTTCCTGTCGGACGACGCGTCCCTGGCCGGGATCGTGGACTTCGAGGGCGATGCCGTGGTCGGGGCGGACACGCTGGGCGCGGACGTGCGCGTGTCCCTGCGGGACGGGCGCCTGGGCGGACGTGCGGTCGAGACGCTCTCGGGTCGCGTGCTGGCGGGGGAGACGCTGCGGTTCGAAGGGGTCGAGGTGGGCACGCCGGACTTCGTCGGGTCGCTGCAGGGCGGGATCGCGCCGCCGCCCGGCACGCTGCGGCGCGCGCTGTTCGACCGCGAGGCGCGCACGCGGGCGCTGGAGGCCGCGACCCTGAACGACATCCGCGTCGCCTTGACCTCGTCCGACTTCGGCTGGCTGTGGAGCCGGATCCCGAAGGCCCCGGTGAGCGGGGGCGAGGGCACGGTGACCGCGCGGCTCGACGGCCCCTTCCTGGGGCCGACGGCCCGCCTGGACGCGCGATTGACGGGCGGCACCGTGGGCTCCGAGCCGCTCGACTCGTTCACGGCCACCGCGGAGTTCGACGGCGAGACGCTCTCGATCCGGGACGGCCTGCTGAGGACCGGCGACGACTCCCTCTCGGTCTCCGGCACGATCCCCCTGGAGTGGAGCGCCGCGGATCCGCGGCCGCGCCTGCGCACGGGAAGGCCGGTGGACCTGCGCGCGCAGGCGGCCGACCTCCCGCTGCAGTCGCTGTCGCGCAGCATCTCGCTGTTCCAGACGCTGCACGGGCGCGCCGACGCCCGCGTCACGCTCACCGGCGAACCGGGCTCGCTGCGGCTCGGCGGCGAGTTCTCGGTGACGGAGGGCCGGCTCACGATCCCCACGTTCGACGAGCCGCTCGTGGACGGGACGGCGAAGGGCGGCTTCGACGCCACGGGCGTCCGGATCGACTCCGCCCGCTTCCTGGACGGTCGCGGCGGCGTGCTCACGGGGAGCGGTCGCGTGACGCTCGCGGACCTGCGCGCGGCGGACTACGCGATCGACGTCACCGCGTCGGAGTACCACTACCGGTCCGATCTCATCGACACCCGGGCGGTCGGCTCGGGGACGATGCGGATCCTGGCGCGGAGGATCGGCGAGGGGCGCCTGGTGCCGTTCTTCCAGGGCGCGTTCCGCGTGCAGCGCGCGGACCTCGGCCCGGCGGCGCTCGCCCCGCCGCGCCCGGACGCGGCCGGACCGGAGCTGCCCCCCGGCGTCGTGGCGCCGCCGGAGCTCATGGAGGACGAGCACGGCGATCTCGTGACCGCTCCGCGCGGCGCGGACGCGACGCCCGCGACCTTCCTGGCGGAGATCGGGCTCCGCGGCGACCGCAACATCTGGGTGAAGACGCCCGAGATGGACCTGGAGCTCGCCGCGGACGTGACGTTCCACGCGCAGGAGTGGGGCATGGGCCTCGCCGGCGAGGTCCGCACGCTGCGCGGGAACTACGCGGTGCTGAACTCGCGCTTCCGCGTGGACCGGGCCGAGGTGGAGTTCACGGACCCCTCCGACCCGCGCGCGAGCTACATCGACGCGGAGGCGTCCACCACGGTGCTGGACGAGAACGTGACGGTGTACGTCACGGGGCCGCTGATCGAGCCGAACATCCGGCTGGAGACGGAGAGCGGGATGTCGGAGGCGGAGATCTACGAGCTGCTCGCGCTGCGTGTGAAGCGCGGGGAGGAGAACGGCGCGGAGGAGGGCGCCATCAGCGACGCGTTCCGCCGCTCCTACGTGGCCGCGCTCACGAACCGGTTCGGCGGCGAGCTCGGCCGCGAGTTGGGCCTGGACACCTTCGCCTACGACGAGGGCGAGGCCGGCTCGCGGTCCAGCGTGACCGTGGGGAAGAACGTGGGGCGGGACTTCTTCCTCAAGTACCGCCAGGCCGTGGGCGGCGGCAGCGAGGAGGCGGCGACCGACCCCTCCGTGACGCGCGAGTCCCTCGAGTCGCCCGAGCGCGCGCTGACGATCGAGTACCGGCTGAACCGCATCTTCATGCTGCAGGGCGAGACGGGCACCCTGCCGCCCGGGGACGACTACCTGAACGTCGACCTGCGGGCGGAGTGGGGTTACTGACGCGAAGCGGTGCGCGGCGGGCGCAAGGGCGTCGCCTTCGGCCGGCCGCGCGCCCGTGCGCGGAGGAGCCGGTCGAGGGTCACGGTCCGTGGCGGGGTGGGCCACCGGCGAGGGGGAGGGTATGCCATGCTCAGACAGTCCTCGCGGCGTGCGCACGCGTGCTCACGCGGCCGGTGGCCGTAGCGCGGGCGCACTTGCTGCGGAACTGCGCGTGGCACACCCTCCCCCTCGCCGGTGGCCCGCCCCCGCCACGGACCGCAACCCTCGACCGGCCCCTCCGCGCACGGCCGCGGGCCGTCCCGAAGGCGACGCCCTCGCGCCCGCCGCGCACCGCTTCGCCCCGTTCGGGGGAGACGGTGCGGACAGGCAGCGGGGTCACGCGCAGGGTGTGTCTTCGCGCGTCGCGCGGCGGGAAGCTCACGCCGGCCCTTCCCCGATCCGCTCTCCGCGCTCGCCGCACCCGCGCACCCGCGCACCCGCACCATGCTAGACTGCGCCGATGGACCTGTTCACGAATCTCGCGAACGCGAACCCGACCCCGGCACTTCCCGCCACCGACGCCATCCTCGAGGGCCTGAACGAGCCGCAGCGCGAGGCCGTCCGGCATGACGGCGGGCCGCTGCTCGTGCTGGCGGGGGCGGGGTCGGGGAAGACGCGCGTGCTCACGCGGCGCGTGGCGTGGCTCATCGCGCGGGGGGCCGATCCGTCGCGCATCCTCGCGGTCACCTTCACGAACAAGGCCGCCGGGGAGATGCGGGAGCGGATCATCGCGCTCGTGGGTCCGCCCGCCCGCTCCGCGTGGGTGGGGACGTTCCACTCCATCGGCGTGCGCATGCTGCGGCGGGAAGCGGACCGCCTGGGCATCACGCGGGATTTCTCCATCTTCGACCGCGACGACCAGATCTCCGCCCTGCGGCGCGTGCTGACGGACCTGTCCATCCCGGCGAAGGAGAACCCGCCGGAGCAGATCCTCTCCGTGATCTCGAAGGCGAAGAACGACCTCCTGGGGCCGGCGGAGTTCGAGGCGGGGGCGCGCGGGCCGTTCGAGCGGCTCGTGGCGCGCGTGTACCACGGCTACGCCGCGTCGTTGAAGACGCAGGGCGCGCTGGACTTCGACGACCTCCTGGTCCTGCCCGTGCGCCTCCTGCGCGAGGAGGATGTCCGGCAGCGCTACGCGGCGCGCTTCGCCCACGTGCTCGTGGACGAGTACCAGGACACGAACCGCTGCCAGTACGAGTTCCTGCGCGCGGTCACGAAGGACCACGAGCGCCTGTTCGTGGTGGGGGACGACGACCAGTCGATCTACCGGTGGCGCGGCGCGGACCTGTCGAACATCCTGGACTTCGAGAAGGACTATCCCGCGGCGCACGTGATCCGCCTGGAGCAGAACTACCGCTCCACGCAGACGATCCTCGACGCCGCCAACAGCGTGATCCGCAACAATGCCGGCCGGAAGGGGAAGGAGCTCTGGACCGAGAACGCCGGCGGGGACCGCATCCTGTCCCTGGAGGTCGCGGACGAGCAGACCGAGGCCCTCGCGGTCGTGCGCTTCGTGAAGGACGGCCTGGACGGCGGCCAGCGCTCGCCGTCGGACTTCGTGGTGCTGTACCGCACGAACTCGCAGAGCCGCGCGATCGAGAACCACTTCCGCCTGGCGCAGGTGCCGTACCAGATCTTCGGCGGGCTGCGCTTCTACGAGCGGAAGGAGATCAAGGACGTCCTGGCGTACCTTCGGCTCCTCGTGAATCCCGCCGACGACGTGGCCATGCTGCGCGTGATCAACGTCCCCGGGCGCGGGATCGGGAAGAAGACGCTGGAGGATCTGCAGGCGGACGCGACGGCGCACGGCGACGGGCTCTCCGCGGCGGTGCGGCGTGCGGCGGCGGGCGCCGGCGCCGCCGTGCGTCCCGGCGTCCGGGAAAGCCTGGTCGCGTTCGTCGCGGCCATGGACGAGGCCGCGGAGCGCGCCGGCCGGGAGACGGTGGCCGGGGTGACGGACGCGCTGCTCGAGCGCGTGGGGTACGTCGAGTACCTGGAGAGGGAGTACGAGCAGCAGGCCGCGGTCCGGCAGGAGAACGTGAGCGAGCTCCTGGCCGGCATGCAGCAGTTCGCGGACACGGAGGGCCGCGAGGTCTCGTCGGTGGCGGCGTTCCTGCAGGAGGTGTCGCTGCTCTCGGACCAGGACGAGGCCGACGCCGACGCGCCGCGCGTCACCTTGATGACCCTGCACAACGCGAAGGGCCTGGAGTTCCCCTGGGTGTTCATCACCGGCATGGAGGAGGGGCTCTTCCCGCACGCGAACTCCGCGATGGAGCCGGCCGGCCTGGAGGAGGAGCGGCGGCTCTTCTACGTGGGACTCACGCGGGCGCGCCAGCGCGTCGTCCTCCTGAACGCGGAGTCGCGCCGGCGCTTCGACGGGTTCATGCGCAACCTGCCGTCGCGCTTCCTGGACGAGATCGATCCGGCGCTCGTGGACCGGCAGTCGCTGGCCGCGTCGGCGCGCGCCGGCACGTGGTCCGGGGGCGGGCGCGGCGGCGCCGGCCACTGGTCCGGCGCGCGGGGCGGCGCGGGCCGTCCGATGCGCGGCGCGGCGATGCAGCGGCGGCCCGTCGGCGGATCGTGGCCGGCGGCCGAGGAGCGGGACCCCGCGCCGCGGTACGAGGACGAGAGCCAGGAGGCCGTGACGCTCGCGCCGGGCATGCGCGTGCGCCATCCCACGTGGGGCGAAGGCATCCTGGAGGCGGTGGAGGGGCGCGGCGAGGGGCTCAAGCTCACGATCAAGTTCCGCGGCGGGGTCCTCAAGAAGGTCCTGGCCATGTACGCGAAGCTCGAGCTCCTGGGATGACCCGGCGGCGCGGTCGGGGACGCGGCGCGCGCGCCGCCGTCGCCGTGCTGGCGCTGCTCGCCGGCGCGTGCGGGCCGCCCGCGCCGCCGGGGCCGCGCACCGTGCAGGTGTTCTTCGCGCGCCCGGACACGTGCGCCGTGCAGCCCTTCCCGCGCGAGGTTCCCGGCGGGACGCCGCTGGAGGTCGTGCGCCAGGCGCTCGAGGCGCTGCTCGCCGGGCCCACTCCGGAGGAAGCGGCGCAGGGCTTCATCTCCGCGATCCCGGATTCGCTGGAGACGCGGCGGCACCGCATGCGCACCATGGCGTTCGACCACGATCCGCCGCACGCCGGAGGTCGCGTCGCGATCCAGTCGATCGAGGAGCTCGAGCGCGGCGTGCTGCGGGTCAGCTTCTCCCGCGAGATCAACGCCTACGATCGGGGCGCGGTGCGCGTCTGCACGATCGTGCGCCAGGTGCAGGGCACGGTCACGCAGTTCCCGGAGTGGACGGCGGTGTCCATCGCGGTGGACGGGGAGACCCGGGGCGTCCTGCAACCCTGAGGGGCGGCGCGCGGCGGGCCGCGGCGCGGATCGCGGCGCAACCGCGGCTCACCAGCCGGGCGGCAGCTCCAGGACGAACGCCTGCTGCGGGTCCACCGAGCGCTCCGCGACGGACTCGTCGTACACGAGCACCAGCGCCCGGCCGGGCTCGAACCAGCCGAGCCCCTCCCAGTTCGTCCAGCGCACGCTCTCCGGCAGCAGGGGGTCCAGGTCCAGCGGATCCCCGGCGGGCGCCCCGTCCAACCCGAAGCGCTGCAGCCAGCGGTGGCACCAGCGGCGCGGCCGGCCGTCGTCCGTGACCGCGGCGCACTCCTCCACCGACCCCGGCTCCGGCCGTTCCTCCCAGCCGGACGACAGCAGGACGATCCACCCTTCGACCTCCTGCCCCGCGGCCTCGTCCGTCCACCGATGCCACACGAGGTCCGGGGCGCGGAAGCGCTGCGCGTACGGTTCGCGTCCGTCCGGCTCCGGCACCCGCAGTTCCACGCGGCGCTCCACGTCCGCCTCGCGGAGGTCGCCGCCGTGCGCGCCCGCGGCCACGCGGTGCACGAGCACGCGGGGCCGCGCCGCGGTCACGCCGGCCCCCCCCTGCCGGCGGAGGTACCCGCCTTCCCAGAGCGCGGCCACGCGCGACGCGCCGTCCCCGGCGGGCGACACGGCCAGTCCCTCGAGCCCGCGTCCGTCGGTCTCCTGCCACTCCTCCGGGTAGCGGACCACGCGTCCCCGCGCGTCGAACAGCGATCGTGCGTCCTCGGACAGCACGACGACGCGGCCGTCCGCCAGGACGTCCACGGCCTCGAGGTCCGTGGCCGCCCGCGCCGAGGCGAGCCCGTGCACCGCGAGGGTCGCGGGGACGAGGGGCACGAGCCCGCGCGCATCCGGCGCCACCGGGCACTCGTACCAGCGGCGCGCGTCGCCGTCGCCCACCACGAGGAGCGCGTTCCCCGCGCGCGTGACGCCCGAGGGCTCCTCGATGCCGTCGGCCGGCCGCCGGCCGCCGCCATTCGCGGCCGGCGTCGCGGCCACCATCCAGGACGCGGCCGCGATCACCGCGGCGGGACGCGCGGCGCGCATCAATCCTGCGGGGCGTACAGGAGGATCTCCACGCGGGTCACCTGTCCGGGAAGGACGGCGACGGTGCCCGCCACGTCGCGGTGGGTGGCGTGGGAGACCCGGAGCTCCGCGGATCCCGCCGGCACGCCGCACAGCTCGAAACGCCCCGCCGCGTCCGTCATCACCACGGTCTCCGGCCCGGGCAGGTACACGCCGGCGCGCTCCACCAGCACGCCGTCCACGGAGCGCGCCACACCCGCGATCGTCCCGCGGCCCGACGGCGGATCGGCCGGCGCGGCACAGGGCTCCGGGGCGAACGCCGGCTCGGTCAGCGGCTCGGGCGCCGCCTCCGCGGGCACGACCCCCGGCTCCACGCCCAGCTCCGCCAGCCATGCCGCCGCCTTCGCCCGGTCCTCCGCCACGAGGCTGTCCACGACCGCGGCCGGGCCCCACGTGCGGATCCCGTCGCGCGGCGCGGGCGCGATCACCGGCCCTTCCGCCCAGCCGCGCAGCTGGGCGGCCAGCGGCGCCCTGGATGCGGCGTGGTCCCGGACCATCGCGAACACGTCCTCGTGCAGCCCGTGGCCGGGGGCGAGCGCGGCGAGGACCAGGTCCTCGTAGTCGGCATAGTGGTCCAGGACCTCGGTCTCCTGCCGCGCGGAGAACGCCCGGATGCCCCATGTCCCGATGGCGGCGGGGCCCGGCATGGGCGGCGTCTCCGCGCGGCCCAGGACGATCTGCGCCAGCAGCCACACCCCCAGCACGCTCGACGGCACGGCTGCCTCCTACTTCTGGTTGACGCGCAGGATGCCCGCGGGGTCGAACACCGTGCGCGCCAGCGCCTGCGTCTCGTCGTACGTGACCGCGCGCAGCCGGTCCACCTGGCGCGTCACCGCGCGGAAGCCCGCGCCGTCGCCCTCCGCGATCGCCATCTGCCACGCGGTCAGCGCGTTGTCCTGCGCGTCCAGGATGGCGGAGTTCACGAGGCGCTGCACGGCGTCGTCGAACTCCTTGCGCGGGAAGCCCTCGGTGGAGTACCGCGCGAGATCCTCCTCGAACTTGCCGCAGATCTCGTCGAAGCGTTCGCGCTTCACGTCGTTCTCGACGATCCACGCGCCCGGTCCCAGGTGCTCCCAGAAGCGGATCCAGCTCCGGTACGACACGCCCTCCCCGTACACGTACTTGTAGAAGTGGTCGTTGCCGGCGATCCGGCCCAGCACGACCGACGGGAAGTACGCCGGGTCCGTCCGGGACACGCCCGGGCGGCCCCAGTTCACGGTCCACAGGTCGTTGCCGGATTCGATCGTCTGCGGCTCGCGCGGGGGCGACCACGCGGGGGCCGCGCCCACGATCGCCGCATCCGGCGTCCACGGCGCGTTCGCCGCGCCGCCGAGGTCCGCCCAGCGGGTGGCCACGAACTCCGCCACCTCGTCGGGCACCACGTCGCCCACGACGGAGATCACCGCGCGATCGGGCGTCCACGCGTCGCGATGGAACGCCTTCAGGTCGGCGGGGCGGATGGCGGCCAGCGAGGTCTCGGTGCCGAACGTGACCCGCCCGTACGGATGTCCGGCGTACGCCTTCCGGTAGAACTCCTGCTTCAGGTACTCCAGCTGGTTCTCCGGCAGGAGCCGGGCGGAGGTGAGCATGTCCTGCCGGATCTTCTCCAGCTCGGAGGCGGCGAACTCGGGGAAGAACATCGTCTCCTTGAGCAGCGCCAGCACGGTGGGCCACTCCTGCGCGAGGGAGCGGTAGTGGTGCCCGGCGGCGTCGCGGTAGTCCACGTGCCGCGACGTGTTCGCGCGGCTGCCCACGCCGATGTGCGCGCCGGCCGTGATCGAACGGGACTTCAGCAGGCGGTCGAAGGCGTCGGGCCCGAAGCGGCGCGTGCTGCGCATCCCCACCTCGGACACGAAGGCGTTGATCCCGTCCCGGCCCGCGGGCTCCTCCCATTGCCCGCCGAGCACGCGGCCGGACACGGCGAGCAGCGGCGACGCCGACGTGGGCTTCACCAGGAGGCGCAGCCCGTTCGCGTACGTGTACCCGGAGACGCCGTCCTCCTCCGCGGTCCGCGTGTACGGGAGCGGGGCGGCCTTCGCCGGACGGAGCGCGCCCGCGACGTCCAGGTCCGGAAGCTCCGCCGCGGCGAGCGCCCGCGGCTTCGGACCCTTGGCCAGGGACGCGGCCGGATCGAACGACTCGGGCAGCACCGTCGCCACGACGAGCCGGCGCGGCGTGATCCAGCGCTCCTTCGCGGCCTGGACGTCGGCGGGCGTGAGCGCGCTCCACCGTGCGGTCAGCCCGAGGGCGCCGTCCACGCCCCGGCGGCTCACGAGGAAGCCCAGCCGCTCCGCCCGCTCGGCGGCCGTCGAGCGCTCGCGCGCCTCGGCGAAGAGGAGCGAGCGCCGGGCCTGCTCGAACGCGTCGGCCGGCAGCTTGGTCACGTCCAGCTCCAGCAGGAACTTCTCCACGAAGGCGTCCACCACCTTCGCCTTCGCCGGCTCCGTGCGCACGACGACGCGGAAGTCGGAGGCGTCCTTCTTCGCGTAGTCGTAGGCCGAGACGCCGGTGACCCACTTGTCCTGCTCCTCGAGGTACTGCGGCAGCCCCACGGAGCGGTCGTTCAGCAGCGCCGCCAGGATCTCCAGCGCCGGCGTGTCCTCGTGCGCGGCCGGCGGGCCCACGACGCCGAGGATGGTGATGGCGGACGTGGCCGCCTGCGGGATGTAGTCCGTCCGCCGGCGCGGGCCGCGCTGCTCGGGCTCCACCAGGCCGAGCTCGAAGGACTCCGGCCCCTTCGGCAGGCTGCCCCAGGCCTTCTCCACCTTCGCCAGCATGTCCGCCTCGGAGAAGTCCCCGGCGATCGCGAGGATCATGTGGTTCGGGCTGAACCGGTTCCGGTAGTACTCGTACGTCCGGTCCATGTCGAGCTCGCGGATGGCCTTCTCCGTCCCGATCACCGAGCGTCCGTACGCATGCACGTCGTAGGCCAGGGCGTCCCACGCCTCGTCCACGAGATCGTCCGGCTGCTCCCGCCCCGTGGTCATCTCCTGCAGCACGACGCGCTTCTCGTCCTCGAACCACTGCTTCTCGAACTGCAGCTCCAGGAGCGCCTCGCGGAACGTGGCGAAGGCCTGGTCGAAGGTCTCGAGCGGCGCCTCGAACCCGAAGTTGATCTCGTCGTCCCAGGTCCAGCCGCCGGACTCGCGCCCGAGGAGGGACATCCGCTTGCGGAACTCCGTCGGCGCGAGGTTCGGGGTCCGGCCCTTGTAGACCAGGTGCTCGATGTAGTGCAGCGAGCCCTGGTAGTACTCGTCCTCCGTGCGTCCGCCGGTCGTCACGAAGGCGGAGACCGCGATGACCGGGTGCGCGTCCGAGGGGGCGAGCAGCACGGTGAGCCCGTTGTCCAGGACGTGCGCGGTGAACGCCGGCTCCTCGGCGCGCGGGGCGGCGGCGGCGGCGAGGACGGCGGCCGCCGCGAGCGCCGCGGTCCGGGCGGGGGCGAGGCGGGTGCAGGACGGCATCGACGGATCCTCCGGGGAGGGGGGGCGTGGGACGGGGATGCTACCGGGCCGGCCCCGGGAGCGCCAGAGGGCGGCCCGGACGGGCGCGGATCCCGCCCCGGCGGGCGCTCCGGGGTTGCCCGGCCCGCCCCGTCGCCTATAGTGGCCGGCGTTCGTCCGACGCCTCGCGCCCGGGAACGGAATGACCTTCGAGATCCTCGCGCTCGTCGTCCTGCTGCTCGTGATGGCGGCGCTGTTCCTGACGGAGCGGCTGCCGCTGGAGCTGACCGCGTTCCTCGGGCTGCTCGTGCTCGTGCTGGCGGGATGGGTGTCGCCGGATCGGGCCTTCGAGGGGTTCTCGTCGCCGCCGGTCATCACCATGATCGGCACGTTCTTCATGGGCGCGGCACTGCTCCACACGGGGATCGCGGACTTCCTCGCGGTCCGGGTCGAGCGTCTCGCCGGCGGCGGGGAGCGGCGCCTCGTGTTCGCGGTCGCGATGCTCGGCGGGGTCTTCTCCGCGTTCATGAACAACGTGGCCGCCACCGCCATGCTGATGCCGGCGGTGGCGTCCCTGGCGCGGCGGACGGGGACCTCGCCGTCGAAGCTGCTGCTGCCCCTGGCCTCGGGCACGATCCTGGGCGGGACTGCCACCCTGGTGGGGACGCCGCCGAACATGGTGGCCGCGGACCTGCTGCGCGCGCAGGGCCACGCGCCGTTCACGCTGTTCGACTTCTCGCCGGTGGGCTTCCCGCTCCTGGTCGCGGGCGCGGCGGTGCTGGCCCTGCTCGCGCGCCGCATCCTGCCCGCGCGCGTCGCGGCGGCGGCGGTGTCGCGGCGCAGCGACCTCCTGCAGGTGTACCAGCTCCACGAGACGCTGTTCTCCATCCGCGTGGCGCCGGGCTCGGGCCTGTCCGGGCATTCGCTCCGCGACACCGCGCTCGGGCGCACGCTCGGCGTGCAGGTGGTGGCCGTGGTGCGCGACGGCACGCGCCGCCTCGCGGCCGATCCGGACCGGGTCCTCGAGCCCGGCGACGTCCTCCTCGTGCAGGGCAGCGTGGCCGACGTGCGGGAGCTGTTCCGCGTGCGCGGCACGGAGCTCACGGAGGCGGGCGCGGAGGAGCTGGAGGAGGCGTCGCGCGCGGTGGCCGGCGTCGTGGCGCGCGTGCGCGAGGGCTCCGAGGTCGCGGGGAAGACGCTGCGCACGCTCGGCTTCCGGAACCGGTTCGGGCTCGTGGGGATCGCGATCCGGCGCGGGTCGGTCGTGCTGGAGGAGGCTCTGGGCGGCGTGGAGCTGCGCGCGGGAGACGAGCTCTTCGCCCTGGGCGTGCGCGGCGCCCTGGACGAGGAGGCGCTCCGCCGGCACTTCGAGGTGGCGGCCATGGACGCCGCCGCCTTCCGCGCGCTGGGCGGGCGCGTGTACGTCCTGCGCGTGGGCGAGGCGTCCGGGCTCGCGGGGACCACCATCGCGGAGAGCCGCATGGGCGAGCTGGTCGGCCTCACGATCACGGGCATCCTGCGGAACGGCGGCACGCTGCTGGGGCTGGACCCCACGGAGCGGATCCTCCCCGGCGACCGGCTGCTCGTCACCGGCCAGCCGGCCCGCATCCGCGCGCTCCTCGCGCTCGGCGGTGTGGAGCTGATGCAGGATGTGGCGGCCGGGTCGCTCGAGTCCGCGGGCGACGGGATCGTGGAGGTGGCCCTGGCGCCGCGCTCGACGGCGGCGGGGAAGACGCTCGCGGAGATGGACTTCCGCGAGCGGTACGGGCTGACCGTGCTCGCGGTGTGGCGCGCGGGCGCCCTGTTGCACGAGCACCTGGCCGGGCTGCGGCTCGCGTTCGGGGACGCGCTCCTCCTGCACGGGCCGTGGGCGCGCGTGCGGCAGATCGCGCGCGACCCCGACTTCCTGGCGCTCGCATCCTCCGCGAGCGAGCAGCGCCGCACCCACAAGGCCGGCTGGGTGCTCGCGGCGCTCGGGCTGATGCTGGCCATCGTGGCGACCGGATGGCAGCCCGCGCACGTCGCCGCGTTCGTGGCCGGCACGATGGTCGTCCTCACCGGCGCGATCACGATGGAGGAGGCCTACCGCGCGCTGGAGTGGCGCGTCGTGTTCCTCGTGGCCGCCATCCTGCCCATCGGCACCGCGCTCGAGAACACCGGCGCGGCGCCGCTGCTCGCGGAGCAGGCGCGCGCCGTCATGGGGCCCCTGGGCCCGCAGGCCGCGCTGCTGGTCCTGGCCGCGCTGGCCAGCCTGCTCAGCCAGCTCTTCGACGGCGCGCCGGCGGTCGTGATGCTGGCCCCGGTGGGGTTCGCGGTGGCGGAAGGCCTGGGCGTGAGCCCGCGCCCGCTGCTCTTCGCGCTCGGGCTCGGCGCCTCGGCCACGTACCTCGCGCCGCTCTCGCACAAGTCGAACCTGCTCGTGATGGGCGCGGGCGGCTACCGGCCGTCGGACTACTTCCGCGCGGGACTGCCGCTCACGCTGCTGCACCTGGGTCTGATCGTGGCGCTCGTGCCCTGGCTGTTCCCGTTCTAGCCGGCCGCCGCGATCGCGCGGACGTTGAAGGGGCGCGCCTGGGCCGGTAGGATGGCGCCGTTTCGTCGCGGAGGACGCCGTGAAGATCCTCGTTCTCCTCGTCCTGGCCGCGGCCGTCGTGGCCGCGTTGCTCGTGGTCCGCTCGCGTGTGGGAGGGAAGGTCCGGATGGCGAAAGGCACCGGCACGGGATCGCTCTGGGAGTTCTCCACGCGGACGCTGGAAGGCGAGCCCGTGTCGCTGGCGGCGTACCGCGGCAACGTGGCGCTCGTGGTGAACGTGGCCAGCAAGTGCGGCCTCACGCCGCAGTACGAAGGCCTGGAGAAGCTGCACGAGGAACTGGCCCCGAGCGGCTTCACCGTGCTCGGCTTCCCCAGCAACGACTTCGGCGCCCAGGAGCCGGGCACGGCGGAGCAGATCCGCACGTTCTGCAGCGCGACCTACGGCGTCACCTTCCCGATGTTCGAGAAGCGCCCGGTGAAGGGCGGCGCGAAGGACGAAGTCTTCCGCTTCCTCACGCAGGAGCTGGAAGAGCCCACCTGGAACTTCACGAAGTACCTGGTCGCGAAGGACGGCCGCGTCCGCGCCCGCTTCGCCCCGAAGACCCCGCCCGACGACCCGGAGCTCCGCGCCGCGATCCGGCAGGCGCTGGCCGAGTAGCCGGC
>CAYYFX010000020.1:0-49250 GCA_964471155.1 uncultured Gemmatimonadota bacterium | reverse complement strand
ATGTCGATGAAGATCTCGCCCAGCCGGCCGTCGTCGTACTCCCCGGTGCGCAGGTACACCTTGTGCCCGCCGACGCGCGCCTCCTGCGTGAAGCCGTCCCGCTTCTTCGGCAGCCGCACGCGCTCCGCCTTGCCCGGGACCGCCGGCTTCTGCTCCGCGTCCTTCGCCGCGCCGTCCCCGGCCTTCGCGTCCCCGCCGGTATTGAGCGGCTGGCTGGCCTTGCACCCGTCGCGGTAGATGGCGATGGCCTTCAGCCCGAGCTTCCAGCCGTGCCAGTACAGGTCCCGCACGTCCTCCACCGAGGCGTCGTCCGGGAGGTTCACGGTCTTGGAGATCGCGCCGGAGATGAACGGCTGCGCCGCCGCCATCATCTCCAGGTGCGCGCGCGGCGCGATGAAGCGCCGGCCCTTGCGGCCGCACCGGTTCGCGCAGTCGAACACCGGGAGGTGCTCCGCCTCCAGGTGCGGCGCGCCCTCCACGGTCATCCGCCCGCACACCGTGTCCGTGGCGGCCTCGATCACCGACGGCGAGAAGCCCAGCTCGCGCAGCAGGCTGAAGCCCGGCGCCGACCACCGCTCCCTCGGGATGCTGAGGCGGGCCATGGCCTCCTCGCCCAGCACGCGCGGATGGATGGTGCCCTCCAGGTCGAACGCGCCGGGGAGGGCGTCCTCGATGCGCCGGATGTCCGTGCCCGTCAGCCCCTTCTCCAGCAGGATGTCCGGGTTGATGCCCAGCCCGCCCTCCAGCGTCATCGTGCCGCGGATGTAGCGGTCGATGTCCTGGATCCGGTCGTCGTCGTACCCGAGGGTACGCAGCGCGCGCGACACGGAGCCGTTCACGATCTTGAAGTAGCCGCCGCCGGCGAGCTTCTTGAACTTCACCAGCGCGAAGTCCGGCTCGATGCCCGTGGTGTCGCAGTCCATCAGCAGCCCGATGGTGCCGGTGGGCGCGAGCACGGACGTCTGCGCGTTCCGGTAGCCGAACCGGTCCCCGAACTCCACGGCCAGGTCCCAGTCCTCCCGGGCCGCCGTGACCAGATCCGCCGGCGCGCCCGGAGCGATGCGGCCCACGGCGTCGCGGTGCATCCGCATCACCTGCGCCATGGACGAGGCGTTCGGGCCGTACCCCGGGAACGGCCCCTTGCGCGACGCGATCTCCGCGGACACGCGGTAGGCGTGCCCGGTGAGGATCGAGGTCAGGGCGCCGCACACGGCGCGCCCCTCGTCGCTGTCGTAGGGGACGCCCAGGATCATGAGCAGCGAGCCGAGGTTCGCGTAGCCGAGCCCGAGCGGACGGAAGTCGTGCGAGTTGCGCGCGATCCGCTCCGTGGGGTAGCTGGAGAGATCCACCAGGATCTCCTGCGCCGTGATGAAGACGCGCACGGCGTGGCGGAAGCCCTCCACGTCGAACGTCCCGTCGCCGCGCAGGAACTTCACCAGGTTCAGGCTGGCGAGGTTGCACGCGGAGTCGTCCAGGAACATGTACTCGCTGCAGGGATTGGACGCGTTGATCCGGCCGGTGGCCTTGCACGTGTGCCAGCGGTTGATCGTGGTGTCGAACTGCACGCCGGGATCCGCGCACTTCCACGCGCTGTAGCAGATCTTGTCCATCAGGTCCCGCGCGCGGTACGTGCCGGCGATCTGCCCGTCCGTGCGGCGGATGGTGCTCCACTCCCCGTCCCTGGCCACGGCATCCAGGAACGCGTCCGTGACGCGCACGGAGTTGTTCGAGTTCTGCCCGGAGACCGTGCGGTACGCCTCGCCGTTGAAGTCCGAATCGAAGCCGGTCTCGATGAGCGCGTGCGCCTTGTTCTCCTCCCGGACCTTCCACTCGATGAACGTCTGGATCTCCGGGTGGTCCATGTCGAGGCAGACCATCTTCGCGGCGCGGCGCGTGGTGCCGCCCGACTTCGTGGCGCCGGCGGCGCGGTCGAAGACCTCGAGGAAGCTCATCAGCCCCGAGCTGGTCCCGCCGCCCGACAGGTTCTCCATGCAGCCGCGCAGGGCGGAGAAGTTCGTGCCCGTGCCGGAGCCGTACTTGAACAGGCGGGCCTCGTTCTTCACGAGCTGGAAGATGGACATCAGGTCGTCCTCGACCGACTGGATGAAGCACGCGCTGCACTGCGGGCGGCTGTAGGCGTCCGCGGTCTCCACGAAGGAGTCCGTGCCCGGATCCCACGCGTAGTTGCCGCCGGAGCCGCCGATGCGGTACGCGTGGAACAGCCCGCAGTTGAACCACACGGGCGAGTTGAAGGCGCCGCGCTGCGTGACCAGCAGCGCGGTCAGCTCCGCCTCGAAGGTGTCGGCCTCCTCGCGATCGTCGAAGTAGCCGCCGAAGTCCTCGCCCGCGGCGCGGATCGTGGAGGCGACGCGGCGCACCAGCTCCTTCACGGAGCGCTCCCGCCCCGTGTCCGGGACGCCCGCCTTGCGCAGGTACTTCGACGCCACGATGTCCGTGGCCAGCTGCGACCAGTCCGCGGGGACCTCGACGTCATCCATGCGGAAGACGACCGACCCGTCGGGGTTGGTGATCACCGAGCGGCGTCGCTCGTAGTCGATCTCGTCCAGCGGGTCCACGCCCGCCCGCGAGAACCGCCGCTGCAGGGAAGAGGGTGCGGGGAACCGGGACCCGGAATCCGCGCTGCCCCGCCCGTTCCGCCCTTCCTCCGCGCGAGCCCCGGCCCCGCGACCCTCGATGGCCGTCTTCCCCAAGACCTCGGCACCGCTCATCCTCATCCCCTCCCTCGGGTACTCGGTTCGGACTGCACGGAAGAGCGTCTTTCGAGAGCCGTCGACGCGTCGGGACGGGCGCTGGCGGTTTCCGGAAGGCTCTTCCTGGCCTATTCCCGACCTAGCTGGCAGACAGTGCCATCGGCCGGCCGATCACGAATTCGAACCTGCAAGATCCCGTCAGGGGGCCCGCGAAGGACGGGAGAAGCCTGGAAACCGGATGCACCGGGCGGGGCCTGCTCCTGACACCAGATCTTGTGGCAGGGCGCACCGTAGTCTCAGCATCTTGCGCAGTCAAGAAAATTCCGGGAAGACCGCAAGTGCTGATCCCCTGGGAACTTGGACCATTCCCCGACCCGTTTCAAGCCCGAAAACCGACCCCGGAGAGGAAAATCCGTCCCGTCGGCGCTGAAGCGTTTGGCTACATCCGCCGCCGCTCCGTGACCGTCCGTCGGCCAAGGACCCCGCTTGCGCGGCCGGGAGGCGTCTGGCAGACTCCGCGTCCGCTTTTTGCCGTTCCGGTTCCGCCCCGCGGCGGTTCCCGAGCCCCTGGCCGCGAGGGAGCGGTGTCGACCCTGGACCGGAAGCTCCTGGACCGCGACCCCGAGCGGGTGGCGCGGATGTTCACCGAGATCAGCCCGCGGTACGACCTGCTGAACCGGGTCCTGTCCGCCGGGTTGGACGGGCCGTGGCGGCGCACGGCCGTGCGGATGGCCCGCCCGGAGGGCGCCCGGCGGATCCTGGACCTGGCCACCGGCACGGGGGACTTCGCCTTCGAGTTCCTGAAGCACGAGGGCTTCGCGGGCGAGGTCATCGGCATGGACTTCTCCGAGGAGATGGTCCGCCGCGCGCGCCGGAAGGCGGCGGCCCGGAAGGTCTCGAACCGCGTGCAGTTCCGCATCGGCGATGCGCTGGACATCCCGGAGCCGGACGGCTGGTTCGACATCGTGTCCTGCGGCTTCGGGGTGCGGAACTTCGTGGACCTGGAGCGCGCGCTGCTCGAGGCGCACCGCGTCCTGGCCCCGGGCGGACGGCTCGTGGTCCTGGACTTCTTCCGGAAGAAGGAGGGGCGCGCGCTGGCGTTCTACCTGGACGCGATCCTCCCCCGCGTGGGGCGCTGGATCTCCCGCAGCCCCAGCGCGTACGCCTACCTGCGGGAGTCCAAGAAGGGCTTCCTCTCGCCCGACGAGTTCGTGGCGGTCTTGAACTCGCTCGGGTGTTCGCCGATCGTGTTGCGGACGCTGACGTTCGGCGTGGCGCACGCCATGCTGGGCACGAAGCCCGCGGCGCCGCCCGCGGGCGCCTGAGCCGGGGGAACGAGGAACCATGGCGTTTGCCGTCGGACCCGTGCGCATCGACCCGCCGTGCGTGCTCGCCCCCATGGAGAGCATCACGGACCGGGACTTCCGCCGGATCATCCGCGGGCTGGGCGGGTGCGGGCTCGCCGTCACGGAGTTCGTCAGCTCCGAGGCGCTCACCCGCGACGTCTCGAAGGCGTGGCGCATGGCCGAGATCGACCCGGGCGAGCACCCGGTGTCCATCCAGATCTACGGACGGGATCCCCTGCGCATGGCGGACGCGGCGCGCGCCTGCGTGGACCTCGGCGCCGACATCGTCGACATCAACTGCGGCTGTCCGTCCAAGTCCGTCACGTCGGGGTGCGCCGGATCGGCGCTCATGCGCGAGCCGGACCGCGCGGAGGAGATCTACCGCGCGGTCGGCCGCGCCGTGGAGCCGCACGGCGTGCCGTTCTCGGTGAAGATGCGCACCGGCTGGGACGCCGCGTGCCGGAACGCCCCGGACCTCGCGCGCCGCGCGGTGGACGCGGGCGCCCGGATGATCGCCGTGCACGGGCGCACGCGCCGCGACATGTACAAGAACAAGGCCGACTGGTCCTTCGTGGGCGAGGTCAAGGCGGCGGTGCCGGTGCCGGTCCTCGTGAACGGGGACATCCTGACCGTGGAGGCCGCGCGCGACGCGCTGGTCGCCTCCGGCGCGGACGGCGTGATGGTCGGTCGCGGCATCCTCCGCAACCCGTGGCTGCTGCACCAGATCGCGGACTTCCTCGCCGGCCGCCCGCCGTTCGAACCGGCGCTGGAGGACCGTCGCGACGTGCTGCTGCGCCACTTCGAGTCGCTCACCGACCTCGGCGCGGACTTCACCGGCGACGCGTCCCGCCGCGACCACGTGGCGCTGGGCCGCATCAAGAAGATCTGCGGCTACTTCACCCACGGCCTCCCGTGGGGCGGCAAGCTCCGCCAGCGCCTGTTCCACTCCACGACGGTCTCCGAGGCCCGCGACATCGTGACGGAGTACTTCACGCTCCTCGCCGAGCACCGCGTCCGCGACGCCTTCGTCCGCGTGCACGACGACCCCGAAGCCGCCGCCGCCTGACCCCGCCCACGAGGCCTTACAGGCCGAGCCACCGCGCGATGATGTTGCGCTGCATCTCGGAGGTGCCCGAGTAGATCGTGCCGCCGATGGCGTCGCGCAGGGCGCGCTCCACCTCGTACTCGGTCATGAAGCCGTAGCCGCCGAGGATCTGCACGGTGTCCAGGGCGGTCTTCACGAGGGACTCGCTGGCGAAGACCTTCGAGATCGACGCGTCCATGGAGACGTTCCTGCCCTGGCCGATCCTCCACGCGGCGCGGTACATGAGAAGGCGCGCCGCTTCCAGGCGGACCTTCATGTCCGCGATCTTGTGCGACACGGCCTGGAACTTCGCGATCGGCTGGCCGAACTGCCGGCGGGTGCGGGCGTAGGCGACCGCCTTCTCCAGGAGCCGCTCCATCGCGCCCACGTGCAGGGCGAAGAGGAAGGTCCGCTCCCAGTCCATCGATTGCGTGAACACGGAGGACCCGCCGCCCACGCCGCCCAGCACCGCGTCGTCGCCCACGCGCGCGTCGTCGAACACGAGCTCCCCGATGGGCGACGTGCGCAGCCCCATCTTCTCGAACTTCTGGCCGGACTCGAACCCGGGAGTGTCCCGCGGCACGAGGAACGCGGTCACGCCGCCGTGATACCCCTTCGCGGGGTCCGTGAGGGCGAACACGAGCGCCACGTCCGCCACCGGGGCGTTCGAGTTGAACGTCTTGTTGCCCGTGATGCGCCAGCCGTCGCCGTCGCGCACGGCGCTCGTCCGCATGGCGAAGGCGTCGGAGCCCGTGCCCGGCTCGGTCATCGCGTTGACCGCGATCAGGGAGCCGTCGCACAGGCCGGGAAGCCAGCGATCCTTCTGGGCGTCGGTGCCGTGCCGCCACACCGGAACGGTGCACGGCAGGAGGTGCGCGCACAGGGAGAACGCCAGGCCCTGGTCCTCGCACCCGTATCCGAGCGCCTCCAGCGCCACGGCCGTCGACACGGCGTCCAGGCCGGCCCCGCCGTGCTCCTCGGGGACCGGGAGCCCCGCCAGGCCCATGCGGGCGCACTCCCGCCACAGGTCGCGCGAGAAGACCTGGTCCCGGTCGCGCTCCAGGATGCCGGGATTGATGCGCCCGCGCGCGAACTTCACGATGGCGTCGCGCAGCTCGCGCTGCTGGGGCGTGAGCTCGAAGTCCATCACATCTCCTTCAGACGCTGGTAGTCGATCTTGTCGGTCGAGGTCTTCGGGAGCGGTCCCGACGGCACGACGAGGTCCGGGATCATGTACGCCGGCAGCACCTCGGCGCAGTGCCGCTTCAGGGCGATGATGGACGGGGCGTCCCCCTCGCAGTGCACGAAGGCCTTGATGCGCACGCCGCCGTCCGCGTCCTTGAGCGCCACCGCCGCCGCCTCCTTCACGGAGGCGTGCCGGTACAGGCCGGCCTCGATCTCGCCCAGTTCCACGCGGTAGCCGCGGCGCTTCACCATGCGGTCCCGCCGGCCGTTGAACGCGTAGTTCCCGTCCGGCGCCTCGATCACGAGGTCCCCCGTCCGGTACCACCGCTCCCCCGCGGCATCGACGAGGAAGGCCCTCGCGGTCAGGTCCGGCAGGTTCCAGTACTTCGTGAGCACGGCGGGGCCGGCGATCACGAGCTCGCCCTCCTCGCCGCGCGGCACGTCGCGGCCGTCCTCGTCCACCACCCGCGCCCGGCAGTGCGAGCAGGGCTTCCCGATCGGGTACGGCTCGGTGCGGTCCTCGGGCACGCGGCCCTCGACCTCGTACCAGGTGCACACGTTCGTCTCCGTGGGGCCGTACAGGTTCAGGTAGCGCGGGTGCGGCCAGTGCGCCTGCAGCGCCCGGAGGTGCTTCACCGGGAAGACCTCGCCGAGAAGTCGTGGGCGGGCAGGTTCCCGTACTGCACCAGCAGGGCCAGGATCGACGGGGTGGAGTACCACATCGTGATGCGCTTCCCGGCGATCGCCGGCGCCAGCCGCGCCGGCTCCTTCCCCGCCTCCTCCCCGATGAGCACGACCGTGGCGCCGTGCCTCGCGGGCACGTGCAGGTCCAGGATGGACAGGTCGAAGTGGAACGGCGCGTGCGAGGAGAACCGGTCCTCGTCCGCGGGGCGCAGCGCCTCGCTGCACCAGTCCACGAACGCCGCCGCGTGCCGGTGCGACAGCGTCACGCCCTTCGGCTTCCCGGTGGATCCGGACGTGTACAGGATGTAGGCGGGCTCGTCCGGCGCCGGGGACGCGGTGGCCGCGCGCGGCGCCGGCTCGCGCGCGTGGGCCGCGTCGAGCGCGGCGGCGAGCGCCGCGCCGCCCCCGACGCCGTCCAGCACGAGGAGCGGCGGCATCGCGCCGCCCAGCCTGGCCAGCTCGGTGCGCAGCCCGTCCGCGAGACCGCGCTCCACCACGATCGCGCGCACGTCGCAGTCGTGCAGCACGTACGCGCCGCGCCACGCCGGCGCGCCGGGATCCACCGGCACGTACGCGGCCCCGGTCTTCAGGATGCCGTACAGCACGGCCACCGAGTCGATCGACTTCGGCAGCCAGAAGCCCACGCGGTCGCCCGGCCGCGCGCCCCACGCGGCCAGCCGGTCGCGCACGCGATCGGACAGCGCGTCGAGCTGCGCATACGTCAGGACACCGCCGGCGAGATCCTCCACCGCGGGGTGCTCCGGGCGGCGGCGCGCGGAGGCGGCCAGCGACTCGTGCAGGAGCCTCGGCGTCATGCTACTTCCGCTTCGACGCCACGAGCGCCGTGATGGACGCGATCGTGTCCATGTGATCCACGCCGGCCTCGTGCGCCTCCAGGCGGATCCCGAAGCGCTCCTCCAGGAACGACACGAGCTTCAGCGTGGCGATGGAATCCAGGATGCCGCCGGTGACGAGCGGCGTGTCCGCCTTCAGCGCCTCCGGCTTCTCGCCGGGCAGGAACTCCTGCAGGATGTAGTCGCGCACGGGGCCTTCGATCTGCGGATCGCTCATGGGGCAGCCTCCTCGGCGGAACGGGGTACGGGGACGGCGAATGCGGCGCGGCTCTTCTCGAGCTCCCGCCACAGCCGGTCGGCGATGATGCGGTGTCCGGCCACGTTCGGATGCGTGTCCCAGTCCGCCAGGTACAGGGACTTCATCGGCACGTCGCCGTAGGTGTCCTCCAGGTCCAGGATCACGAATCCGGCCTCCCCGGCCAGGCGGCGGAGCGTGGCGTGCGCCTCGCGCCACTCGCCCTCCGTGGTCGTGCGCTGGAAGAGCCATACGGGAACGATCCCGCGCGCACGGCAGGTCTCCACGGCGTGGCGGTAGGTCCAGCCCACGATCTCCTCGCCGATCTTCTGCAGTCGTCGCTCGGCCGCCGCCTCCGGCGTGTCGGGACCCACGCGCGCGCGGGCCCCCATCTCCGCCAGCGGCCCGTACGGCAGCGGAACGCCGGTGCGCAGCGCGTCCGCCACGTCCTTGAGGCTGGTCATGTCGTTCTCGTGCGCGAGGAAGAACACGGCATCCGGCCCGAAGGCCAGCGCCTTCTCCTCGGCCAGCCAGGCGCGCTGCACCGTACGGTACCCGCCGACGGCGAGGTTCAGGATCTCGGCGCGCCGGTACCCCGGCGGCGGCGCGGCATCGAGGCGCGCCTCCGTGATCGCCTCCCACGTGGAGTCCGGCGGGATCCCGAGCCCGACCGCGTACGAGTCGCCCAGGAGCGCCACGCGGAACGTGCCGGGCGGCTTCTCGACCGGGTAGTCGCGGTCCCGCATGCCCCAGCGGTTGAACTCGACCGGCAGTTCCTTCGCCACGCTGCGCGCGAGGGGAACGTGCTCCCGACCGAGGAAGTCGTCCCGGGACCGGTACATCACGTCCTGCTCGCCGTACCAGCCGGGCGGCTCCTGCTGCGTGAGGGCCCACACCTCGCTGTTCATCCGGTCGACGCCGAGCAGGTCCTCGTAGTAGCCGCGGGTGAGCATCGCGAGGTCGCCGGCGTTCAGCCGCGGCTTGCGCAGCGACAGGAGCAGGTCCGACACCTCCGCCGGCAGCCGGCCGGCCACGTGCCGGTTCCCGGCCGCGGCGAGGAGCAGCAGGACGCCCCCGGTCACGGCCACCGACCGGCGGAAGTCCAGGTCCGGCCCGGCGACGGCGAGCCGCGGGATGCGGTCGAAGCCGTAGCGCACGGCGGTCCCCGCGACGACCGCCGCGACCAGGATGCCGAGGACGAGCTCCCAGCCCTCCGTCCAGCCGGGCTCGCCCACGATCCAGAGCGCCGTCCACTCCTTCAGCGTGCGACTAGTCCAGAGCGACCACAGCGTGCAGATGGCCACCACCATCCCCACGGTCCGCAGCGACAGCGTGACGGACTCGCGCAGCGTCCAGACCTTCGCGCCGAGCGTGCGCCGGCGGCCGGCCTTGGCCTCCCGGATCGTGTTGAGCACGACGAAGAGCCCGAGGAGCGACCAGAACGCCACGTCCGGGCCGGTCACCGGGAAGGCCCCGCGCAGCCAGAACCACTGGTACGAGTGCAGCGCCCACGTGACCACGAACACGAACCCGGTGGCGAGCACGAGGCCGCGTACGGGGCCGAGCGCGCGGAGGCGGAAGAAGGCGGGATAGTAGAAGACCTTCACCATGAAGTCCTTCCAGTAGATGTTGATCCGCCGCCAGTAGTCGCTGAATCCCGACGCGAGCAGGTACAACCGGTTCGTCTCGGGCAGGTTGAACCCGAACAGGCCGAGCATCCCCGCGATCACGTGGAACTGCCCGGAGATCCGCAGGTACAGGATGTAGTTCGCGAACAGGAAGCGACCGAGCTCCGCCACGTTCCCCACGCGGTCCATGGGCAGCGTGAAGTCGTGGTACACCCAGCGGTACAGCACGAGCTGCAGCAGGCCCCGGAACATCCACTGCATGCCCTTCTGGCGGATGCGGTGCTCGTCCGCGTCCTGGTAGGTGCGCAGGAAGGTGCGCCAGTCGATCACGGGGAACAGCGGGAAGCACACGTTGGGCAGCAGGAAGAAGTACGAGACGCGCATCCACGGCGACACCGCGTCCTTCACGTGCCGCAGGTCGTACGCGTAGACGATCAGGCGGAACATGAACATCGATCCCAGCACGGGGCCACACCACGCCCGGCACCCCCGACGGCAGGCTGCCGGCGCGGGCGGCGGCGAGCGCGACGCCCGTCGCGAGGAGCAGGCCCACGCGCGCCCCGAACGACACGGGCAGGTGGCAGATCCCGATCAGGCCGAGGCCGATCCCGAGGACCCAGGCCGCCGCGCCGGCGCCCAGGACCAGGACGATCCCCGCCATGGACAGGAGCGCGAAGAACGGGAGGCGGAAGCGGCGCGGCAGCAGCGCGTGAACCACGAAGCCGGCCGCGGCCAGCCGCACGATCTGCCGGAAGGCGGGTGTCTCCACCTCGAACCGGCGCTCGATGACGAACACGAAGAGCGCGAGCTGGATGGCGATCGCCAGCGTCTTCAACAGGTCGGCAGGGCGCACGGGGAGTGTTTCGGGGCCTCGCTGTGTCGGGTGGAACGTCCCCGGGCGCGAACGACATTGCGGGCGAGCGCAGGGGTGAGCCCGCGAGTGTACCACTCCCCTCCGTCGTCCGGAGACACCGGCGCGTCATCCGGGGAAGGCCCGGCGACGATTCCCGCCGGAGCATCCCTTGCGACCGGCTTCGAGGCCCTGGCGTCCGGCAACACCTTCCGGACCGCCGGCTCCGATTTGATCCGCTTGTTTTGGGGCGTTCGCCGCGTCTAGGCTGAAGCGTTGCTGAACCCCGATCGGGAGGCCCCCATGCCCCGTTGCTACCTCGTCCGCTCCCTCATCCCGCTGCTCGCACCGCTCGCCGTGCACGTCGCCGCGGCGCCGGCCGCCACGCTGGATACACCCCTGCTCGGCAGCTATGCCCAGGGCCACGCGAAGATCGTGGTCGTCGTGGGCGCCGGAGCGTCGGGCGCGCCGGCCGGCTTCGCCGTGCAGTGGATGCGCTTCTCCGACTTCCTGGCGAACGGCGGGCAGTTCCCGGCCACGCCGCACGCATCGGTCCGCGAGGCCGCGTTCCACGGCACGCCGACCCTGAACACGTGGGACGGCGCGCTCACGACGTTCGTGCTCCCGTCCGCGGCGACCGCGGCCGTCGAGGTGGGCGACCTGCGCGACGAGACCGGCGTGACGCTCGGCGCGGCCTCCGCCGAGGAGCTGGCGCCGGTCACGCCGTACGCGTTCCGCGCGAAGGCGGTGTCGGACGGCGTCCTCGAGGACAGCGACTGGTCCAACGTGTACGTGGTCGAGAGCGGCGCGAACGTGAACTGCACGTTCACCCAGGGCTTCTGGAAGAACCACGAGGAGGTCTGGCCGGTCGCGTCGCTCGCGCTCGGCAGCGTCAACTACACCAAGGCCCAGCTGCTCGCGATCCTCGGGGAGCCGGCGCGGGGCAACGGTCTCGTCATCCTCGCGCACCAGCTGATCGCCACGCTGCTCAACGCGGCGAACGGCGCGGACACGGCCTCCGTCTCCCCGGCGATCGCCGCCGCGCACGCCCTGATCGGCGCCCTCGTGGTGCCGCCGGTGGGCGGCGGACACGTCCCCCCGGGCAGCGCCAGCTCCATCGCGCAGCAGCTCGACGACTACAACAACGGCATCACGGGCCCGGGCCACTGCGGCCCGACCGCGGTGCAGCCGCACAACTGGGCGCGCGTGAAGGCGGGCTTCCGCTAGACCTCGCGCGGGACCGGCACGACGCGGGCCGGGGCGGCGACGCCCCGGCCCGCCGTGCGTCGGCCCTCGCGCCGGCGCGTCAGCGCGACTCGACCGCCGCCAGGACCTCGAGGAGCTTCGCGTTGAACTCGTCCGGCTTCTCCAGCATCGGGAAGTGCCCCACGTCCTCCAGCAGGACCGCGTCGTAGTCGGCGTACCGGCGGTTCGTCTCGATCCTCGTGGGCAACCCCTCCCCGGCGCGGGGCACCGAGTTCAGGCATCGCACCGGGACGCCGGCCGCGGCCAGCGCGTCCTTGGGCCGGAAGTTCGGGTAGTCCCGCATGATGGCGAGCGCAGCCGCGCGATCCGTGCCCAGCGACGCGCTCACGGTCCACTCCACCACCGCGGGATCGGCCGCCTCCCGGAACATCGAGCGGACCGCCTGCGTCATCGTCCCGGAGAAGTCCTGCTCGAAGCGGGACGCCATGGTCTCCACCTGGTCCGCCGGGATCTCGAACTCCGCGTCCTGCAGCGTGTCCACCGCGATCACCGCGAGCACGCGCCCGGGCAGGAGGCGCGCGGCCTCGAGCGCCACGGGCCCCCCCAGCGAGTGCCCGATCAGGATCGCGCGGGGGATCCCGAGGGTCTCCACCACCGCGCGCACGTCCGCGCCGAGTCCGGCGATGGACCACGCCGCGCGACCCGCCCCGGACGAGCCGTGCCCCGGCAGGTCCACCGCCACCACGCGGTGGTCCTTCGCCAGCAGGTCCACCTGGTTGCGCCAGAACGCCCGGCTGCAGCTCCAGCCGTGGATCAGCACGACCGCCGGCTCGCCCGCGCCCGCGATCTCCACCGCGATGGGCACGCCGTCGTCCGCGCGCACGGTGTCCGCCGCGGCGGACGGGGCCGGCGCCGGCGGCGCGTCGTCGCGCACGGGGCCGCATGCCGCCGCCGCGATCGCGAGCGGCGCCGCCGCGCACCGGATGAGCCTTCGCATCACGCCTCCCTCCTCTCAGCCGAACCGCGGCACGTAGCGCTGGATGCTCGCGTACGGGCTCGGCCACGGCAGGGACCAGTCCTGCTGCACGGCCGCGTGCCGCGTCCAGTACGGATCGTACAGGTGCGCGCGCGCCAGCGCGCACAGGTCCGCGCGGCCCGCGGCCAGGATCGTGTTCACGTCCATCCACGACGAGATGTTCCCGACCGCCATCGTGGCGATGCCGGCCTCGTGCCGGACGCGGTCCGCGAAGGGCGTCTGGAACTGCCGGCCGTACACCGGCTTCGCGTGCGGGACCGTCTGCCCCGCGGACACGTCCACGAGGTCCACGCCGTGCGCCTTCAGCGCGCGGGCGATCTCCACGGCGTCCGCCGGCTCGAGCCCGCCCGGAGCCCAATCCGTCGCGGAGATGCGCACGGACATCGGCTGGTGCGCGGGCCAGGCGCGGCGCACGGCGTCCAGAACCTCGAGCGGCCAGCGCAGCCGGTTCGACAGGGAGCCCCCGTACTCGTCGTCTCGGCGGTTCGTCAGCGGCGAGAGGAAGCTGGACAGGAGGTACCCGTGCGCGAAGTGCAGCTCCAGGAGATCGAAGCCGGCGGCCGCGGCGAGCCGGGCCGCGCGCTCGAAGTCCGCGGTCACGCGCGCCATGTCCGCGCGCGTCATGGCCCGCGGCTCGTCGTACCCGTCGTCCCACGGCAGCGGGGACGGCGCGAGCAGCGGCCAGCCGCCGGCCGGCAGCGGCACGTCGCCCTCCCACGGCACGGTGACCGCGCCCTTGCGGCCCGCGTGCGCGAGCTGCACCCCGATGCGCGCGGGTGTCTCCCGGTGCACGAACTCCACGATTCGCCGCCAGGCCGCCGCGTGCTCCTCGCGCCACAGGCCGCAGCACCCCGGGGTGATCCGCCCGTCCGGCGACACGTCGGTCATCTCCGTCATCACGAGGCCCGCCCCGCCCACGGCGCGGCTGCCCAGGTGCACGAGATGCCAGTCGTTCGGGAATCCGTCCACGGCGGAGTACTGGCACATCGCGGACACGACCACGCGGTTGGGCAGCACGAGATCCCGCAGCCGCAGCGGCGTGAACATCGGCGGCGGCGGGCGTCCGTTCGCGCCGCGCGGCGCGGGCGTGCCGCTTTGCCGCTCGGCCTCCGCCGCGAAGTGGGCGTCCACGGCCGCCACGTACGCGGGATCGCGGCGCGCGAGGTCGTCGTGCGTGATCCGCAGGCTGCGCGTGAGCAGCGAGAAGCCGAAGCGGATCGGCGGCTCGTCCGCGTACCGCTCCGTGCACTCGAACCAGCCGAGGCTGGCCTGCGCCGCCCGCTGCAGGCTCTCCACGGCCGGCCGGCGCTCCGTCTCGTACGCCGCCAGCGCGTCGGGGATGCGCGGGTGCGCGTCCAGCGCGGCGGCCAGCGCGATGGCATCCTCCATGGCCAGCTTCGTGCCGGAGCCCACCGAGAAGTGCGCGGTGTGCGCCGCGTCCCCGAGCAGGACGATGTTGTCCGCGCTCCAGCGCGCGCACCGCACCGTGGGGAACCGCCGCCAGAGCGACCGGTTCTTCAGCAGCCGGTGCCCGCCGAGCTCCTCCGCGAACAGCCGCTCGCAGAACGCGGCGGTGCCGTCCTCGTCCGCCGCGTCCAGCCCCGACGCCGCGAACGTCTCC
The DNA here is from genome assembly GCA_964471155.1 of uncultured Gemmatimonadota bacterium. Taxonomy (GTDB): domain Bacteria; phylum ARS69; class ARS69; order ARS69; family ARS69; genus CAYYFX01. The sequence continues at coordinate 34,810 of CAYYFX010000020.1, read as the reverse complement.
CCGGTGGCCTCCACGATGAACGTGGACGCCTCCGGCTCGTACTGGTACGCGTGCACGCGCCACAGCCCGTGCCCCGTGCGCTTGAACCAGAAGGTGAACGCCGGGAACGGGCGCGTGGTGCCGAGCCACACGAACCGGTTCGGCCGCTCGTCCACGACGGGTCCGACCCGCTCCGCCAGCGCGCGGCGCACGACGCTGTTCACGCCGTCCGCGCCCACCACGAGATCCGCCTCCCGCGCGTGCGCCGCGGGGTCGGCCACCTCCACGCCGTGCTCGACGCGGACGCCCAGCCCGCGCGCGCGCTCCTCCAGGATGGCGAGCAGCCGCGCGCGCGAGACGCCGGCGAACCCGTGCCCGGTCGAGCGCAGCACCTCGCCGCGCCAGGTGATCTCGATGTCGTCCCAGTGGTGGAAGGCGCGGGTGATCGCCGCGTGGGTGACGGGGTCCGCGGCGGCGAGGGTCTCCAGCGTGGCGTCGGAGAAGACGACGCCGAAACCGAACGTGTCCCCGGGGCGGTTCCGCTCGATCACGACCACGTCGTCCCCGGGGTGCGCCCGTTTGCGCAGGATGGCCAGGTACAGCCCCGCCGGGCCGCCCCCGAGGCAGACGATCCTCACGTGCGCGGCGCCCCGTGCCCGGCGAGGATGCGCCCCGCGACGACCAGGTGGTGGATCTCGGTGGTCCCCTCGTAGATGCGCAGCGCGCGCACGGCGCGGTACAGCCGCTCCACCGGGTGGTCGCACAGCACGCCGCGCCCGCCGAGGATCTGCACGGCGCCGTCCACGATGCGCTGCGCGGCCTCCGTGGCGTACGCCTTGGCCATGGACGTCTCCAGGGTCACGCGCTCCGCGCCGCCGTCCTTCTCCCAGGCGGCGCGATAGGTGAGCAGGCGCGCCGCCGCCAGCTCCGTGGCCATCCGCGCGAGCTTCTCCCGCACGATCTGATGCTCCGCCAGCGGCACGCCGAACTGCACGCGGACGCGCGCGTGCGCCACCGCCTCGTCCAGGGCGCGCGCCGCCATCCCGCACGCCGCGGCCGCGACCGTGGCGCGCAGGCCGTCCAGGGTCCCGAGGCCCAGCTTGAGCCCCTCGTTCTCCGCGCCGAGCCGGTGGTCCGCGGCGACGATGCAGTCCTCGAACGCGATCTCGCCCAGCGGGTGCGGCTCGCTGAGCACCTGCGGCTTCACGAAGCGGAGGCCGGGGGCGTCCGCCGGCACGAGGAAGCACGAGATCCCCTTCGCGCCCCGTCCCGGCGCCGTGGACGCGAACGTCACGTAGAAATCCGCGATCCCCGCGTTGGAGATGAGCGTCTTCGTGCCGCGCAGGGACCAGCCGCCGGCGACGGGGCGCGCCGTGGTCCTCAGGGAGGCCACGTCCGACCCCGCCTCCGGCTCCGTCATCGCGAACGCGGCCATCGCGTCCCCGGCCAGCGCGGCCCGCGCCCAGCGCGCGGCGGGGCCGTCCGGCGCCGCGGCGGCGACCGCGAGCAGCGGCGTGCTCCCGAGCGCCTGCAGCGCCCACACCGCGTCCGCCAGGGGCGAGACCGCGGCCAGCGCCTCGCGCGCGAGGCACGACCCGCGCAGGTCGCGGGCCGCGATGGACGCGTAGAACCCGGCCTCCGCCAGGATCCTGACGAGCGCGCGCGCCTCGCGCCGCGCCTCCCCGTCTTCGGCCGCGTGCGGGCGCGGCGCGACGCGCTCCGCCGCGAGGGCCGCGAGCTCCCCCGCCCGCGCGACGTGCGCCGGCGCGAGGAACGCCCGGACCGCGGCGGGATCGGGCGTCATCGTCACTCGAACCGCGGCGCGCGCTTGGCCATGAACGCCTCGTACGCCTCGCGGAAGTCCGGGCCCTTCATGCACTCCGCCTGCACGAGCCCCTCGTGCTCGAACGCGCTCCGCATGTCCATGCCCGCCTCCCGGTTCAGCGCGTCCTTCGTCACCGCGAGCCCGAGCGACGGTCCCCGCGCCAGCCGCGCCGCGAGCGCGGCCGCCTCCTCCTGCACGCGGGCGCCCGGGACCACGCGGTGGTACAGCCCCATGCGTTCGGCCTCGCGCGCGTCCACGAAGTCCCCGAGCATCAGCAGCTCCGTGGCGCGGCCCAGCCCCACGATCCGCGGGAGGAGCCACGACGCCCCCATGTCCGCGCCCGACAGCCCGACCTTCGTGAACAGGAACGCGATGCGCGCCTCCTCGGCGGCGATGCGGAAGTCGCACGCCGCCGCGATCACCGCGCCCGCGCCGGCGGTGGTTCCGTTCAGGGCGGCCACGACCGGCCGCCGGCACTCCCGGATGGCGAGGATGAGCTCGCAGGTGAGGCGGGTGAACTCCTTCAGCCCCGCGTCATCGCGCGCGAACAGCGCGCCGATGATGTCCTCCACGTCCCCGCCGGAGCAGAACGCGCGGCCCGCGCCCGTCAGCACGATCGCGCGCACGCCCGGCTCCGTGTCGAGCGCGCGGAAGACGTCGCGCAGCTCGGCGTAGACCCGGAACGTCAGCGCGTTCAGCCGCTCGGGACGGTTCAGCGTGATCGTGGCCACGCCGGTGTCCGCGTCGTGGCGGTACAGGAACGACTCCGGGGTCCGCATGCTCACTCCCGCTCCGGGATCCACGCCGTGCCCTCCATCTCGACCAGCGCCCCCTCGTCCACCAGGCCCGACACCTCCACGAGGGCCACCGCCGGGTAGTGCCGGCCCAGGAGCGCGCGCCACGCGTCCCCCAGCGCGGGCCGCGCCGCCCGGTACGCTGCGACGCTCTTCACGTAGACCGTGAGGCGGCCGAGGTCCTCCGGCGCGCCGCCGGCCGCCTGCACGACCGCGAGGACGTTGCGCAGGGCGCGCTCGAACTGCGCCGCGAAGTCCCCGGACACCACGCGCCCCTCGCCGTCCGTCGGCGCCTGGCCGGCCACCAGCAGCAGCCGCCCCGGCCCGCGCGCGCGCATCCCGTGGTTGAACCCGACCGGCCTCGCCAGCCCCTCCGGGTTCACCGGCTCGAACGCCCCGCGCGTCACGCGAGCAGCCCGCCGCCGTCCATCACGACCGTCTGCCCGTTGATGGAGGCGGCCTCCTCCTCGCAGAGCACGCGCACCGTCCAGGCCACCTCGTCCGGACGGATGAGCCGGCCCTGCGGATTGCGGGAGGCGACGAAGTCCCGCACCTGCTGCTCCGTGCGGCCGCTGCGCTCCATGATGTTCCGGATGGTGGCGAAGGTCATGTCCGTGTCCACGTACCCGGGGCACACGGCGTTCACCGTCACGCCGCGATGCGCCACCTCGGCCGCCGCGCAGCGCGTGAAGCCGAGCACCGCGTGCTTGGACGCCGCGTACGCGGCGATGTACCGGCCGCCCTGCAGGGCGGCGGTGGACGCCACGTTGACCACGCGGCCCCAGCCGCGCTCGACCATCCCCGGCAGGAACGCCTTCGTGCACAGGAACGTTCCGGTGGAGTTCACCGCGAACACGCGCTGCCAGTCCTCCACCTCGATGCGCGGCACCGGCGCCGAGTGCGCCATGCCGGCGTTGTTCACGAGGATGTCCACGTGGCCCAGGACGGCCAGCGCGTCCCGCTTCAGGGCATCCACCGCGGCGGGGTCCGCCACGTCGCAGGGGAGCGCCCAGGCCTGGGCGTCCCGGGCGCGCAGCTCCTTCGCGACGGTCTCGGCCGCCGCCACCGTGCGGGACGCCACGACGAGATCGGCGCCCGACGCGGCGAGGATCCGCGCGACCGCCGCGCCGATGCCGCGACCGGCCCCGGTGACGACCGCCTTCTTGCCGGAGAGGGAGGACATGGCGGGAGGTTCAACCGCGGGGCGCGTCGCGGTCAAGCACGGCCGCCACGGCCTCCGCGAGGATCGCGCCGAGCGCGGCGGCGTGCACCCGCCCCTCGGCGGCGCTCGCGTCCGCCGGGGCGCCGAAGTACGCGTCCGGCCCGCCCGCCCCGGCGAACTCCCGCCGCCCCGCGCGGATGGCATCCGACAGGGACGCCGGGTTCGCCGGCAGCTCCCGCCGCACGTCCCGCACGAGGTCCGGCCGCGCCGCGAGCACGATGGACGTCTCGTACCGGCCGGCATGGCACGCGCCGGAGCGGAACTCCTCGCCGAGCCGCAGCGCCCACGGCTTGCGCGTGAGGTCCGGGAACGCCACCGGCAGGAGGCCGCGCCGCGCGCACTCCGCCGCCGCATCGTGCAGGGACGCGAGGTGCGCGGGATCGAGGTGGGCGTTCGCCACGGCGAGGGCGGCGAAGCCCTGCGCCGTCAGCGCCGCGGCCACGCCGGTCACCGCGGCGGTCACGGCCGCGGGCGACGCGGTCACGGTCCCGGGGAACGCCGCGGCGAAGGGCGCGGCGGTGTAGGCCAGCGGGGGCAGGACGACCGCTTCGCGCCCCGCGGCGGCCAGCGCCGCCGCGCCCGCGTCCGCCATCGCCTCCGCGATGATGACGTCCGCCGCCAGGGGAAGGTGCGGGCCGTGGGCCTCGATCGCCCCGACCGGCAGCACCGCGACCGTCCGCGCGCGGTCCAGGTCGCGCACGTCCGTCCAGGTCATGTCCGCGAGACGCCGCACGTTTGACCCTCCGCGCGACGGACCCCTATCATGCCGGGCCATGAGCGGCAAGTCGGGCGGTTCCGGTTCGATCGCGGAGCTCTTCCTGGGCGATCGCGTGCGCGAGGGGCGCGGCGACGCGATCGCGCTGCGCACCGACCGCGGGGACCTCACCTACCGCGAGGTCGACGCGCTCGCGAACCGGTGGGCCGGGGCGCTGCACGCGGCGGGCGTGCGCCCCGAGCAGCGCGTGATGCTCGCGCTGCCGGACGGACCGGACTTCGTCGCCGCGCTGTTCGGCACGCTGCGCCTCGGCGCGGTCGTGGTCATGGTGAACCCCGAGATCCCGGGCGACGACCTGGAGCACCTGCTGGCCGAGACGCGCGCGGTCGCGGTGGTGGCGCACGCCGCGGCGGGCGCGCCGTTCCGCCACGCGGCCGCCGTCGCCCGCCCGCCGCGGGCGGCGCTCCTGGCCGGCTCGCCCGAGGTGGACGCCGCGCTGCGCGCCGCCGCGCCGGAGCGCGAGCCCTTCCCCGTGCACCGGGACGACGTGGCGCTGTGGCTCTTCTCCGGCGGGACGACCGGCCGCCCCAAGGCGGTGCTGCAGACGCACGGCAGCTTCGCGAACACGACGCGCCGGTACGGGCTCGGCACGCTCGGGATGCGCCCGGGCGACGTGACGCTCTCCGTGCCGAAGCTGTTCTTCGGCTACGCCACGGGATCGAACCTCTTCTTCCCGTTCGCCGCCGGCGCCACGTCCGTGCTGTTCCCCGAGCGCGTGACCGCCGAGGTGCTCTTCGCGAAGATCGCGCGGCATCGCCCCACCGTGCTCGTGAACGTGCCCACCATGGTGCAGAAGATGGTGTCGCACCCCGACGCGGCGAGGCAGGACCTGTCGTGCCTGCGCCTCGCCACGTCGGCCGGCGAGGCGCTCCCGCCGGAACTGCATCGCCGCTGGACGGACCTGTGGGGCGTTCCGCTCCTGGACGGCCTCGGCACCGCGGAGATGTGGCACATCTTCCTCTCGAACCGCCCGGACGACTGCCGCCCCGGCACGCTCGGCCGGCCGGTGGACGGCTTCGACGTGCGCGTGCGCGACGCGGACGGCACGGACCTCCCGCCCGGCGAGACCGGCTTCCTCTGGGTCCGCGGCGACTCGCGCGCGCTCGGCTACTGGCACGACACCCCGAAGTCCCACGCCGCCTTCCGCGGCGAGTGGTACGTCTCCAGCGACATGGTCCGCCGGGACGCCGACGGCTACTTCGTCTACTGCGGCCGCGGCGACGACATGCTCAAGGTCTCCGGCAAGTGGCTCGCGCCGGCGGAGGTGGAGAACCACCTCCTGCAACACGGCGCGGTGGAGGAGGCCTGCATCGTCGGCGCCTGCACGGCGGACGGCCTCGTCAAGCCCTGGGCCTTCGTCCTCCCCCGCTCCGGCCGCAGCGTCACCGGCGAGGAACTCCGCACCTGGCTCCGCGACCGCCTCGAACCGTACAAGTGCCCTCGCGAGGTCGTCGTGGTCCCGGCCTTCCCGCGCACCCACCTCGGCAAGGTCGACCGCGGCGCCTTGAAGCGCCGCGCCGAGACGGAGGGCGTGCGCGCCGGCTGAGTCCACGGACGGGGCGGCCCCCAGGTCGCCCGGAGGCGGCCGGCCCGACGAAGCGGCGCGACGGGCTTCGCGACGGCAGCCCCGGTGGGTCCTCCCCGGCGGGCGCTCGGCCTCCGCCGTCCCGGCTCCGGCCTTCGCTCCTGCGGCGACGGCCTCCGGCCGTCCAGGCCTCCGGCCGCGCCGCAGAGCCGCCGGAGAGGACCCACCGGGGCCGGCGACGCACGCGGCAACGCTCCCCCGCCCGCCCCTCTCGCCCGTCGCCCCCGCCGGGGCTCTCGACACGCTGGCGCAGGGCCGAGGCACTTCCGGACCGGTCGCCCACCCCATCCGGCGCCCCCCATCATCGGCAGCGAAGGGACCGCCGGAGGCACAGCGCCACTGGGCCACCCGACTCGACTCGCGTCGCGGCCGGCGTGCGAGGAGCCGCCGGCGATCGCGCCGCGGTAGCCCCCGCACCGGACCGCCGCGCTCGTGACCCGCGCCCAGCCGGGCGGCCCGGCCCCGGACCGACACCCGGGCGATCGCGGCGCCGGCCCCGGTGGGTCCTCTCCGGCGGCTCTGCGGCGCGGCCGGAGCCCGGGACGGGCGGAGGCCGTCGACGCAGGAGCGATGGCCTCCGCCCGGACGGCGGAGGCCGAGCGCCCGCCGGAGGGGACCCGCCGGTGTCGGCGGCGCAATCGCCCCCGGCGGCCGCACCCCCTCCGCTCAGGCGATGGCGAGCGAAAACGCCGGAGGCTACAGCCGCGTCGGGTCCAGCAGCATGAGGACGAACAGCCCCGGCAGATAGGCGAGGCTCGCGTAGAAGACCACGCGCGCCGCCTGCACCGTGTGCCGGCGGTGGAGCAGCAGGGATGCGGCCACCATGGCGAGGCCGAGCAGCGTGGAGCCGGCGAGGTACAGCCAGCCGGCCAAGCCCGCGAAGGCGGCGCCCCAGGCCACGGGCAGCAGGCCCAGCGAGTAGACCGTGACGATGCGGAACGTGGCGCGGCCGTCGGGGTCGAGGACGGGTAGCATCCGGAAGCCGCCCGCGGCGTAGTCCTGCCGGTGGATCCACGCGATGGAGAGGAAGTGCGGGATCTGCCAGACGAACAGGATGGCGAAGAGGATGGCGGCGCCCGCCTCCAGGCGGCCGGCGGCGGCGGTCCAGCCCAGCATGGGGGGGATGGCCCCCGACACCGCCCCGACGATCGTGTTCAGCGGGGTCCGCGGCTTCAGCGGCGTGTACGCCAGCAGGTACACGGCCCACGACGCGGCCGCGAGCGAGGCCGTCAGCGCATTCGTCCACGCCGCGAGAACGACCAGTCCCGCCACGGTCAACGCGAACGAGAAGCCCAGCGCCTGGGCCGGGGTGAGCCGCGCCGTGGGCAGCGGCCGCGTGCGCGTCCGTCGCATCCGCGCGTCCCGCGCGGCTTCGGCCCATTGGTTCAGCCCGTTGGCGCCGCCGCCGACGAGGGCGGTGCCGAGGACCGTGGCCAGGAGCCGGAACCAGTCCGTCGCGGGGCCGCCGGCAAGCAGGTAGCCGAGCCCCGTGGTGACCAGCACGAGGGAAAGCAGCCGCGGCTTGGCCAGCTCGACGAGCGCGGACGCCACGGCGGCGCGCGCCGGCGCGCCGCCGGCATGCCCGAACGCGGCCTCCGGAGAGGTGGGCGGGGTCATTCGTTCCTTCCGTCGGGTGGGAAGCGCGGATGGTGCGCGGGTTCGCGGCCTGCGTCAAGACCGCGGGAAGCGAACCGGTTCCCCGCGGTCACGGTCCCGGCGCGGCACCGGGGCGGGGTCCCGAGGGATCCCGCCCCGGCCGTCTCCCGGCGGTCCGAGCGGCGTGGCGGCTCAGTTCCGCTCGCGCATCCGCTCGAACGCTTCCTGCATGGACGTCATGCCGCCGTCGCTGCCGCCACGGTAGCCGTGGTCGTAGTCCTCGCGCCACGACTGGTCCCGGCGTCCGCCGCCCTCGCGGCGCCCGCTGTCGCCCCGGCGTCCGCTGTCGCGGCCGCGGTCCCGGCCGCCCCGTCCCCCGCGATCCCGCCGGCCACGGCCGCCGTCCTTGCCGGCCCCGCCCATTTCGCCGCCCCAGCTCATGTCCCCGCCGCCGCCGGACCACTTGGCCCCGCCGCCACCCTCCTCCTCCATCCGCGGTCCGCGGTCCCCGCGCGAGCCGCGCGTGGCCGGATCCACCACGGAGAGCGAGATGCGCTTCGTGCCGGGATCCACCGAGACGATCCAGACCTCCAGTTCCTGCCCCACCTCGAGCACCTCGGAAGGATGCCCGACGCGGTGGTCGGCCAGGGTGGACACGTGCGCGAGGCCGTCGATCCCCGGCGACACCTCCATGAACGCGCCGAAGTCCGCCAGCCGGACGACCTTCACGCGGATCTTCTCGCCCGGCTTCAGCGCGCCGGCGGCCGTGGTCCACGGATCGCCCTGCAGCTCCTTCATCGAGAGCCCGATGCGCTCGTCCGCGCGCCCCAGGTTCTCCACGCTGCGGATCTTGACCTCGACCTCCTGCCCGACCTTCAGCACCTCGGACGGATCCTTGATCCGCCGGTGGCTGATCTCGGAGACGTGGATCAGGCCGTCGATGCCGCCGAGGTCCACGAAGGCGCCGAACGGGCGCAGCCGCACGACCGTGCCCTTCACGACCTTCCCGACCGCGAGGTCCTTGCGCAGGTCCTCCGCCTTCACCTTCGAGTCCTGCTCCAGCAGCACGCGCCGCGAGAGGACCACGTTCCGTCCCTTCGGGTCCGCCGACGACACGCGGAACGCCAGCTTCTGGCCCACGAAGACGGAGGGATCCTCCACCCAGTGCCGGTCGATCTGCGAGAACGGGCAGAACGCGCGCACGCCCAGGATCTGGACGACGAGACCGCCCTTGTTCACGCCGGTGACCTTGCCCTCCACGGGCGCGCCGGTCTTCGCCGCCTCGAGCAGCGCCGGGATGTTCCCCGCGTGCGCGCCCGCCTTCCCGCCGGCCGCCTTCAGGGACATCTTCACGCCGCCCTCGACCGACAGGACCGTGCCGCGCACGTCGGCGCCCACGTCGTGGGTGAGGTGGCCGTCCGCGTCGGTGATCTCCTTGCGATCCAGGAAGGCCTCTTCCCGGCCGCCGAAGTCCACGAACGCGCCTTCCTCGCCGAGCTTCACGATCTTCCCGCGGATCGGGCCGCCCTTGCGCGGCTCCGGCGGGCCGGCGGTCTTCGGGAGGTCGGCCACGGCCGCCCGCATGGCGGCGTCCCCGTCCGGCGCGGCGGTTTCGGCGCCCTCCGACGCGGCACCGCCCGCGTCCGCCGGACTCGCAGCCTCGGCTTCGGGTGCCGCGGACGCGGCCTCCGGAGCGAGGGTCTCGGCGGGCTTCACGGTCTCGTCGTCGGGCCTGGAATCCATGATCGGCTGTCCTTCTCTGGGTCCGGTTCTCTGGGGACGGTTTCGGGCCTCGCCACCGGCGGATTTGCACGGGGCGGGCAAGCCGCAGGAGCATACCACGATCGGGCGCGGAAATCCCCTGAGGATCGGGAGGACCTGCTACACTTCACGATTCCTCGCAGGACCCCCGGGAGGACGCCGTGATCATCGTCACCGACCTGGAAGGCGTGCTGATCCCGGAGGTCTGGGCGGAAATCGGCCGGGAAACCGGGATTCCGGAGCTCGCGCTCACGACCCACGACGAGCCGGACTTCGCACGCCTCATGCAGCGACGGATCGACCTCCTCGCCCGGCACGGGCTGCGCCTCCCCAAATTGCAGGAGATCGCCGCTTCCGTCCAGCCGTACCCCGGGGCCGTGGAGCTGCTTTCGTGGCTTCGCACCAGGGGGCAGGTGATGATCGCCTCGGACACGTTCCACGAGCTGTCCGAAGGGATCGTCCTCCGCATGGGCGGGTGGAACCTGTTCGCGAACACCTTCGTCACGGACGAGACCGGCCTGATCCGGGACTACCGCCTGCGGATCCGCGGTCGCAAGGACCGCGTGGCACGTTCCCTGAAGGACCTGGGGTTCCTGCTCGTCGCCATCGGGGACGGCTGGAACGACGAGCGGATCCTGCGCAGCGCGGACGTCCCCATCCTGTTCAACGCCCCGGACGCGCTGGCCGCGCGCATTCCCGAGGGCCTGCGCGCGGACGACTACGACGACGTCCGCCGCCACGTCGAGGACGCACACGCGCGCCGCGCCCTCGAGGCCCGGGAGGCGGACGACGCCTCCCTTCCCGTCGCGCGCGAGTCGTAGGGATTCCCGATGGACCGGATCGTGGAGTGCGTCCCGAATTTCAGCGAGGGACGGGACCGGGCGAAGATCGACGCCATCGTGGCGGCCATCGCCGCCGTGGGCGGCGTCACCGTGCTCGACGTGGACCCCGGCGCGGACACCAACCGCACCGTGGTCACCTTCGTGGGCGGCCCGGACGACGTGGCGGAGGCCGCGTTCCGCGGCATCGCGGAGGCGGCCCGCCGCATCGACATGGCCGCGCACCGCGGCGCGCACCCGCGCATGGGCGCCACGGACGTCTGCCCGTTCGTGCCCGTCGCCGGCGTCACGATGGAGGACTGCGCGGAGCTGGCGCGCCGGCTGGGACGGCGGGTCGGGGACGAGCTCGCCATCCCCGTGTACCTGTACGGGCGCGCCGCGGCCACGCCGGCGCGGGCCAGCCTGGCGGACGTGCGCTCCGGCGAGTACGAGGGACTGCCGGCGCGGGCCGGCAAGGCGGAGTGGAAGCCGGACTTCGGTCCGTTCGAGTTCCCGCGCGGCACGGGCGCCACCGCGATCGGCGCGCGGGAGTTCCTCATCGCGTACAACGTCAATCTGAACACGCGCTCCAAGGCGGCGGCGCACGATCTCGCGCTGGAGATCCGGGAGGCCGGTCGCCGCAAGCGCGACGCGCACGGCAAGGCGATCAAGGACGATGCCGGCGGGTTCGTGATGCTGCCGGGGCGCTTCCGCGAGTGCCGCGCCGTGGGCTGGACGCTGCCCGAGCACGGCCTGGCGCAGGTGTCCATCAACCTCACGGACTACCGCGTCACCGGCCTGCACGACGTGTTCGACGCGCTCTCCGAGGAGGCGGCGCGGCGCGGGCTGCGCGTCACCGGCAGCGAGATCGTGGGGATGGTCCCGATGGAGGCCGTCCGCCGCGCGGGGCGGCACTACCTGCGCCGGCAGGGCGGCACCGCCGGCGTGCCGGAGAAGGACCTCGTGCACGCGGCCGTGCGCAGCCTCGGCCTGTCGGACCTGTTCGCCTTCGATCCGCACGAGAAGATCCTGGAGTGGAAGCTGCGCCGGCACGGCCTCCTGGTGGATCGCGGCGTGGCCGCGTTCGTGGACGAGCTGTCCGCGGACAGCCCCGCTCCCGGCGGCGGCAGCGCGGCGGCGCTGATGGGATCGCTCGCCGCGGCGCTCGCGGCGATGGTGGCCGCGCTCACCGTGGGCCGGAAGGGTTGCGAGGGCGCGTGGGAGCGCATGAAGGACGTGGGCGAGGAGGCGCAGGCGCTGAAGGACGCGTTCACCGCGGACATCGACCGCGACAACGACTCCTTCCTCGCGCTGCAGGCGGCGGCGCGGCGGCCGAAGGGAACGCCGGAGGAGAGCGCCGCGCGCGACACCGCCGTGCGCGCGGCCACCCGGCACGCGACCGAGGTCCCTTTGGGCGTGCTGGAGCGGTCCTGCCGCGCCGCGGAGCTGGCGGAGATCGTGGCGGCGGACGGCAACCCGTCGTCCCGCTCGGACGGCGGCGTGGCCGCGCTGGCCGCGCGCGCGTGCGCCGAGGGCGCGTACTACAACGTGCTCATCAACCTGGGCGGATCGGACGAGCCCGGGTGGGCGGCCGGCGTGCGGCGCCGCGCGGAGGACGCGCTCGCGCGGACCACGCAGGCCGCGGAGCGCGCGGCGCGGCACGTGCGCGGGATCCTGGAGAAGGAAGCGGGCGCGGCGCAGGAGTCGCGCGCGTAGCTACTTCGCGTTCCCGCCGCGGCGGCCGCCGAGGTCGTCCACGACGCCGAGGATCCGGTCCACCTGGAACGGCTTCCCGAGCACGACGTCCACGCCGGCGGCGGCGATCCGCTCCTGCGGGAGCGTGGCGTCCCATCCGGTCAAGAGCGCGATCCCGATGTCCGGGTGGCGCGTGCGGACGGCGCGGACGACCTCCCAGCCGGACATCGGGTACATCCCCACGTCGCACAGCATGAGATCGAAGGGGCCGGCCTCGAGCAGCTCGAGCGCGCGCGCGCCGCTGCCCGCGGCGACCGCGCGGTGTCCGGCGGTCTCCAGGATCTCGCAGACCAGATCGCGGATGTCCTCCTCGTCATCCACGACGAGGACGCTCAGCGGGTTCGCCATGGACGGGCTCCTTCCGGGTTCGCCGGCGCGCCGGCATCGCGCCGCGTGCTCCTCACCGGCGCACCTGCAGCCGCGCCAGGACCTCGGGCGCGCCCGCGCGTTCCGGCGCGGGCGCCGCGATCGCGACCGGCGGCACGGGGCTCGCGCCCACGTGGCGCCGGAACGCCTCGGCCAGCCACCGCGCGTCCGCCGCGGACAGGCGCGCGCCCACGCGGAACGTCTCGCCGCTCGTGCGGAGGAGGAAGCCGCCCCACGCCGTCCCGAGGCGCACCTCCGGATCGACGACGTCGCGCAGGTCGCGGAGCGCGAGCGCCCGGCCGCGGTCGTCGAGCGCCCCGGCCCGCTGCAGCCCCACCACGCCGCCTTCCACGACGAGCCGTTCCGCGCCCCCGGACAGCCACGCCGAACCCAGGGACATGCCGAACAGCGCGACAGCCAGCGCCAGCCGACCGGCCGGAGGCAGGGTTCCCGGCGCGCGCAGGACCTCCACGGCCACGGCCAGGAGCGCCCCGCACAAGGCCAGGCGCGTGAGCCGCCGGAATCGCGGGTCCGGCCCGATCACCGCGGAGAACCGCTCCCCGCCGGCCACCGGGCGTTCCTCCAGGACGCGCATCGACACGGACGCCCTCCTGTCGTACGTCCCATCGGCGCGCCCGCGCGCGGAATTGACGGCAACTCGCCCCGGGCGGGGCCGTGGGGTAGACTCGACCCCCGTCCCCGGAGGGGCCCTTGGAGCCGCACGAACAGGATCTGATCCACGACTGGAACCACGCCGACGGGTTCGTCTTCCGGACGAAGCCGGGCTTCCAGTTGAACGACGAGACCCTGCGCGATGGCCTGCAGTCCCCGTCCGTGCGGGACCCGTCCATCGAGCAGAAGCTGCGCATCCTGCACCTCATGCACGACCTGGGGCTGGACGCCGCGGACCTCGGCCTGCCCGGCGCGGGGACGCGCGCCGTGCAGGACATCGAGCGGCTGGCGAAGGAGATCGCGGACGCGCGGCTGCGGATCGCGCCCAACGTGGCGGTGCGTACGCTCGTCGCGGACCTCGAACCCGTGCTGGGGATCTCGGAGCGCGCGGGCATCCCGGTGGAGGCGTGCGCGTTCCTGGGCTCGTCGGCCATCCGCCGCTACACCGAGGGCTGGGGCATCGACCGGCTGCTCAGGCTCACGGAGGACGCCGTCCGCTTCGGCGTGGAGCACGGCATCCCCATGTGCTACGTGACCGAGGACACGACGCGCGCGGACCCCGAGTCCCTGGAGGCGCTGTACTCGTGCGCCATCCGCGCCGGCGCGAAGCGGATCGTGGTGGCGGACACGGTGGGGCACGCCACGCCCATCGGCGTGCGCGCGCTCCTGAAGTTCGTGCTCCGCATCGTGGAGCGCTGCGGCGGCGGCGTGGCGGTGGACTGGCACGGGCACTCCGACCGCGGCCTCGCCATCCCGAACTGCATGATGGCGCTGGCCACCGGCGCGGATCGCATCCACGCCACCGCGCTCGGCGTGGGCGAACGCTGCGGCAACGCGCAGATGGACCTGCTGCTGGTGAACCTGCGGCTCGAGGGGATCCTGGATCGCGACCTCTCGAAGCTCGGGGACTACGTGCGCGCCGTGTCCGAGGCCGCCGGCGTCCCCATCCCGTTCAACTATCCCGTGTTCGGCGAGGACGCGTTCCGCACGTCCACGGGAGTGCACGCCGCGGCCATCCTGAAGGCGCGCCGCAAGGGCAAGGAATCGCTGGCGGACCGGGTCTACTCGGGCGTGCCCGCCGGCATGGTGGGGCTGCACCAGCGGGTCGAGATCGGCTTCATGAGCGGCAAGTCGAACGTGGTGTTCGCCCTGGAGAGCCGCGGCGTCCACGCCGACGACGCCCTCGTGGAGCGGATCCTCGCGGCCGCGAAGCGGTCGGCCACGGTGCTGACGGACGCGGAGATCGACCGGATCGTCGCGGAGCACCGCGCGGAGGCGGCCGGCCGCTGACCTCCGCCGCGGGCGGCTCCTCGCGGTTCGCGGAAGTGCATGGCATCGGGGACGCCGGGGCGGGACGAGGACTCGACCCGTTCGATCCGGCATCCGGGAACGACAGCCTGTCAGGACACCTGTGGACGGCAACCCGGGTCGCAAACCTGAACGACTCCCGGACCGGCAGGGGCGACCGCTGCGGGCGGCGCTGATCGTTGTGGCCGCCGTCTGGGTGGGTTTGCGGGTCACCTCCCCCGCCCTGCCGCTGCCCGCGCCCGTCGATCGCGCGGTGGACTCGGTGCACGTGTACCCGTCGACGGAGTCGGGACGGCTCGCGATCCACGGCTGGCCGGACGCGGTGGAGGAGTGGGGGATCCCCGGGATCGACGACGCGCGCGCGGCGTTCGTGCGCCTCGACCGGAGCGTGGACGCGGCCAACGCGGCGCTGGCCCGGAGCGCGGCGGACGCGGCGGCGCGGGTGGAGGTGTTCGAGGACGGCGTGGTCGGGCTCCGCCTCGGCGGGTTCCTGGTCGCCTTCCCGGCCCCCGACGCGGACGAGCTGACGGCCCTCGCGGATCCCGACCCGGGCCGGCCGTGCGAGACGATCGCCCGGTTCGCGCGCCTGCTGGAGATCCGCCTGGAGGAGCCGGCCGACGCGCTTCAACTGGAGGACTCCGTGCAGCGCCGCGAGCTCCTTCGGCTCTCGCGCACGCTGCGGGATGCGCTGGACGAGGCGCAGGCCGACGCGGCGACCGCGGTGGAGGCCTTCCGCGCGGAGACGCGCGACGCGCTCCGGCACGCGTCGGGTCCGTTCCTCCGCCGCGGGCGCGGGCCGGCCATCGAGACGCTCCTGGCCGCGCTGCTCGGCGCCCTGCTCCGCGTGTCCCTCCGCCGCCGTGCGCGGGGGATCGATCCGGTGCTGCCGGTCGTGGTCGCGCCGGTGCTCGCGCTGGCCGCGGTCTTCGCGCTGCGCGGGACCCGCTTCCTGCCCGTCCACCCGCTGCTCGGCGTGACGAGCGCGTTCGTGGCGCTCGCGTTCGCGATCGGTTGGCTCGTGCCGGGCTGGATGCGCGCGCTGGCGCGCCTGGATGCTCCCGACCCGCAGCCGGCGCCGCCCGCCGCGCCGCCGGCCGCGACGGAGGCGCGACCGCGCACCCTGGCGCCGCCGTACGCGCCGCCCGCGCCGCCCGCGCGCGAGGAGCGCCCGCCGTTCTTCCCCCGGACGCGCGAGCGGCGCTAGTCCGCGCTCCCGCTCGCCGTGTCCGCGCCGTGCCGCGCGTCCACCACGCCGCAGAAGCAACGGCGATCCACGATCGTGCCGTCGTCCAGGAACGCGCCGGCGCGGCGGCCGAGCGCCCGGCGGGTCTCCTCGAGCGCGGCGGGCAGTTCCGGATCGTCCGCGCCCGGTGCGCCGATGACGAAGATGCGGTCGGGGCGGATGCGCGCCACGGCGTGCTTCCATGCGTCGCGCGACGCCGCCCCGTCGTTGAGACCGGGACGGATCGGCAGTTCCAGCGCGACGGGCACGGAGGCCTCGCGCTTGAGGGACGCGATCGTCTCCACGTGCCGCTCCCAGGCCTGTTCGCGCGCGTAGGGATCGCCGGGTTCGGAGCGGTCCTTGAGCGCCGGAAGCCACACGACGAGCAGGCCGGCCTCGGCGGCCTCGCGGCGGACGTCGCGATCGCGGAGGAGGACGCCGTTCGTGAGCACGACCGCGCCGAGGTGCACCTGCGTGCGGATCCGGCGCAGGATGGCGCCGAACCCCTTGTGGCGAAGGGGCTCGCCCGCGCCGCCCAGCACGATGCTCTCCACGGACGCGCCGCGGTCCAGCGGCGCGAGGATGGCGCGCACGGCCGCGGAGGAGTCGCTGAAGTGCGCGCGCGAGGGCAGCGCCGCGCCCTCCGCCAGGAGCCCCCGGCAGTACCGGCAGCGGCCCTCGGCGGGCGGCGGCGCGATCTCGGCGAACAGCGCGCGCCCGAAGCGCACGGACTCCACGACGTCGTGGAGGACGGGAGGGAAGGCCATCGTTCTCTCCGGGGCGGGGAACCCGGGATTCTCCGGGGCGCCGCGCACGGTGTAAAGTCGGGAATGGCCTTTCCCACGCGCGCCCTTCCCGCGGCGGTCCTCGCCGCGGCGCTCGCCCCGGTGGCGACAGCGACCGCGGCGGCGGCCGCCGCGGCGGCCGGCACCCCCGCGGCCGATCCCCCCGCCGACGTTCCCGGCCTCGCGGACCACTTCCCCGACGCGGGGCTTCCGACCCACGCGTTCGTGCTGCTCGAGGGGGAGACGGGGAAGATCCTGCGGACGGAGGGGCCGGACGGAACGGAGGCCCCCGCGGACGGCGCCGTCCGGCTGCTCCTCGCCATCGACGGCCTCGAGAGCGGCGCGGTGGACCCATCCCGCCGCGTCGCCTGCGACTCCACCTGCTGGGCGAACGGCGGGCACGGGGAGCCGGACCTGATGGAGGGTCTGGCCTTCGGCTGCGACCGCTGGGCGGCCGACGCGCAGGCCCGCGTCGGGGCGGCTGCCCTGCGGGCGCGCGCGGTCTCGCTCGGTCTCGGGGACGTCGCCCCTGGCGCGGGCGCATCCCCGCACGCGTGGGCCGAGGTGTGGCGCGCGCTGACGTCGGATCGACTGGGGCTTCGGACGGCCACGACCACCGCGATCCTCGCGTCCGCGGGGCTGGCGGTGACGTCCCCGCGGGGCGCCGCGCGCACGCTGCACGATCCGCGGCGCCGCACCCGCGCGCTCGTCTTCGCGGGGACGGGGGGATGCTGGGTGCTCGGCAGCCGGACCGTGCTCTCGCGCGAGTGGGTCTTCGCCCTGCACATGCCCGGGGCCGTGCCGGCGCTGGCCGCCGCGCGGGCGGCACGCCTGGTCGAGGACACGCGGGACGTGGCGCGCCGCTCCTCCGCGGAACGCGGCGGCCGCCCGATCCCGGAGTAGCCGCTCAGCCGGTGCTGTCCGTCCCGTCGGCCCGCGCCAGCGCGCGACGCGGGTGCCCTCCGGGGCCGATCCAGCCCAGCGACTCCACCTTCGCCCGGATGGCCTCGGCGGCGAGCCGGTGCCCGACCGCGTTCCAGTGCGGGTCCAGCGAGTAGTACGGCAGCGCGCCGTCCGCCTGCGCGCGGCGCATCACCGGCAGGAGGTTCAGCGCGGGAACCCCCATCTCCTGCAACGCCGCGAGCACCTCGCGCTGCGCGTGCTCGCGCTCGAACGCCTCGTCCGGACGCCCCCATGCCTTGCGGTACCGCTGCCAGGCGCCGTCATCGACCTGCCAGCGCGCGGGCACGAGGACCACGAGGTAGCGCACCCCGCGTTCCCCCGCCCAGTCCCGGATGTCCGCCACGGCGGCGCGTCCGGCCGGCCACGTCACGTCGCGGATCCGCGCCGGCCACTCGGCCAGGCCCACGGGATCCACGTACTGGCTCCGCTGCCACATCCCCGAGGCGCGGTACAGCCCGTAGCAGTGCTGCCGCAGGAACGCGTACAGGTGGGACCGCGTGCGCAGGAACATGCGCGCGCGCGCGAAGGGATGCCGGCCCGGCGTGACCATCCGGCCGTCGCGCACCTCCGGGCTCGTGCGGAACGTGGCCGGGTCCGAGTCCTCGAGATCGTTGCCCACGTAGATCGCGTGGACGACGATCTCCGGGCGCCACTCCCCCTGCCGCGAGAAGAGCGCGTGCGCCGACCGCAGCGGGCCGTACCCGCCGACGCCCCCGTTGCGGACGTGCCACGCGTTCGCGCCGGCCCCGAGCCGCCGCTCCAGCACCGCGGGGAACGCATCCTCCGCGTTCACGCCGACGCCGAACGTGAACGAGTCCCCGATGGCGAGCACGCGCACCGCGTCCGCGGGACGGTCCGGCTCGTCGTCCGCGACGCGATACCCCTCGTCGTCCGTGCGCACCACGGTGCGGTACTCCGGCACGCGGATCTCGTTCCGGTACGAGCCGCGCAGGCGGTATCCGGCGGCGGGATCCTGCTCGAACATGCCGAGCGTGACGTCCGAGTGCTGCGGCCAGAACGCGCCGAGAAGGGCCTCGGCGAGCGCCAGCGCGACGACGCATCCCGCCAGCAGCACGCCGGCATCCGCGAGCCGGCGTCGCACGCTCACCGCAGGAGGGCGGTCTTGACGAGGCGCTCGCCGCCCGCGGCGCGGAGACGCACGAAGTAGATGCCCGCGACGACCCGCGCGCCGGAGTCGTCGCGTCCGTCCCAGGTGGCGCGCTGCTCGCCGGCGTCCAGCGCCCCGGCGAGCAGCGTGCGCACGCGTCGCCCGGAGAGGTCGTACACCGCGATGTCCACCGGCCCCGGCTGCGGCAGCGCGAAGCGCACGGTGGTGGACGAGCGGAACGGGTTCGGCACGGGACCTTCCAGGACCGCCTCGCCCGCCACCGCCGCGCGCGGCGCCGGCTCCGCGGCGGCGTGGTCCGGCTCCGGCGCCGGCGTCGTCACGAAGTCCCTCGGGGACAGCGCGCCGTTCGCCACGACCGCATAGCCCTGCGGCCCCAGCGGCACCGACGTGCCGCGCACGCGCACGGTGTACGCCCCCGGCGGCGGCGCCGCGAGCAGCACGCGCTCCACGTCGTTCAGCGCGTCGGGCGATCCGCCGGTGAGCGACTGGCCGGCCAGCGTGTCGATCACGTTCCCGCGATACAGGCCGGACGGGCCCTGCACCTCGAGGTCGAGATCGTTGACCGGCGTGATCCCCGCCCCGGGCGCCGCGGGCTGGTCCATGAACACCAGCGTCACCTTCAGCGGCTCCGCGGCCGAGGCCACCTCGAAGCGCCAGACGTCCTGCTCCCCGGTGGCGAGCCCCTGCGCGTGGCGCACGTCGCGCAGCCAGAGCCGGCGGTCGTCCCCGGGGAAGTACAGCGCGTCGTCCAGCAGGATGCGGCCCCAGCCCTCCACGTTGCTCGGGTAGCCGACCTCGCCGGTCATGTCCACGGCGCTGTTGATCACCACCGCCTTCAGGAGCGCCCCGGTCGGTGTGCGCTCGTGCCCCGGCCAGGGCACGCCGGTGGGGAAATACCCGCGGCGGAAGTACTCGCGCACGAGCGCGGCGCCGCCGGCCACCGCGGGCGCGGCCATGCTGGTGCCGGAGCTCGTGCCGGTGGCGCACTCCCCCACCAACGCCGAGCGAGTGTCCCGCCCGGGCGCGTACACCTCCGGCTTGCGCCGTCCGTCCGCCGTCGGCCCGGTGCCGCCCGACGAACGCGCGCCCTCGCTCGGCGGGCGGAGCGTGGCGCCCACGGCGAGGCAGTTCTTCGCGTTCTCCGGCGTGCGCAGCGTGGCGAGATTCGTGGCCGAGAACACGACCAGGTCGTCCTCGTGCTGTCGCGAGAACGTGTCGATGTCCGCGCACCACGCGGTGTAGTCGAAGCGCGTGTCGTCGCCCCAGCTGTTCGTGTGGATCCGCGCGCCGTCCGCGTGCGCGAGCGCGAAGAACTCCGCGAGGTTCGACGCGACCGTGTCCCCGGTGGCGCCGTGCAGGTCGTAGTAGCTGCTGCACGACAGCTTCGCCTTCGGGGCCATGCCGCGATGCTGCGGGAAGCCCGGGTCCACGTTCTCGCCTGCCGCCGTGCCCGCGGTGTGCGTGCCGTGGGCGCCGGCCGAGGGCGGATTCACCCGGCGCAGCGCCACGACCTTGCGGTGCAGCGGGCCGGGCGTGTTGCCGGTGTCGTCGCGGAAGTAGCAGCTCGGCATGTACGGCGGCTCGTCGATGTGGCCGATGATCTCGCCCTCGCCGAACAGCCCCCGGTCGTGCAGGGGAACCGCCTCCGTGGCGGCGTCGTCGGACTGGATCACCCAGCGGACCGTGTCGTTGCGCAGGGTGGGCCGCGGGAGCGGCTCGATCCACTGCACCGCGGGGACGGCGGCGACGCGCGCCAGCGTCTCCCGGTCCGCCCGCACGACGAGGCGGCGCAGCCCGAAGCCGTCCACCACCTGGAGCACGTCCGCGCCGGCCGCGCGCACGCGATCGGCCGCCGCCGCGGGACTCTCCCCCGGCCAGATCTCCACGAAGCAGCGCTGCGCGCCCTCCGCGCGCGGACCGGAGGGTGCGATCTCCGGGGAGAGCTTCCAGCCCGCGCGATACGGTTCCACGCGGATCGCCCCGGCCGCCTGCGCCATGCGCCGGGCCGCCTCCGCGTCGCCCCACACGAGCCAGGCATTCGACGGGACGAATCCCAGCACACGACCGCCGGCGCCCTCCAGCGCGTCGGCGGTGGCGCGGCCCTGCGGGCCGTCGAACACCACGACCCAGGCGCCGGGCGCGAGGCGGGCCTCGTCCGGCGCGGCGGCCGGCCCCGAGGCCGCGTCCCAGGTCTCCGCCCGGAGGTGGACGAGACCGTCCCCGAGGTCGACGGCGGGCGCGACGGACGCGGCCGCGAGCACCGCGGACTGCACGAGGGCGACGAAGGCGGGGGTCCGCTTCACGGGATTTCCTGGACGGGGGTGGTCGGGTGCGACGGATGCGGGGGCGGTCGAAGTGCCATTCTAGCACCGCCCTTCGGCTTCGTCGCCGGTCGCGTCCGCGGCTTCGCCGCCGGTCCGCTCGGGGCCCGCCCCCCTCCACCCCGACCGCCCGAGGACACCCCGTGAGACGTCCCCTCTGGATGCTCGCCCTCGCGCTGCCCCTGGCGGCGTGCTCGGATTCGGACGAACCCGCCGGTCCCGACCCGGCGCCCGACGGCCCGCCGGTCGTCGAGTACTTCGTGGCCACGGACACGGAACTGCTCCACGGGGAGTGGACCCAGCTGCGGTGGCGGATCGCCGGCGCGTCGGCCGCCTCCGTGGCGCCGGACGTCGGGCCGCTGTCGCCGCCGGCGCAGGGCGCGCTGTCCGTCCGCCCGGTGGGGACGCGGACGTATACGCTCTCGGCCAGCAACCCCCACGGTTCGGTGACGGCCACCGTGACGGTGGACGTGGCGTATCCGTCCGGCGTGTACGTGGACTCGGTGGACGGGGACGACGGCCGGTCCGGGGATTCGCCGGACCGCGCGGTCCGCACGCTGGCCGAAGCCCTGGACCGCACCTCCGGCGGCGGCGCCATCTTCCTCTCGGCCGGCGTGTACGACACGCCGATCGTGATCGACGGCCCGGACCGCTCGATCTTCGGCGGGCTCGATCCGGAGACGTTCTTCGAGGAGGGCGCCGCCTACGAGACGTGGGTTCGTCCCGCGGGCGGGGACATCCCCCTCGAGGTGCGGAACTCCTCCATCGGCACCTCCCTGATCTCGCGCGTCAAGTTCGATGCCCGCAACGGCGGCGCCGTGGCGGCCGACGTGCTGGACGCGACCGTCGTGTTCGCCGACTGCACGTTCGAGGCCCGCCGCTCCGGCAGCGGAACCGCGCTGCGCGTGCGGGGCGCGTCGGACGTGCAGACGGCGCGCTGCCGCGTCCACGGCGGGCGGGACGGGGCCGGGACGCCGGTGCACGCGGACGCGCGCGGCATCGAGGTGCGCGACGCGGCGTCGCTGCTGGCCACCGCGTCGTTCATCGACGGGGGCTGGGCGACGGGGTCGTGCTCGGGCGTGGACATCGAGACCACGGGCACCGTGCGGCTCGGTTTCAACACGATCTGCGCGCAGCTCTCCGGCGGCGTCACGGCCGACGTGGCGGCCGCCGTGCGCATCCGCACGGGCCGGCCGGCGCTGGGCGGGAACATCCTGCTCACCCGCGGGAACGCCGAGCGCCACGCCATCGTGGAGGAGTCCGCGGACGCCGATCCCGCCTGGATGCTGGGCAACCTGTTCGTCTCGGCGGGCACCCCGCCCTACGAGAACTTCGACGGCCCGGATCCCGCCGACGAGGCGCAGCTCAACTCCTCGGAGTTCGTGAACGGCGAGACGGGCACGCTGTACGGCAACCGGCTCGTCACGGGAGTGGCGCTCGCGGACATGTTCGTGAACGTGGACCAGGCGGACTTCCACCTGATCTCCCCGCTGGCGTCCGGCGGCGCGAACCCGGCGGTGAACCGCGGCGACCCGCTCTTCCTGAACCCGGATCTCTTCGGCGACCAGTCCCGCGACGTGGACGGGCAGGCCCGGCCGGGCTCCGCGCTGCAGTTCGACCTCGGGGCCGACGAGAACTAGCCGCGTCAGCGGCCGAGGAACACCAGCTTCGTCCCGGTCGAGCGCGCGCCTTCGGTCAGGCGGGCGAAGTACACGCCGGCGGCCGCCGGCCGGCCGCGCGCGTCGCGACCGTCCCACGCCACGCGGTCCTCGCCCGGCGCGAGCACGCGATCCAGGACGCGCCGGCCCGCGGCGTCCCGGAGCAGGAGCCGTGCGGGCTCGCCCGCGCGGCGACCCGCGGCGAACAGCACCGCGCCGCCGGAGGCGGGGTTCGGCTGCGCGTCCAGCCGCAGGGGCGTCCCGGTCGCCGCGGCGCCGGGCCCGACCACGAACGTGGGGTCGCTCTCGGTCACGGTCACGCGGCCGGCCGGGACGTTCGTGAACACGTCCACGACGCCCGACGGCCAGGCCACGATCAACGAGTCCGCGAACGCGTCGGTGCCGAGTCCGAAGTACGGGTCGAGCATCGTCGGGTTCCCGCGCCAGGTGTTCCCGGTCACGTAGCGGACCTGCCGTTTCGCGCCCGCCGACACGCAGGTCACCGTCGCCCCGTACCCGTCCCGCGTGGAGAGGACGCCCTCCAGATCCACGCGCAGCCGGTTGCCCGCGACGCCGTCGTTGCGCAGCAGGCGGACCCGCTCCAGCAGGGCGAGGGCGCGCGGCCCGGCGCCGGAGGTCAGCATCACGTCCAGGTCGCCGTCGTCGTCGAAGTCCTCCCACGCGAACGCGTCGCCGAGGCCCCCGCCGACCGGACCCTGCAGATTCCACGCCGCGGTCTCGTCGGCGAAGGCCGTGCCCTGGAGGTTCCGGTAGAACACGTTCGGCGCGTTGAGCACCTGCGTGTCCCCCTTGTTCTCCACGTACAGGTCCAGCCAGCCGTCCTGGTCCACGTCCACCCATTCCAGGACGTGCACGTTCACGGCGTCGCCGAGACCGGCAGCGGCGCTCACGTCCGTGAAGACGCCGCCGTCGTTCCGCCACAGGCGCGTCCCGCGCGGACCGGGAATCTGGTACGGCTCCAGTCCGACCGGACCGACGGCCGTGAACTCGCCGTTCGTCGTGATGATGCCGGCGAAGGCATGGCCCGCCTCCGGCGGCGCATTGCAGCGGAGGTGCCAGGCGCCGAAGAGGCTGTCGGACCAGATGTACGTGGCCAGCGTCTCCCCGGGCATGAAGAACGGCGCGTTGAAGATCTCGAACGGAAGCGTGAACGGCGACAGGAACGGGTGCCAGCCCTCCGCCGCGATGAAGATGCGGTCCGACTGGAAGAACCCGTCCTGCGAGATGTTGTACGTGGCGCTGTCCCCGGTCTGGAGGAACCCGAACCCGTCCAGGCCGTTGTCCTGGTAGCGCGTGTTGAAGAAGTACCGCAGGGAGTCCGGGGTCCACGTCACGGCATCGAACAGCGCGCGGTCCCCCAGGCCCACGGCGAGGTCGAGGTCGCCGTCGTTGTCCGCATCGCCCCAGGAGGCGGCGGCGATCTGGCCCAGGCCGGGCAGGACCGATGCGGTGACATCCGTGAAGGTGAGGTTCCCCTCGTTGCGATACAGCCGCGTTTCGAAGAAGACCTCCTCCTCGCCGCCGATCAGCAGGTCCGGGTCGCCGTCCCCGTCGTAGTCCGCCCACAGGCCGCCCACGCAGCCGAAGTCGTCCGCGAGGCCGGCGCTCGCCGCGCCGTCGGTGAAGTGCATCGCCCCGTCGTTCAGGAACAGCGAGTTCGGGCTGGCCACGCGCGACGCCTTGGCCACGAAGATGTCCACGTCCCCGTCCCCCTCCACGTCCATCCCGGAGGAGGACCGGCCGCGGGCCAGCAGGTCCGTGACGCCGCACTCCGCCGCGACGTCCACGAACGTGAGCCGGCCGTCGACGTCGAGGCCGTCGTTGCGGTACAGGCGCTTCAGGGAGTCCCCGAAGCCCGCGTCCGCCCCCGCCGTGAGATAGACGTCCGGATCGCCGTCCTCGTCGAGGTCCGCGACGAGCGGTCCGTGGTGGTCCACCGGCGCATCGAACAGCGGCGGGAACACGGGATACGAGAGGGTGCCGTCGCCATGGTTCCGGAAGATGACGGGGCGATCGAAGTGCCGGCACACGAACGCGTCCGGATCCCCGTCGACGTCGAAGTCGCCCCAGGCGAGGCCGAACGTGACGCCCCATACGGGGGTGCCGGTGTGCGTGACCGTGACGTCCGTGAACGCCGCGTGCGCGGCGGTCCCCGCGGCGAGGAGCACCGCGATCGCGAGCGTCGCGGCGGCTCCCCCGGGGGGGCCGGCGTCATCCGGGAATCGCCGCACGCGGATCATGGGGCCTCGCTGCGCCGGGGCGACTCTTCCGGGGGGGAAACCGGCAGTGCTCGCATCGTAGCAGGTCGACCCGGCCGGGGGAACCCGCCCGGCGCGGCGCCGCGGCGGGTTCCCCGGAGCCCGCGTTGCGCATAGAATCGCCGCCCCCGTGACGACGCCCCGTGACGAAGGAGGGGAACGTGCGAGTCCTGTCGGGAATCCAGCCTTCGGGCGCCCTCCACCTGGGGAACTGGTTCGGGGCCATCCGCCAGTTCCTGGAACTGCAGCGGGCGCACGAGTGCTTCTTCTTCATCGCCAGCTACCACGCGCTGACCTCGCTGCGCGAGGGGGGGAAGCTCCGGGAGCGGATCCTGGACATCGCCGCCAGCTACCTCGCCCTGGGACTGGACCCCGCGCGGAGCGTCCTGTTCGACCAGGCGGACGTGCCCGAGCACCACGAGCTCGCGTGGTTCCTCTCCTGCTTCGCGCCGGTGGGCCTGTTGCAGCGCGCGCACAGCTACAAGGACAAGGTGGCGAAGGGCATCGAGCCGTCGCACGGCCTTTTCGCGTACCCGGTGCTGATGGCCGCGGACATCCTCGCGTACGACGCGGATCTCGTGCCCGTGGGCAAGGACCAGAAGCAGCACGTGGAGATCTCGAGGGACCTGGCCATCCGCGTGAACAACGAGTGGGGCGAGATCTTCCGGGTCCCCGAGCCGCACATCCTCGAGGAGACCGCGGTGGTGCCGGGGCTGGACGGCGAGAAGATGTCGAAGAGCTACGGCAACACGATCGACCTCTTCGACGAGCCCGGGACGATGAGGAAGCGCGTGATGTCCATCGTCACGGACTCGACGCCGGTGGAGGAGCCGAAGGACCCCGCGAAGTGCACCGTCTTCGCGCTGTACCGGCTGTTCGCGACGGCCGGCGAGCGCGAGGAGATGGAGCGGCGCTACCGCGCCGGCGGCATGGGCTACGGCGAGGCGAAGAAGGCGCTCCTCGCGAAGGTGGAGGAGACGTTCGGTCCCGCCCGCGAGAAGCGCCGGGAGCTCCTGGCCCGGCCGGACGACCTGGCCGACGTGCTGGCGGACGGGGCCGTGCGCGCGCGCGCCCACGCCCGCCCGCTCCTGGAGCGCGTCCGCACGGCGGCCGGGCTCACCCCGCGGCCGCGCTGAGGGACGGACGGGTACGACCGCCGCGATGGACGGGCGCGGCACGGGGGGCCGCTGACGCGGTATACTCGCCGTCCTTCGACGATCCCGCGGGAGAGGTGCCCATGCGACACCCCCGATTGCCTCATCGCCGGTTGGGCCCGCTGTTGCGGGGCGGCGGGGACCCGATCCCTGCCGCTCTTCCCGCCGTGCTTCCCGCCCTTCTCCTCGCCCTCCTGCCGCCGGGCGCCGCGTCCGCGGGCGCGGTCTATCCCGGATCCTCGTGGGACACGGCCACGCCGGAGGCGATGGGCATGGATCCGGCGCTCCTCGCGCAGGCCGCCGGCTTCGCCGGCGGCGCGGGCATGATCGTCCGCTCCGGCTACGTCGTGGAGTCCTGGGGAAACACCCATGCCGTCCTGGATCTGAAGAGCACCACGAAGTCCCTCGGGTCGCTGCTGCTCGGTCTCGCCGTGGGCGACGGGTTGCTGTCGCTGGACGACGACGCCGTGACCCACCTCGCGTCCCTCGCGGTCCCCCCGTCCTCGAACGACACGACCGGCTGGATCGACGACGTCACGATCCGCTCCCTGGCCACGCACTCGGGCGGCTTCCCGCAGCCGGCGGACTACGCGCACTTCCTGTACGAGCCGGGCACGGCGTGGCAGTACAGCAACTGCGGGGCGGACTGGCTCGGGGACGTCCTCACGGTGCGCTTCGGGCAGGATCTCGCCGTCGTGCTCGAGACGCGGATCCTGGACCCGATCGGGGTCGCCGGCAGCGAGTTCTCCTGGGCGCCGCACGCCTACCGCGAGCCCACGATCCAGGGCATCCCGCGGCGCCAGATCGGATCCGCGGTCTCCATGTCCGTGGACGGGCTCGCGCGCGTGGGGTACCTCTGCCTGCGCCAGGGCGTGTGGGAGGGAGTCCCGCTGGTGCCCTCGTCGTGGATCGCGCAGATGGGGCAGGCCGACCCGTCGATCGCGTCGCTCCCGAACCTCAACCCGCCGCGCTATCCCGGCGCCACCGCGCACTACGGCCTGCTGTGGTGGACGAACGCCGACGGCACGCTCGATGCGCCCACGGACACGTACTTCGCGTGGGGCCTGTACGAGAGCCTCATCGTCGTGATCCCGTCCCTGGACGTGGTGGCGGCGCGCCTGGGCGAGGGCTGGCAGGATCCGTTCCACGGGGACTACGACGTGATCGCGCCGTTCCTGGAGCCGATCGCCGCGTCGGTGCTGCTGCCGTCCTCGGCGTCGAGCGGGATGGCCGGGAAGTCCTGGGGGCGCGTGAAGGCCGGCTTCCGGAGCGGCACCCGCTAGACGCGGACGACGCGGCGGCTCCCGGACGGCGGGTGCGCGTCAGGGCGCGACCGGCGCCCCGAAGACGGCGGGCACCGAGCACCACGCGTCCAGCTCGTCGATGCCGGTGAAGACCAGCACGACCTCCTCCCCCGTCGACCACTTCGGTGCGAACGTCCAGAAGAAGGCCTTCGCCGGAACGTGCGGCTCGCCCCAGCGCTCGGCGTACTCCACGGTGGACCACGGGCCCCACGGCGCCGGCGCCTCGAACATGCCGAGATTCGACGTGAACGACGCCGCATGCTCCGTGCACAGCACGATGCGGTCCGGACGCGGCAGGTGCACCGCCGACACGCACCAGCCCACGCCGTTCGGATCCTCGAACACGGGCACGCGCGCGTCCGCATCCGCGGTCCACGTCGGCGCGCCGGCGCCGCCCGCGAAGAACTCCCAGGCGTCCCGCTCCCCGATGCGGTCGACCGGCGCGCGCGCCAGGTCCAGGGCGCCCGGGCGGTGCACCGTGAGCTTGTCCCCGCGATCCTCGCGGCGGATGAAGTACGCGTAGGCGAAGTCGTCCGGCGCGCCGGCGCGGTCACGCCCGTACTGCAGGAACGTGGGCATCGCCAGGCGCGTGCGCCCCGGGAACGACCAGGACATCCGCTCCCAGGACGCGCCGCGATCCGTGGACCGCGCGAGCCGCGCCTCCGCGTAGGAGTCCGTGCCGGATCCCGGGCCCACCCACATCCACAGGACGTCCCCGACGGCGAGGATGCCGTAGCTCTTCCCGTCGAAGTCCGGCGCGGCGCCGCCGACCCCGCCCCAGAGGTTCGTGCCGAGGAAGCCGTCGTGGTCCCCGTCCAGGCGCGCGACGCCGAGGCTGACGCGCCCGTCCTCGTTCGTGCCGCCGAAGCCGCCGCCGTCGCCGAAGGACGTGTACTGCGCGCCGTCCGCCGCCCAGGTGACGGGCCAGTTGTCCGAGCCGGGCGCGAGGGTGACGTACCGGGACCAGTCCGGCGCGAGCGGCCCCAGCACGCGGCTTTGCGGATACGGCGCGCGCCCGTCCGGCGGCGGCAAGGGCGCCTCCGGCGCGACGCAGCCCAGCGCGGCCAGCGCCACGAGCGCCCCGGGGGACGCGGCGAGGCGGCGCCTCACGACGCCGCGGCGGCGCCCGCGGCCAGCTCGGCCGAGAGCGCTTCGGGGCTCACGCGGTCCAGGAACAGGCGATACCAGATCTCCGCCGTGCACAGCAGCCACAGCCGCTGCCCGTGGTCCCGACGCTTCCCGAGGTGCTCCTCCAGGAGCGTGCGGATCCCGTCCGCGCGCAGGTAGCCGTCCCGCACGAGGTGCGAGCGCTCCAGCAGCGTGCCGTGCAGGTGCCGGAACTCGTCGGCCAGGATGTACGTGAGCGGCGAGGCGAAGCCCTGCTTGGAGCGCGCCAGGTTCTCCGCCGGCAGGTACCGCTTCGCCAGCTCCTTCTCGATCACGCGCAGCTCCCGCCCGCGCACCTTGTACTCCGGCGGGATGGACGCGCAGAACTCCGCCAGCTCGTGGTCCAGGAAGGGGCACCGCGCCTCCAGCCCGTGGGCCATGGTCATGCGGTCCAGGATCATCACCGGGTGATCCGGCATGCGCACGCGGCTGTCGGAGTGCAGCATGCGGTCCACCAGCTCCTTCGCGTTCGCGGAGTCGAAGTGCTCCTTGATCGTGCCCTCCGGATCGAAGGACGCCACCCGGGACAGGAACCCGTCGGCGTACACGCGGTTCCGCCACTCCTCCGAGAAGTAGAAATAGCCCAGGCTCTTCGCGTACCGCTCCCCGCCCTCGTGGAAGGCCAGGTGGTGCATCCACTTCAGCCGGTGCCCGAGGCTGCGGTACCAGGAGCCGCCGGACACCGCGTCCAGCAGCGGGCCCATCACGGCGCGCCGGAACGCCGCCGGCAGCAGCGCGTAGTAGTTCACGTACAGGTTGCCGTAGTAGCGGTCGTAGCCGCCGAACAGCTCGTCCCCGCCCTCGCCGCCCAGCGCCACCTTCACGTCGCGGCGCGTGAACTCCGCCAGGTGGTACTGGCACAGCGACAACGGATCCGACGGCTCGTCCAGCTTGTCCACCACGACCGGCAGCCCGCGCACGAACGACGGCGAGATCTCGATCACGCGGTGGTCCGTGCCGTACCGGCGCGCCACGTTCTCCGCCCACGGGCCCTCGGCGTAGTTCCCGTAGCGGATGTCCCCGGTGAACGTCTTGAACCCGCCGCCGGTCAGCCCCGCCATCATCCCCACGACGATGGACGAGTCGTACCCGCCGGAGAGGAACGCCCCCACCTCCACGTCGCTGACCAGGTGGTAGCGCACGGTCTCCCGCACCTTCGCGTCCAGCTCCTCGACGGTGTCCGCGAGGGAGGCACGCCGCTTCGGCTCGAACCTCAGCTGCCAGTACGGCGACACCGTGACGCGGCCGTTCTCGAACACGAGCGTGTGCCCGGGCGGCAGCTTGCGCACGCGGCGGAACATGGAGCGCGGCGGCGTCACGATGCGCACGCTCAGGTACTCGTGCAGCGCGTTGTCGTCCACCTCGCGCAGGGAGGGATCCCACGCCAGGAGCGCCTTGATCTCGGACGCGAAGGCGAAGCGGTCCCCGTCCTGCACCCAGTACAGGGGCTTCTGCCCGAGGTGGTCGCGGGCGACGAGCAGGCGCCGCCGCCGTGCGTCCCACAGCCCGAAGGCGAACATGCCGCGGAAGCGCGTGACGCACGCGTCGCCGAGGTCCTCGTACAGGTGCAGGATCACCTCGGTGTCGCTGCGCGTGCGGAAGGTGTGCCGCGCCTCGAGGTCCGGGCGGAGGTCCTGGAAGTTGTAGATCTCGCCGTTGAACGCGATGCGGACGGCGCCGTCCTCGTTCGCCATCGGCTGGGTGCCGTCGGACAGGTCGATGATCGACAGCCGGCGGTGCCCGAGCCCGGCCATCCCGTCCACCCAGACCCGCGCGTCATCCGGGCCGCGATGCGCGATCGCGTCCGTCATGCGGCGCAGCGCCGCCTCGTCCACCCCCGCCGGATCCACCACCCCGCAGATTCCGCACACGTCGCCCGCCCCCCTCCTATCGACCCGGACCGCCGGGAACCGCCGTCCCCGCGGGCGGCGCCTTCCGCTCGCCGAGGAAGTGCATCACGCCCCCCGGCAGGACCGCCAGCAGGAACAGCACGTGGTTCACGAGGCCCACCGCGAACCCCACGCTCTCGTCGATGCCGCGCTGCATCAGGAACCACGTGAACAGACCCTCGCGGATGCCGAAGCCGTCCACGGAGAGCGGCAGCCGGATCACCAGGAGCTCGATGGGCACCATCGACGCGAAGAACAGGAAGGGCACGTCCAGGTGCATCGCGCGCGCCACGACGTACGCCCGCACCATCGGGAGGAGCTGCTCCAGCAGCGTGAGCCCGAAGAACAGCGAGAGCGCGCCGCGGTGCTCGCGGTACGCGCGGAACGACCGGAACACCTTGACGAGCACCTCGGCGACCCGGCCGACGTGCCGCTTCCCGGCCACGCGGGCCGCCAGCCCCTCGGCCAGGCGGCCGGACGCGTCCGTCAGGGAGAACGCGAACGCGGCGGTCACGGCCACGGCCGCGGCGATCGCGAGCAGCAGCAGCCGGTCCCGGTCGAACTCCAGCTTCCCGAGCACCGCGGGCGCGAGCGCCGCGCCGACGACTCCGGCCAGGCCCAGCGCCACCATCCCGAGGAACCGCTCCACCAGGATGGACGACACGATCTCCGCGCGGCGGGTCTCGCTGCGGGACAGCATGACCGCCCGAACGACGTCCGCGCCCACGGTGGCCGGCAGGAAGAGCCCGAGGAAGGTGGACGACCAGTACACGCGGACCGCCCGCCACCACCCCACCCGGATGTCGCGGGCCACTAGGAGGATGTTCCACTTGAGCGCCATCAGCGCCCGGTCCGCCACGGCGAGCAGCAGCGCCAGGGCGAGCAACCCCGGGTCCGCGCCGCGCACCGCGCGGAGGAACGACGGACCGTCGATCCACCGGACAAGCACGGCCAGCAGCACGACGCTGACGGCGATCTGCAGGATCCGCCCTGGCTTCACGGGGCCCCCGTCCGGATCGCTCCGGGCATGCGCGGTTCGAGGACGTCTCGCGGGCCGCGCGTCGCGGTCCGCTCTCGCCAGCCGTCGCCACGGTGCGGTAGGCTCCGGCGCGGCGGAAGCCCTCCGGCCGTCTCAGGATCGGCTCGAAGAGGGTCGAAGATCATAGCAGATCACGGGATTGCCGCCCCTCCCCGGACCCGGCTCCGGCTCCCGGAAAGGACCCGAGTGGACCGCCCCGAACGCAACCGGCTGGACGAGGCCCAGTTCATCCGGCACCGGCTGTACGGCGGCCGGGTGTCGCCGCTGCGCCGCTACGCCGACCTCGTGCTGGCGCGCCCCGGCTTCTGGAGCCTGCTCCGGTACGAGCTGCTCACGACCCTGCTCGGACCGATCCCGGGGGCGCTGGGCATGGCGCTGCGCGGCGTCTTGTGGCGCTCCCTGTTCCCGGTCATCGGGGGCAAGGTGGTGTTCGGCTGCCGGGTCACGATCCGCCATCCCGAGCGCATCCGCCTCGGCGACGGCGTCATCCTGGACGACGACGCGCTCATCGACGGGCGCGGCGCCGGCGACGAGGGCGTGGTGCTCGCGGATCGGGTGATCGTGAACCGCGGCGCGTCCATCCAGGCGAAGGTGGGCGGCATCTCGCTCGGCGCGGACACGAGCGTGGGCGCGGGCTGCAGGATCATCTCGCAGGGGCCCATCCGGATCGCGGAGAACGTGTCGCTCGCCGGCGGGTCGATGGTCGCGGGCGGACGCTACGTGGTGGAGCGCACCGGCGCCACCGCGTCGGAGAAGGAGCGGTTCACCGGGGGCGAGATCCGCATCGGGCGCAACGTGCGCGTGGGCATGAACGCGATGATCCAGGACGGCGTGACCGTGGGCGAGGGCGCCATCATCGCGCCCGCGAGCGTGGTCGTGAGCGACGTGCCGGCGCAGACGGTCGTCTCCGGTTTCCCGGCGCGGCCGTGGCGCGAGCGGAAGGAGGAGCCCGCGGAGGCCGTCGTCCCGGCGCCGGCGCCCGCGGATCGGGTAAGCGTCGCGCCGCCGGCGATGCCCGCGGCCTCCTCGCCCGGGAACGGCGACGCCGTCGCCGCGATCGCCGCGCAGGTGCGCGGGTACCTCGAGGAGGTCCGCTTCGCCGACTTCGACGACGGCGAGCTGTCCGAGACGGACTCGCTCTTCGACCACGACATCCTGGACTCCCTGTCGCTCGTGGCCATGGTCGCCTGGCTGGAGAAGACGTTCGCGGTCGACATCGGCGACGAGGATCTCGTCCCGGAGAACCTGGACTCGGTGCGGCGCATCGCCGGCTTCGTGGCCGCGCGGCGCGGGGCGAACGGGGCGTCGTGACGCCGCTGGTCGCGACCCTGCACGATCGCGGGCGGCGCGACGGGGACCGCCTCGCGGTGGCCGCGGAGAACGTCGCGCTCACGTGGGCCGAGCTGTCGTCGCGCGTGCGCGCGGCCGCGGCGCGGCTGGCCGCGTCGGGCGTGCAGGCCGGGGACCGCGTCATCCTCGCCGCGTCGTCCACGCCGGCCTTCGTGTGCGGCTACTTCGCCGTGCACCACCTGGGCGCGATCGCGCTGCCGGTGGATCCGCGCATTCCGTCCGGACGCCTCGTCGACATCGCGGAGCGGACACGGCCGCGCGCGCTGTACCTCGCGCGCGCGGTGGACGCGGGCGGACGCGACGTGCGCGACGTGGAGGAGCTCGGCGCGCCCGGCGGGCCGACGCTCGATGCGGATCCCGCGCTGCGCGGCCCCGGGGACGTCGCGGACGTGCTGTTCACGAGCGGCACGACCGGCCGCCCCAAGGGCGTCGTGCTGAGCCACCGCGCGATCACCGCGGCCGCACGCAACATCAACGCGTTCGTGGGCAACGGGCCGGACGACCGCGAGGTCGTGCCGCTGCCGCTGAGCCACTCCTTCGGACTGGGCCGGCTGCGCTGCCAGGTGCTCGCGGGCGGCGCGCTCGTGCTGGTGGACGGCTTCACCTCCGCGGGCCGGCTGTTCGGCGCGATGCAGGAACACCGGGCGGCCGGCTTCTCCTTCGTGCCCGCCGGTCTGGCCGTGCTGCTGCAGACGACCGGGGACCGCCTCGCCGACTTCGCGGACACGCTGCGCTGGGTGGAGATCGGCTCGGCGTCGATGCCGGCGGAGCATCGCGAGCGGCTCATGCGCATGCTCCCGCGCACGCGGCTGTGCATGCACTACGGGCTCACGGAGGCGTCGCGCTCCGCGTTCGTGGAGTTCCACTCCGCCGGGCCCCACCGGGACTCGCTGGGCCGCGCCACGCCCGGCGTCGAGATCCGCGTCGTGGACGACGCCGGCGCCGACCGCGCGCCCGGGGAGCGCGGGAAGATCGTCGTGCGCGGCGAGACGCTGATGAGCGGCTACTGGGAGGATCCGGAGCTGACCGCGGCCGCGTTCCTCGACGGCTGGCTCGTCAGCGGCGACGTGGGCACGCGCGACGCGGACGGCTGGCTGCGCCTCGAGGGCCGCGAGAAGGACATGATCAACGTGGGCGGCCGCGAGGTCTCGCCGCTGGAGATCGAGCGGGCCCTGGAGGAACTGCCCGCCGTGGCCGAGTGCGCCTGCGTCGGGATCCCGGACCCCCAGGGCATCACCGGCTTCGCGGTGAAGGCGTACCTCGTGGCCGCCGCGGGCGCGGCACCGCTGGCTCCGAAGGAGCTGGCGAAGCACCTCCGCGGGCGCATCGAGCCCTACAAGCTGCCGGCCGCGTTCGCCTGGATCGACGCGATCCCGCGCACGGACAACGGCAAGATCCAGCGCGCGAAGCTGGCGGAGCGCGGCTGACCGCGGCGTTTGACGCCCCCTCCCCCCCTCCGTAGGTTGCGAAGGACCGTGTCCGGGAGGGAGTCGTGGACAAGGCGACGTTGATCCGGAAGCTCAACGAGGATCTGGCGAACGAGTTCAGCGCGATCCTCCAGTACCTGACGTACGCGGCGAAGGCCACGGGCCCGTTCCGCCCGCAGCTCTCGGCGTTCTTCCTGGCCGAGGTGGCGGACGAGCAGGGCCACGCGCAGTTCCTCGCCAACAAGATCGTGGCGCTCGGCGGCGAGCCCACGACGACACCGAACCCGGTGCCGAAGGCCACCACGAACCGCGCCATGCTCGAAGCGGTGCTGGAGGCCGAGCGCCGCGCCGCGCGCGACTACACCGAGCGGGCGAAGCAGGCCGACGAGATGGGCGACAAGGGCCTCGCCGTGCAGCTCGAGGACATGGTGCGCGACGAGTCCGGCCACTCCGAGGAGACCGAGCGGATCCTTCGCGACTGGCCCGTGTGACGATCGATGCGGCGCGGCGCGGCGCGCGGTTGTCGCTCGTCGCGCGTGCTGCGACCTTGGCGCGCGCGGGTGGCCAGCGGGGCGAAGGCGGCACGAGGCGGTCGGGGCGGATGGGCCGGGAGCCCCGGTGCCCCTCTCGCGGGCCTCTGCGCGTGAGCGCACCGCGCCCTTCGGGC
>CAYYFX010000019.1:20727-49913 GCA_964471155.1 uncultured Gemmatimonadota bacterium | reverse complement strand
GCTCCCGCCACCCATCCCGCTCGCGCCCACCGCTTCGCCGCCCGCGAAGGAGGGGGTGTGGAAGCCCGGAGGGATCCGACACGGCAGTGGGGCTACCCGCTCCTCCCCAGGATGCGGCGAGGTGCGGGCGAAGGGCGGGCTTGCCCCGCCATGCGCCATCCGTGGATTGGCGGTGGCCGCCCCGGCGGGTTTCCCGCGGCGGCTCTGCGGCGCGGCCGGAGGCCCGGACGGCCGGAGGCCGTCGCCGCAGGAGCGAAGGCCGGAGCCTGGAAGGCGGAGGCCGAGCGCCCGCCGCGGGGAACCCGCCGGGGCGGCCACCGCCAATCCACGGATGGCGCATCGCGGGGCAGGCCCGCCCCTCGCCCGCACCGACCGGCGCGTCCGCCCGCCCCTATGCGGGACGCGCCGCGTCCGCCGACAGCTTCCTCAGGAGGTCCACCACCGCATCCGGCGTGGTCGCGGCGCGCAGCTCCTCGCGCACGCGGTCGGAGCGGAACAGGTACGACAGCGTGCCGAGCACGCCGAGGTACTCGCGGCGCAGGTTCTCGGGGCCGGCGATGGCCACGAAGAGGTCGACCGGACGGCCGTCCAGCGCGGCGTAGGACACGGGCTCCGCGGCGCGCAGGAACGCGATGCGAAGCCCGGGCAGCAGACCGGCACGGGCATGGGGGAAGGCGATGCCTCCCCCCACCCCGGTGGAGCCCATCTGCTCGCGACGGTCGAGATCGTCGCGGACGGCCTCGCGCGCGGCACGGTCCGTGCCGCCGAGCAGCTCCGCCAGCTCCGAGAGGACCGCCTTCCGGTCCGCGACCGGGACGCCCAGACGCACCCGGTCCACGGACAGGTATTTCACGAAGTCGCTCATCCGGCGAGGTTCTCGATGATGGCGCCCGCGAACTCCGACGTCTTCAGCGGCTTCACGTCGCCCATGAGCCGGGCGAGATCGTACGTCACGCGCTTCTGCAGGATCGTCTTCTCCAGCGCGTTCTCCGCGGCGCGCGACGCCTCCCCCCAGCCCAGGTGCTCCAGCATGAACGTGGCCGAGAGCAGCAGCGAGCCCGGGTTCACCATGTCCTTGTTCGCGTACTTCGGCGCGGTGCCGTGCGTGGCCTCGAACAGGCCCACGCCGTCCCCGAGGTTGGCGCCGGGCGCCATGCCCAGCCCGCCGACCTGCGCGGCGCACGCGTCGGACAGGTAGTCCCCGTTCAGGTTCGGCATCGCCAGGACGGAGTACTCGTCCGTGCGGGTCAGGATCTGCTGGAACATGCTGTCCGCGATGCGGTCCTTCACGACCACCTTGCCCGCGGGCGCCGGCCCGCTGAGATCCGCCTCGGCCACCGTCTCCTTCGCGAACTCCTCCCGCGCCAGCTCGTAGCCCCAGTCGCGGAAGGCGCCCTCCGTGAACTTCATGCTGTTGCCCTTGTGCACGAAGGTCACGCTGGTGCGGCCGAGCTGCAACGCCGCGCGGATGGCCATCCGGATCAGGCGCTTCGAGCCGAACTCCGACATGGGCTTGATGCCGATGCCGGACTTCTCCCGGATCCTCGCCTTCATCTGCGTGACCAGGAACTCCCGCACCTTGTCCGCCTCCGGCGAGCCGGCGGCCCACTCGATCCCCGCGTACACGTCCTCCGTGTTCTCGCGGTAGATGATGACGTTCATCTTCTCCGGGGCGCGCACCGGGCTGGGCACGCCCTGGAAGTAGCGCACCGGGCGCACGCACGCGTACAGGTCCAGGACCTGGCGCAGCGTGACGTTGAGGCTCCGGATGCCGCCGCCCACCGGCGTGGTCAGCGGGCCCTTCAGCGCCACGCGGTAGTAGCGGATGGCCTCCAGCGTGTCCTCGGGCAGCCACTCGCCGTACTTCGCGTGGGCGTCCTCGCCGGCGTACACGTCGAACCAGGCGATCCTCCGCTTGCCGCCGTAGCAGTGCTGCACCGCCGCGTCCACGACGCGGCGCGTGGCCTTCATGATGTCCGGGCCGATGCCGTCGCCCGCGAACACCGGGATGACGGGATTCGCCGGGACCTGGAGCTTGTCGCCGGCCAGCTCGATGCGGCTTCCCTCCGCGGGCGGCGTCACCTTCGAGAAGCGGGGTGCGGTCTGCGTACCGGTCATGTCGTCCTCCCCGGGGCGTGCGGTCCCCGGAAACCGTTCACGAAAGCGAACCCGTGGCGCGTTCGACGGCGGCGAGCAGCCTCCCGGAGCGAACGAGCGCGGACGCCCGCTGCAGATCCGCGGAAGCGTACCGGTCCGCGCCCCAGAAGGGAATCTCCTCCCGGACCGCATCCCGCAACGCGCGCGCGGCGCGCCCCGGCGCCCGCCCCTCGCGCAGGTCCACGGCCTGCGCCGCGGCCAGGGCCGCCACCCCCGCCACGTCGGCCGTGTTCCGCAGGATCTCCGCCGCCTTGTGCGCCGCGGTGGCGCCCATGCTCACGTGATCCTCCTGGTCCGCGGAGACCGGGATGTTGTCCACGCACGCCGGGTGGGCCAGGATCTTGTTCTCGGTCGCCAGCGAGGCGGCCGTGTACTGCAGGATCATGAGCCCGGAGTTCAGCCCGTCGCCGCGCGCCAGGAACGGGGGCAGCCCTTCCGAGAGCCCCGGATGGAGCAGGCGGTTCACCTGCCGCTCGGCCAGGTTCGCCACCTCCGCCAGTGCCGTCCCGAAGGAGTCCAGGGCCAGGCCCAGGCTCTCCCCGTGGAAGTTCCCCGCCGCGATGACGACGCCCTCGTCCG
This sequence comes from uncultured Gemmatimonadota bacterium, assembly GCA_964471155.1. Lineage (GTDB taxonomy): Bacteria > ARS69 > ARS69 > ARS69 > ARS69 > CAYYFX01. The sequence goes on along the minus strand of CAYYFX010000019.1, from coordinate 47,177 downwards.
CGAAGACCAACGGGTTGTCCGAGGCCGCGTTGACCTCGATCGACAGCCGCCGTTCGAGGTCGTCGAAGGCGTCCGCCACTCCCCCCAAAATCTGGGGAACGCACCGCAGGGAGTAGGGGTCCTGGACCCGCGGGCTGTCCCGGGGCTCGCGGTCGGCCAGCATCGTCCGCAGGTTCGCCGCCACGGTCGCCTGCCCCGGGTAGGGGCGCAGGGCGTGGACCCGGGCGTCGAACGGGAGGACGGACGCGTCGAACACGTCCACGATCGCCGCCGTGACGGCCTGGGCGGTCTTCAGCACCACGCGGGCGTCGTGCAGCAGCAGCGTGCCCCGGGACGCCATGACCTGGCACCCGTTGATCAGCCCGAGGCCTTCCTTGTAGGACAGGCGCAGCGGCTCGAGACCGGCCTCGCGGAGCGCCTCGCGGGCCGGGAGGCGCCGGCCGTCCCGCCGCGCCTCCCCCTCCCCCAGCACCGCGGCAGCGACGTGCGCGAGCGGGGCCAGGTCGCCGCTGGCGCCCAGCGAGCCCTTGGCCGGGACCACCGGCAGCACGTCCCGCCGGAGCATCTCGGCGAGGAAGTCCATCAGCTCGACGCGGACGCCCGAGCAGCCCTTCGCGAACAGGTTGACCTTGAGCAGGAGGATGCCGCGGACCTCGTCGTCCTCCAGCGGCGGACCGGTGCCGGCCGCGTGGCTGAGCACGATGTTCCGCTGCAGGTCCTCGAGGGAATCCAGGGGGACCGCGACGCGCGCGAGGTGCCCCACGCCGGTGTTGACCCCGTAGATCGTGCGCCCCGCGGCCACGCACGCCTCGAGGAAGCGGCGCGAGGCCGCGACGCGCGCGCGGACCGGCGCCTCGAGGTCGAACGGGGCGCGGTCGCGCGCGACGCGCACGACGTCGTCGAGGCGGAGTCGATGGCCATCCAACCGGATCATGCGGCGGCTTCCGTCACGCGGGGTCGCGCAGTGTCCCACGGGCCCGACGGACCGTCAACGCGGCCGGCCCGGCGCACGCGGCGCGGGCGCTCGCCGCGACTTGAGCGCGCGCGCGTCCCCTGCTAGCCTCCCTCGGCTTCGTCCCCGGGGAGGATCCGTGAAGCTGTCGGAGCTGCTGACCCCGTCGCGCATCCGCCTGCCGCTCGAGGCGGCCACGAAGGACGACGTGCTGCGGGAGCTGGTCTCCCTGCTCGGACGGTCGAAGGACGCCTCGGACGAGATCCTCGAGGCCGTGCTCGAGCGCGAGCGCCGGATGCCCACGGGTATCGGCCGGGGCATCGCCATCCCGCACGGCAAGAGCCGCCACGTGCCGGAGCTGGAGGTGGCGTTCGGCGTCACGCGGACGCCGCTGGACTACGGCGCGATCGATCGCGAACCGGTGCAGCTCTTCTTCCTTCTCGTCTCCCCGCCCGACCAGACGGGTCCGCACATCCGCGCCCTCGCGCAGATCTCGCGGATGCTCTCGTCCGACGGCGCGCAGGACGGCCTGCTGGCGGCGCGGACGCCCGGGGACGTGCTGGCGCTCATCGCGCGCGAGGAGCCGAACCTCGAGGAGTGAGATGGACGAGCGCGACGCGCTGAAGCGAGCCGTCGGCCGCCGCGCGGCGGAGCTGGTGACGGACGGCATGGTCGTCGGCCTCGGCACGGGGTCCACCGCGAAGCACTTCGTGGACCGGCTCGGGGAACGCGTGGCGGAGGGGCTGCGCATCGTCGGCATCCCGACGTCCGAGCGGACCGCCGCGCAGGCCCGCGCGCTCGGCATCCCGCTGGTGACCCTGGCGGAGCGACCCGTGGTCGACCTGGCCGTGGACGGCTGCGACCAGGTGGACCCGCGGGGGGACCTGATCAAGGGCCTGGGCGGCGCCCTCACCCGGGAGAAGCGCGTGGCGCGCGCCGCGCGAGCCTTCGTGATCGTGGCCGATCCCGCGAAGGAGGTCCCCTGCCTCGGCGTGGGTTGTCCGGTTCCGGTGGAGGTGACGCCGGAGGCCCGCGACGCCGTCGCGGAGGCGATCCGGTCCCTGGGCGGGGAGCCCAGGCTGCGCCACGAACGCGGCGCGCCCTACGTCACGGACAACGGGAACGGGATCCTGGATGCGGAGTTCGGGGCGATCCGGGATCCGCGCGGACTGGAAGCGCGGCTGGACGCCCTCGAGGGGGTCGTGGAAAATGGCCTGTTTCCCGGGATGGCCACGCGGATCCTCATCGGGGATCCGGCGGGGATCCGGGAGTGGACGCCGCCGAGGCGGACCTGAGTCCGGCGGGAGGACCGCTTCAGCCTGTCCGTGGTGGTGCGGAGATTGGGGGGGGTATGGCGCAATCCGCGGGGTCGCAACCACATGCCGCCTCGGCTCGACCCCGGCGGCGAAGTCCTTGCGGCATCGCACACTGGACGCGTCCGGCCCCAATCTCCGCACCACAAGGCAACCACGTCGGAAGCGGGCGGATCCCGGCTTCCGGTGCGAGTTCACCCTGTTCCTCCTGTTGAAGATCCCTACCTTCGAGCTTATCTTGGGGGAGGCCCCCCGAGCGACCGCACGAGAGGAGCGCGGAACACCATGCAGCCGATCGGCCGGAACATCCGTGCCTTGCGCCAGCTCCTGGGCGTGACCCAGACGAAGCTCGCGGCGAAGGTCGGGGTCGCGCCGGCATACATCAGCCAGATCGAGTCGATGAGCCGGATGCCCAGCGTCCGCGTGACCCACCGCATCGCCGAGGCCCTGGGAACCACGGTCGGGACCTTGCTCGGCGAGTCGAACGATCCCGGCCTGGAGGGCCGCCTGAGCAAGGTGGAGCAGCTGCACCTCCTGAAGCGGCTCGTCCTGGAACTCGAGGCGGAGCTGGCCCAGGACCGTCCGGCGGACGCGAACCCGAGCTGACGGCGCGTCGCCCGGCCCGGCCCCCGTCAGGGTCCCGCGCGCCGCGTCCGATGGGTAGGGACCACCCCGCCTCGCGGAGACGGTGATGACCCCCGAGAGCCCTCCCCTGCCCGCGCCGGTCCCTGCCGCGCCCGAGTTCCGCGCCTCGCCGGGGACGCATCCGCGCGGCGTGCCGCCGCACGAGCGGATCTTCGTGAACCGCAACCTGCGGCTGCGCTCGATCGGCGCGGTGGGCTTCGACCTGGACTACACGCTGGCGCACTACCGCGTGAACGAGATCGACCACCTGGCGTTCCGCATCACGCAGCAGAAGCTGGTCGAGCGCGGTCACCCGGCCGAGATCCTGCAGGCGCGCTTCGAGCCGGGGTCGCTCGTGCGCGGGCTCCTGGTGGACCGCCGCCGCGGCAACGTCCTGAAGATGGACTACCACAACTACGTGGTGCGCGCGGCACACGGGTTCCGCCCGCTCTCGGACGCCGAGCGGAAGCGCGTGTACCGCGCGCGCCGCATCCGCACGTCCGGCAAGGACTACGCGTCCATCGACACGTTCTTCCACCTGCCGGAGATCCACCTGTACCTCGCCCTGGTGGAGCTGTACGACACGCTCGGACGCAAGACGGACTACGTGCGCCTGCATCGCGACGTGCGCGAGTCCATCGACCAGGCGCACGCGGACGGCTCCATCAAGACGGAGATCGCGAAGGACCCGGCGCGCTTCGTGGAGCAGGACGAGCGGCTGCCGCGGTTCCTCCGCTCGCTCCGGGACTCCGGCAAGAAGGTCTTCCTGCTGACGAACTCGGAGCTCTTCTACGCGGACCTGCTGCTGGGGTACCTGCTGGAAGGCACCGGCGGCGCGCCGTGGCGCACGTACTTCGATCTGGTCGTCGTCGACGCCGGGAAGCCGCGGTTCTTCCGGGAGCCCGGGCGCGCCGGGCTCTGGCTGGACGCCGAGGGCCCGGGCGCGCCCGTGTACTCGAAGGGCGAGGTGGCGAACCTGGAACGGCTGCTGGGCTTCCGGGGCGACGCCATCCTGTACTGGGGCGATCACACCTACGGCGACATCCTCCGCTCCAAGAAGAGCGTGGGCTGGCGCACCGCGATGATCATCCCGGAGCTGGAGCACGAACTGCTCGTGACCGGCCGCATCCGCGGCGCCTCGGCGGCGCTGGACAAGGCCGTGGGGGACCGGGACCGCGTGATCCTGGAGGAGGACGCCGCCCGCGCGGACGCCGCGCGGCTGCGCGCGCTGGTGGCGGAAGCGGAGGGCTCCGACCCGGGCGCGCTCGAGGAGCTGCTGCGGCGGCTCGCGCGCGCGGACGACCGCGTGGCCGGGCTGGCGGCGGAGCGCATCCGGCTGCACGAGGAGATCGCCCGGTTGGACGACGAGTGCAACGCCGCGTACCACCCGAAGTGGGGGCCGCTGTTCCGCGAGGGCAACGAGATCAGCCGGTTCAGCCACCAGGTGCGGGACTTCGCGTGCATCTACACGAGCCGCGTGTCCAACCTCCTGCGCTATCCCGCGAACACGTACTTCCGCGCGCCCCGCGAGACGATGCCGCACGAGGTCTAGCGCCGGCGACGAGCCGGCGGGAACGGTGGCGGGCGGCGGGCGGTGGGCGGCGGCCGGCCGCCGGCTCCGGGCTACCGGTCCGGGAAGCGCGCGTCCACGAACTCCGGGACGGCGCCCTGCCCTTCCCAGTCGCCGAAGCGCAGGTCGTCGCGGACGCGGATCCAGTCCAGCTTCCGCGTCCGGATCTCCGTCACGGCGTCCATCGTGAGGATGGGCTCGGGGAAGTCGAAGCGGCGCAGGTCGTGGAAGCCGAGGTCCGGCAGGAACCACGGCATGGTCAGCTTCAGCCCCGGGAAGTACACCGCGGTGCCCAGGAAGCGCCCGTCGTCCGGCGGCGCCTGCAGCGGCGCGGTCCGGGTCCGCCACAGGACCATCGCCTCGGGCCGGTGGAAGCCGAACTTCCGGACGAACTGCCCGTACAGGTTCTCCAGGGCGACCACGCGCACCGGGACGCCGTTCTGCTCCGCCTCGTACTCCCGCACGTCGCCGCAGGAGAACCGGCGGTACACCACGTGGACGCGGTCGTTCGAGATCGTCTTCATGTCGATGTTCACCACCCGGAAGCGCTCGCCCCGGTAGTCGATCTCCTCGGTCCACGCGCGCATGGGATCCTTCGAGATCATCAGTTCCCGCGGCTCGGGATCGTCCACCTCGAACTCCAGTCCGAAGTGGCCGAGCCCGGCGCGCGCGTCCCGCAGGTTCACGATCGGATACAGGCCGGGGTTGCGGAAGCGCTTCGTGAACGCGAGGCGCAGGTCGTCCTCCGACGTGGAGTAGATCACGCTGTCCTGCAGGGCCAGGCGGAGGAAGAAGTCGAACGCCGTCTCCGAGCCGAAGACGTACGCGGACAGCGCGTTCCGTTTCGCCCCGTCGCTGCCGGGCTTGCCGAAGTCGCCGCGCCGGTAGGCCGCGTCGGTCTCCTCCAGGCGCGCCATGTTCCGCGCGGACATCTCCGCGCCCACCGAGTCCACGGCCGCCGCGTCGAGGCGCACCACCGGACGGCCCTCGACGTTGTCGAACAGCAGGGCCAGCGTTTGCTGCGCGCGGGCCGCGCGGTCGTCCGGCGGGATCGCCGCGTCGGCCACCGTCTGCGACGCGGCCGGCGGCGGAGCGGCCAGGGCCCACAGGGTCCCGAGCAGCGCGGCGGCGATCACGGCGCCCCGCTCCCGCCGTGCAGCAACATCAGGCTGAGCTGCGGCACGTACGTGACGATGGCCAGGGCGCCGAGCAGGAGCAGCAGGAACGGGATGCTGGCGCGGTACAGCTCCGGGACCGGCTTCCCGAACCGGTACGACGAGATGAACAGGTTCAGCCCCACCGGCGGCGTGGAGTACCCGATCTCCAGGTTGGTCAGGAAGATGATCCCCAGGTGCACGAGGTCCACGCCGTAGCCCTGCGCGATCGGCACGATCAGCGGCACGACCACGAGGATCGCGGAGAAGATGTCCATGAGACATCCCACGATCAGCAAGAACACGTTGAGGGCGATCAGGAATGTCCATTTCGACGTGAAGGCTCCCTGCATCCACTCCAGGAGGTTCATGGGGACTTCGGCGTCCACCAGCCAGTTCGTGAGCCCGAACGCGGAGCCGATGATCACCAGGATCCCCGCCACGAGCAGCATGCTGCTCCGCACGACGGCCGGGATGCGGCGGAGCGGGATGTCCCGGTAGATCATCGTCTCCGCGACGAGGGCGTACAGCGCGGTGATGGAGGCGGCTTCCGTGACCGTCACCCGGCCGGAATAGATGCCCCCGAGGACCACGAACGGGAGCGGGAGCTCCCAGGCGGCGTCGCGCAGGGCCCGGACCGCAGCGGCGGGCCGGAAGGGCGTGGTCTTCACGCCGGCGGCGAGCCCGCGGCGCGCCCCGTACACGGCGAGAATGGCCACGAGCAAGAGCCCCGGCACGATGCCCGCGCGGAAGAGGTCGTCCACGCTCACGCCCGCCACGTACGCGTACAGGATCAGCGGCAGGCTCGGCGGGAACAGGAGGCCCAGCGAACCGCACGTGGTGACGAGGCCGAGCGAGAACCGCTCCGGGTAGCCGGTGGACACCAGCGCCGGCAGCAGCAGCCCCCCGACCGCGACGATCGTGACGCCGGACGCGCCGGTGAACGCCGTGAAGAACGCGCACGTGGCGAGCACCACGAGGGACAGGCCGCCCGGCATCCACCCGAGCAGCTCGCGCGAGAGCGCCACCAGGCGCCGCGGCGCGCCGCCCTCCGCGAACAGCGTCCCCGCGAACGTGAACAGCGGGATCGCCACGAGCATGGGCGAGGACGCCAGGCGCGTCATCTCGATCACGACCGCCGAGCCCGAGATCCCGTCGGACGTGAACAACACGAGGGCCAGCCCGCCCAGCACGAGGAAGAGCGGCAGCCCGAACAGGGCCAGTCCCAGGAGGACGGCGACGAGCAGGAGCGTCACGACGCCGGCTCGGGCGGGGGCGCGGCCTCCGCGTCCGCCGCCGGCGCGAGGCCCGCGGCCTCCTCGAACGCCAGGAGCGCCATGCGGAACGCCATGCCCAGGAAGGCGGCCGGGAACACCGCGATCACCGCGGCGGTGCTCACGCCGAGGAAGGCCTCCTCGGCCATCGGGATCTCCTCCGCCAGCAGGTCCAGCGACGCCCGCGCGAGCGCGAGACAGAGCGCGGACCCCGAGGCCGCGACGACGGCGCCGGCCGCCCGCGCCCGTGCCCCGTGCAGCAGCCGGCCGAGCACGTTGATCTGGATGTGCCGCTTCGCCCCGGTGGCCAGCAGCGCGCCCACGAACGCGAGCAGCAGCACGAAGTGGCGCAGCAGCGGATCGATCCAGAGGATGCCGGACTCCCACGCGTTGCGCAGGAGGATCTGCAGCGCCGACAGGAGGACCATGGCCAGGAGGAGCGCGGCCACGATCAGACCCAGCAGCCGGTCCGTCCCGGCGCGCACGGCCGTCACCGCGCGCGTCCGCCGGAGGGCGAAGACCCCGCCGGCGAGGACCGCGAGCGCGGGCAGTCCCCAAAGGACACACGCCGTGATGCCGGGGAGCGCCTCGACCAGGGCGACGACGCGGTCCCCCACGGCCCCCCCTACTGGCCCGGGGCGGCCGCGGCGGCGGCGCGGTGGTCCGCCACCACCGTGCGCACGCGCGCGAGCAGGTCGGCGGAGAACAGCGTGCCCTCCGCGCGCTTCGCCGCCCGCGCGCCGATCTCCCGGAAGACCTCGAGATCCGCGGGCGCGATGGGCACGACGGCCAGGCCCGCCTTCCGGATGTCCTCCACCGCGGCGCGGTTCTCCGCACGCGACGAGGCCTTCAGCCGGCGGAATACGTCCTCCGCGATGGGGCCGATCTTCGCGCGGGCATCCGCGGGGACCTTCGCCCACGCCTCGTTCGTGACGACCACCGCGCCGATGGCGTGCGTGATCGGGACCTCGCTCATCGCCTTCACCTGCGTGTGCCACTGCAGCACCACGCCGGCGTACGGCGACGAGTACACGCCGTCGATCAGTCCGGTCTGCAGGCTGGTGTACACGTCCGTGATGGCGAGCGGCACCGGGGTCACGCCGGCCTCCGCGAAGAACCCCTCCGCCAGCGGATCCCCCTCCCACAGCCACATCTTCATGCTCTTGAGGTCCGCCAGGTTGCGCACGGGCCGCTTCGTGAAGAGGTGCACGAAACCCACCTCGGCCCAGCCGAGCAGGTGGTGCCCGCCCTCCTCCAGCGCGCGCGTGAGCTCCGGACCGACCGCCGCGTACACGGCATCGATCTCCGCCTCGGACTCGAACAGGAACGGGGTCTCCAGCACCCGCAGCGACGGCGCGATGGCGCCGAGCCCGTTCCCGGTGAGACCGCCGCCGTGCAGCTGCCCCGCGCGCATCTTGCGCAGGACGATCCGCTCGTCGCCCTGCACGCCGCCCGCGTAGAACTTGAAGCCGACCGCGTCGCCCGTCTCCTTGCGCACGCGCTCGTCCAGCTCGTGCATGAGCTCCATCCAGGTGGAGCCCTCGGGGGCGAGCGTGGCGATCTTCAGCGTGACGCCGGGCTTGGCGAAGGCGGCGGGCGGCGCGGCGAGAACGGCCGCCGCGAGCGCGGCGACCAGGCCCGCGCGCTTCAGGAAGGCGTGGCTCATTCGAAGATCTCCTCCGCGCGCGCGAGGAGGGCCTCCGCCTTGCGCTGCGCGATCCGGTTCAGGAGCTCCGCCTCCGGCAGCCGGCCGGGCGGAGCGTCGAGCACTTCGCGGAGGGAGGAAGCGAACGCTTCGGCATCGAAGGTCTGGACGCACCAGAACCTCGCGAAGAACACCTGCGCCAGGAGCATGTTCCGGTGGCTGACGGCGAACGCGCGCTCGAACTCGGCGCGCGAGCGCTCCGGGTTCCCGCCCAGCGTCACCGGGCGACCGGCGTGCAGCGCGCCGAGCAGGATGCGCGGCATGCCCCAGTACAGGGTCTCGTCCAGCGCCGCCACGCGCTCCGCCAGCGGCAGGAGACGCGCCAGGTCCGCGGCCGCGCGCGGCTTCTCCAGGTTGAGCTGGATCCACATGCCCCAGTTCGCGCACACCCAGAGCAGCGGCTCCGCGTCGTCCGCGCGCACCTTCGCGACCGCGACGGCGAGCTCGTCGAACGTGCCGTCGCGCACCGCGCGCTCCAGCTCCGGGCGGTCGAACGCGCGCCAGGCGTGCTCCAGGCCGCGCGCGTAGAGGGCGGACGCGCGCTCGGCGCTCTCGTCCTCCACGAACGCGAAGGCGTGGGCGAAGTACAGGAGCCCGCCGAGTTCCGCCACGTCGCGGTTCCCGGGACTGGTCTGGGCCATCCCCTCCAGCAGCAGGAGGCTGGTGGGCAGCCCCTGGGCCACGAGCTCCGGATCGTCCGAGCGGAGCGTGGCGTCCACCGTGTTCTCCAGGACCGGCGTGAAGGACTTCACGGCGAGCCCGGACGTGCTGCACCCGCAGAGCGCGAGCGCGAACCCCGCGACCGTCACGGCCCCTGCCCCGCGGCGCATTCCCCACCTCCTCGACCCGGCGGTCGTTCCGGGGCGCGAGTGTTCCGGCCCCGCCCGGCAGCGTCAAGCCCGGAAGCGCCCCCGCGCGAATGCGCGCTCAGCCGCGCGGACCCCGCCGCCGATACCTGCCCCAGACCCACCCCGACGCCCTGGAGGTCGAAGTGTTCGAGGAGACCCGCGACGGCGACATCGTGATCGTCCGCCCCAAGGTCCGCCAGCTGAACGCGCCGGTCGCTCCCCAGCTCCGGAGCCACATGGAGGCGCTTCTCCGCGACGGGAACCACCTGCTCATCCTCCACCTCGGCGAGGTCGACTTCGTCGACAGCACGGCGCTCGGGGCGATCGTGGCCGTGCGCAAGGCGCTCGAGGCCCGGGGGCACCTGATGCTCTGCGGCGCGCGCGACACCGTCCGCGCCATGCTCGAGGTCACGCGGATGGACCGGGTCCTCCGCTCCTTCGACGACGAGGCGGCCGCGAAGGAAGCCATGCTCCGGGCCGTGGGCTAGCGTGGCCGCGAACCCGCGCACCCTGGACGTCACGATCGCCGCGTCCTACGAGGACGTGGCGATCGTGCGTTCGCTCCTGCCGGTGTTCGCGAAGGATCTCCCCTTCACCAGGGGAACGCTGCTCCGGCTCGAGATCTGCCTGGCCGAGGCGCTCACGAACGTGGTGCGCCACGGGTACAAGGACATGGTCGGGGGCGAGATCGCGGTGACCCTCGCCGCGCGGCCGGACCGGCTCGTGATGGAGATCGCGGACGAGGGACGTCCGATGCCCGACGGCGCGCGCGAGTCCATCCGCACGGCGGCGCCGCCGCCGGACCGCGACGACACGCCGGTGCACGAGCTGCCGGAGGGCGGCTTCGGCCTGCAGATCCTCAAGTCCGTCCTGGACGAGGTGGTGTACCGCCGCGACGGCACGCGCAACGTGCTTACGCTGACGAAGTACCACGTGGAGGCGCGCCGCCGGGCGATGACCGGCACGGTCTGACCCGCCCGGGCCGCGGCGTGCTATCCTCGCCGCGTCGGTCGCCTCGCCGCCCACCCGCTTCCGGTCCCGCGCCGTGCGCCTTCTCGACCTCGGCCTGCTCGTCGTCGCCGTGTGCCTCCCGGAACACGCGTCCGGGCGCGCCTGGAGCCTCGTCCCGGACGGCTCCGGGGACGCCCCGTCCCTCGCGGCCGCGGTGGATTCGGCCGCGGCGGGGGACGTGATCGTCCTCGCGCCGGGGACCTACGCCGCCCACGATCTGGAGTGGCCGGACGGGGTGTCCCTCCACGGGGCCACGGGCGACCCGGCCGACGCCGTGGTCGACGCCGGCGGCGCGGGCCGCGTCGCCCGCGGGATCGGGCTCGGCGAGGCCACGACGTTCGACGCGGTCACCTTCACCGGCGGCCGTCGCGCGGGGACCTGCACGGGCGACCCCGGCACGGGCACGTACTGCATGGGCGGCGCGTGGCTGCTGCTGGACGCGGCGCCCGCCTTCTCGCGCTGCGTGTTCCGCGGCAATCTCGCCGACGACAACGGCGGCGCCGTCGCGTCCGTGGCCTCCGCGCCGCGGTTCGCCGCGTGCCGCTTCGAGGCCAATCGCGCGACGCATGGGGCCGCGATCACCTTCGTGGCGCAGCCGGCCTCCGGCGCCGCGCCCGTCCTCGAGCACTGCGTCTTCACGGCGAACGAGGCGCTCGCGGACGCGGGCGCGGTGTACGCGTACCTGTGCGACCCGTCGTTCTCGCGGTGCACGTTCCACGCGAACCGCTGCGGACAGGAGGCCTCCGCCGTCCTGTGGCACTCCGCCGCGCCGGGAACCGTGGACCGCTGCGTGTTCGCGTTCGGGCGCGGCGGGGCCGCGATCGTGAGCGGCGTGCCGGGGACGGCGCCGGCGCTCGCGTGCACCGACGTCTTCGGCAACGAGGGGGGCGACTGGGTCGGCGCCCTCGCCGGACAGGAGGGCGCCGCCGGCAACCTCGCGGCCGACCCGCTCTTCTGCGATCCCGGCGCCGGCGACGTGGGGCTGCACGAGGGCAGCCCCTGCGCGGCATCCGGCGGCTGCGGCGCGATCGGGGCGACCGGCGTGGCGTGCGGCCCGACGGACGCCGGCGCGGCGTTCGAGCGCCTCCCCTGGGGCCGCCTGAAGGCCCTCTGGCGCGGCCCCCGCTGAGCCCCCGCGGAGCGCTTGCCCCCGGCCCGCCTTGACCGACGGCCCCCCGCGGAATACTGGTGGGTGGGCGCGTCCGGTCGCGCGCCGGACCCCGGGAACGGGGGCGGAGGTCCCATGAGGACGATCATCGAACCGTTCAGGATCAAGTCGGTCGAACCCATCCGGATGACCACGCCCGAGGAACGGGAGGGGATCCTCCGCCGCGCCGCGTTCAACCTGTTCCTCGTGCCCGCGGAGGACGTGGTCATCGACCTGCTCACGGACTCGGGCACCGGGGCGATGAGCGCGCAGCAGTGGGCGGCGATGCAGCAGGCGGACGAGTCCTACGCCGGCGCGCGCTCCTTCTACCGCTTCCAGGACATGCTCTCCTCCATCACCGGCTTCGACCACATCCTCCCCACGCACCAGGGCCGCGCGAGCGAACGCATCCTGTTCGAGCTGGTGGGCGGCGCGGGCAAGGTGGTCCCGAACAACGCGCACTTCGACACGACGCGCGCGAACGTGGAGCACTCCGGCGCCGAGGCGGTGGACCTGCCCGTGCCCGAGGCGCTCGATCCGTCGGACACGTCGCCCTTCAAGGGCAACCTGGACGTCGGGAAGCTCGAGGAGCTGATCGCGCGCGTGGGCCGCGAGCGGATCCCCGTGGTCATGGTGACCGTGACGAACAACTCCGGCGGCGGACAGCCCGTGAGCCTGGCGAACCTGCGCGCGGTGCGCGCCGTGTGCGACAAGCACGGGATCCCGCTGTTCCTGGACGCGTGCCGCTTCGCCGAGAACGCGTGGCTCATCAGGATGCGCGAGGAGGGGCAGGCGTCGCGGCCGGTGCGGGACATCGCGCGCGAGATGTTCGACCTGGCGGACGGCGCCACGATCTCCGCGAAGAAGGACGGGCTCGTGAACATCGGCGGCGTGCTGCTCATCCGCGAGGAGCAGCTCTTCCGGCGCGCGTCCGAGCTGCTCATCCTGACCGAGGGCTTCGTCACCTACGGCGGGCTCGCGGGGCGGGACCTGGAGGCCATGGCCCAGGGCTTCGAGGAGGTCCTGCACGAGGACTACCTGCACTACCGCATCCGCAGCACCGCCTACCTCGGCGACAAGCTGCGGGCCGGCGGCGTGCGCATCGTGGAGCCGCCCGGCGGGCACGCCATCTACCTGGACGCGCGCGCCTTCTGCCCGCACATCCCGGACGAGCTGTTCCCGGGGCAGGCCGTGGTGGTGGGGCTGTACCGGGAGGCGGGGATCCGCGCGGTGGAGATCGGCAGCGTGATGTTCGGCGGCGGGAAGAAGCGCCCGCCGCTGGAGCTCGTGCGGCTGGCCATCCCGCGGCGCGTGTACACGCAGAGCCACATCGACTACGTGGCGGAGGCGGTGCTGGCGCTGCACGAGCGGCGGGCCGGCCTGAAGGGGCTGCGGATCGTGCAGGCGCCGGCCGCGCTGCGGCACTTCACGGCGCGGTTCGAGGAGGTGGCACCCGCCGGCGTGCACGGCGGCGCGTCGTGATCCCCGCGGTCCGCGCGAAGATCTGCTGCATCGCCTCGGAGAAGGAGGCGCAGGTGGCCGCGCAGGCGGGGGCATACGCCATTGGGCTGGTGTCCGCGATGCCGAGCGGCCCGGGTCCGATCGACGAGGGGACGATCGCGCGCATCGCCGCCGCGGCGTCGCTGCAGGTGTCCACGTTCCTGCTCACCAGCCTCACCGATCCCGCGGGGATCGCCGCGCAGCACGAACGCTGCGGAACGGACACGGTGCAGCTCTGCCGCGCCCTCTCCCCCGCGGCGCACGCGGAGGTGCGCAAGCGCCTGCCCAGCGTGCGGCTGGTGCAGGTCATCCACGTGGAGGACGACTCCGCGCTGGCCGAGGCCGAGGCCGTGGCGGACTCGGTGGACTTCCTGCTCCTGGACTCCGGCCGCCCGCGCGCCGCCGTCCCGGAGCTCGGCGGCACCGGCCGCACGCACGACTGGCAGATCAGCAAGCGCATCGTGAAGCGCACGCGGACCCCGGTCTTCCTGGCCGGCGGCCTCACCCCGGACAACGTGGGTGACGCCATCCGCGTGGTGCAGCCGTTCGGCGTGGACGTGTGCACCGGCGTGCGCACGGACGGCATGCTGGACGAGGCGAAGGTGACCGCGTTCGTGGCGGCGGTGGAGGCGGTGAGCCGGCGGCGGTGAGGCGGAGCGGATCGCCATGCCGCCCGACCGCCGTCGGACCGACGCCGCGGAGGCGGTCCGCCCGACGAGGCACTTGACCTGGTCCAGCCACAATCTGCGAACCACGAGCCTTGTGCCTAGACGTTTGTTTAGGTAGGATGCGGGCATGCTCCTCGCGCACCGCATCCTGCCCTTCCCCGGCCCTGCCCCGGAAGCCCCCGCCTTCGCCGCCGCCCTCCCCGAGGGCCGGCTCACGGAGCTTTCCGGCGCGGCCGCCGGATCCGCGCGCACCACGCTCGCGCTCGCGACCGTCCGCGCCGCGCAGGCGGACGGGGAGCCGGTGGCGTGGATCCAGTCCGCGGGCGGACTCCTCTACCCGCCGGACGCCGCGGCCTGCGGCGTGGACCTGGCCGCGCTCGCCGTGGTGCACCTGCCCGCGGAGCGCGGGGAGGCCGGCATCTTCCGCGCGGCGGAGATCCTCCTGCGGTCGGGCGCGTTCGGGCTCGTCGTGGCGGACCTGCGCGGCGCGGTGCGCGCCACCGCGGGGATGCAGAGCCGGCTCGCCTCGCTCGCCCGGGAGCACGGCAGCCGCGTGCTTCTCGTCACGGAGCGCACCGCGGCGGCGGAGTCGCTCGGGCCGCTCGTGGGCCTGCGGGTGGAGCCCGCACGCACCGCGCTCGGCGGCGGGCGCTTCGCGGTGGATCCCGTGGTGCTCAAGAGCAAGCAGGGACCGCTTGCGCTCGCGGCCGTGCGGCGGCGCGGGCCGTGGAGCCCGCCGTGACGCGCATCGCGTGCGTGGACCTGCCCGCGTTCCCGCTGCAGCTCGTGCTGCGCGCGCACCCGGGGTGGCGCGACGACCCCGTGGTCGTGGTGGACGAGGACCGCGCGCTCGGCATCGTGCTGCACGCGAACCGCGCGGCGCGCGCGCAGCGCATCGCGCCCGGCCTCCGCTTCGCGCAGGCGCAGTCCCTCGCCGCGCGCGTGCACGCCGAGGTCGTGGGAAGCGAGGCGCTCCACCGCGCCGTGACGGAGGTGCACGCGGTGCTGCTCCGGCTCTCGCCGCACGTGGAACCGTCGCGCGATCCGCCCGGCGTGTTCTGGGCGGATCCGAACGGGCTGGAGCGCCTGCACGAGAGCGTGGAGCGCTGGGCGGCCCGCGTGCGCGCGGCGGTGGAGGCTTCGGGGTTCGTCGCCGCGGTGGGGGTGGGATGGCATCCGTTCCGCGCGCTCGCGGTGGCGCGGCACGGTCCCGGCGTGCGCGTGCTGCCGGATGCGCAGGCGGAGGAGGCGCTCGCCGCGCGCGTGCCGCTCGCGCGCATCGCGCCCTGGAAGCTGGCGGCGGACATGGCGCTGCTGGGCGTGGACACGCTCGG
This sequence comes from uncultured Gemmatimonadota bacterium, assembly GCA_964471155.1. Taxonomy (GTDB): domain Bacteria; phylum ARS69; class ARS69; order ARS69; family ARS69; genus CAYYFX01. The sequence goes on along the minus strand of CAYYFX010000019.1, from coordinate 32,077 downwards.
GGACTTCCTGCGCCTCCCGCGCGGCGGGATCGCGGACCGGTACGGCGCCGCCGCGGCCGCGCTGCACGACCTCGGCTCCGGGCGCGCGTGGGTGCCCTTCCGCCCGGAGCTCCCGGCAGAGCCGGTCCGCGTGGAGGTGCCGGTGGATCCCCCGGACGACGATCCCGCGCGCCTCCTCTTCGGGCTGAAGACCGCGCTGCACCCCGCGCTCGCCGCGCTGGAGGCGAAGGGGCGCGGGGTGGTCGCGCTCGCGCTCACGCTGTCCTTGGACCACGCGCCGCCGCACGAGGAGCGCATCGAGACCGCCGCGCCCACGCTGGACGCGGTGCGCCTGTCGGATCTCCTCCGCCTCCGCCTGGACACCGCCGCGCTCGCCGCCCCGGTGGAGCACGTGACCGCCGTCCTGGAGACGCGGCCCTTGCACGTGCGGCAGGCGTCGCTCCTGCCCGTGCGCGCGAAGCGGGACCGCGCGGCCGCCGCGCGCGCGCTCGCGCGCCTCGCCGCCGCGTTCGGCGAGCACGCGGTCACGCGCGCCCGGCTCGTGGACGCGCACCTCCCCGAGGCGCGCTTCCTGTGGGAGCCGCTGCGCGCGCTGCCGGAGCCCGTGCCTGCGTCCCCGGCTACCGCCGCGCCATCGGGTGTCACGCCCTCGGGGGTCATGCCGTCGAGCGCGGGCGACCCGAACGCCGATCTCCTCCCCCTCGCACGCAACCTCCTCGCGCGCCCGGTCCCGCTCCCGGATCCGCCCCGCCACGAGCGCGAGCGCTGGCTCGGCCGCCACGGCGCGGTGGAGGCCATGCACGGGCCGGGTCGCGTGGGCGGCGCCTGGTGGGATCCGGACGCGGAGACGGAGCGGGACTACTTCTTCGTGGAGACGCGCACCGGCGCCATCCTGTGGCTGTACCGGGACCGCCGGCGCCGCGCGTGGTTCCTCCACGGCCTCGTGGACTAGCACGCATGACTCGCCTAGTTCTGGTATCCCAGCGAGCGCAGCTTCTCGCGCACGTCCGGCGACAGCTCGCCCGGATCCACGGATCGGGACGCCTCGTACAGCGGCGTGGTCCGCCCATCCAGCCACTCCGCCAGATCGCGCGCCGCCGTCGCGAGCAGCGCGGAATCCGCCGGGGCTTCGCGCGTCTCCCCGGGATCCTCGTCCAGGCGGTACAGCGTGCGGCCGCCGTCCGCGTCGAACAGCGCCTTCCACTCCCTCGTGCGCACCGAGAACTGCCGGTCCATCTGCCCCACCGTGAAGGGGAGCTCCGGCACGTCCGGCCTCGTGAAGTCCCGCCCTTCCCACGCCTCCGACGGCGACATCCCCAGCGCGCCGGCCAGCGTGGGCAGGAAGTCCACCAGCTCGAACGTGCGCGGATCCACCGCGCCGGCCGGCATCCGCCCCGGCGCGCGCATCGCGGCCAGCACGCGCAGCGTGGACTCGAACTGCGTGGAGCCGTGCGTGTAGTTCGGCGCGTGGTCGAGCAGGTTCTCCCCGTGGTCCGACGCCAGCAGCAGCACGCCGCCGTCCAGGCCGCGCGCCTCCAGCGCGCGCACCAGCCGCCCCACCTTCGCATCCACCCAGCGGATCTCCGCCAGGTACGCCGCCGTGGACGGGCGCCAGCCGAACCGGTTGCGGTGCTCCGGGGACCCGGGCTCGCCGTCGGGACCGGCGCCGAAGCGCGCGGCGAAGGGCGGCGGCGGGACGTAGGGCGCGTGCACGTCCATGAGGTGCACGAACAGGAACGCCGGACGGTCGGATTCCTCCAGCCACGCCAGCGCCGCGGCGAAGCCGGGGTCGTGCCGCGAGTCCAGCCGGTAGCGCACGCGGTCCAGGATCTGCACGAGCGCCAGGCTGCGGAGGAGGCCCGCGCCGCTCGGCTCGCGCAGCCGCTCGGTGACGCCGGACTCCACGTACACGTCGAAGCCCTGGGCGAAGCCGAAGCGCCGCCCCAGGAACGTGTTCGTCACGAAGGCGCCCGTGCGATAGCCCTCCGCGCGCAACCGCTCCGCCAGCGTCTCCACGGTCCCGTCCAGCACGGCGAAGTTCCGCCACACGCCGCTGGACACGGGGTAGCGCGCGGTCAGCAGCGCCGCGTGACCCGCGGCGGATCCCGGCGAGGGCGTGACCGCGTCCGGCCAGAACGTGCCCTGCCGGCACAGCCGGTCGATCCGCGGCGACGTGGGCTGCGGCTCGCCGCCGCCGGAGAGCCGGTCCGGGCGCAGCGTGTCGAGCGAGACGAGCACCACGGGCGGCCGCGCCACGGCACCGCCCGTCACGACCAGCCGCGGCGGCACCACCACGCCCGCGCCCAGGAGCACCACGGCCACCAGCGCCGAGAGCGGATGCGGGATCACGCGGAAGCCGCGCCGCTCCAGGACGCGCCGCGTCCCGCGCGCCAGGAGCCAGGCCGCGCCGGCGGCCGCCGCCACGCACGCGGCGTCCACCGCGAGGCTCACCGGGCTCAGGAAGTTCGCGCGCGTGAGCAGCGTCCGGTTCGCCCAGATGCCCAGACCCGCAGCGAACGCGGGTCCCGCGGTGAGCGCCACCACGGCCACGAGCGCGGAGGCGGAGTCCCGCCCGCGCCGTCCCAGGAAGAGCGACACGAGGAGCCCCCACGCGGCGCCGGCCAGCCCGTCCGCGCCCACCACGTACGGCACGCGCAGCGGCTCGGCCAGCGGGCGCAGCCCCGCCTCCAGGAGTCCTCCGATCGTGCCGAGGACCGCTCCCGCGAGCACGCCGAGCGACACGCGCGAAGGGAAGTCCAGGGCGGCGAAGCGCGGGTCGTGCGGCACCCCACATCCTCCCCGGGCGGGCGTCGCGGCACGGGTCCGGATCCCCGGAGCGGCGCGGCGGACGGACCGGGGAGTATTACACCGCCCCCCCGCGCCGGGACACCGCGATGACCGCCGCCGTGCCCGTGTGGACGAAGTCCGGCTTCAGCTTCCTGGAGGGCGCCAGCCACCCTCGGGAGCTGGTGGAGGAGGCGCATCGACTGGGCTATCCCGCGCTCGCGCTCACCGACCGGGACGGCGTGTACGGCATCGTGGAGGCGCACGTGGCCGCGCGCGAGACGGGCACGAAGCTGATCGTCGGCGCGCAGGTCACGGTGGGCGACCCCGACCGTCCGGACGCGCCGGCACACCGCGTGGTGCTCCTCGCCGAGGACCGCGCCGGCTACGGCCGCCTGTGCCGGCTGCTCTCCGCGGGACGGCAGCGCTGTCCGAAGGGAGCGTCGCTCGTGACCGCGGCCGAGGCGAACGCCGCCGCCGCGGCGTCGGGGCTCGTGGCGCTCTGCCCGGACGAGGCGATCCTCCCCGCGCTCGCGGACGCGTGGCGCGGCCGGCTGTACGCCGTGTTCACGCGGCACGTGGACTTCGCCGACGCCTCCCGCGAAGCGGTGCTGCGTCGCGCCGCGCGCCGCACGGACACGCCCGTGCTGGGCACCACGGAGGTGCTGTACCACGCGGCGTCGCGACGGCCGCTCCAGGACGTGCTCACCTGCATCCGCCACGGCGTGCCCCTCGCCGCCGCCGGCACCCGGCTCCGCCCGAACGCCGAGCACGCGCTCCTTCCCCCGCACGTGCTCGCCGAGCGCTTCGCCGACGATCCCGCCGCCCTCGCGCGCACCGCGGAGGTGGCGGAACGCTGCACGTTCTCGCTCGCGGAGATCCGCTACCGCTACCCCGCGGAGGACCGCCCGGACGGCGTGAGCGAGCGCGAGTGGCTGGAGCGCCTCACGATGGACGGGGCGCGCATCCGCTACGGCGGCACGATCCCCGGCGGCGTGCTCCGGCAGCTCGGGAAGGAGCTCGCCCTCATCCACGAGCTGGACTACGGCGGCTACTTCCTCACGATGTACGAGATCGTGCAGTTCTGCCGCCGCGAGGACATCCTCTGCCAGGGTCGCGGCAGCGCCGCGAACAGCGCGGTGTGCTACTGCCTCGGCGTCACCGCCATCGACCCCGTGCGGCTGGACCTCCTCTTCGAGCGCTTCCTCTCGCGCGAACGGCACGAGCCGCCGGACATCGACCTGGACATCGAGCACGACCGGCGCGAGGAGGTGATCCAGTGGGTGTACGAACGGTACGGGCGCCGCCGCGCCGCCGTGGTGGCGCGCGTGATCCGGTACCGCTCCCGCTCCGCGGTGCGCGACGTGGGCAAGGCGCTGGGCGTGGCGGAGACCGCGCTGGACCGCCTGTCCAAGCTGCTCGGCAGCCGCTTCGCCGACCTGCACGGCGACGCCCTCGCGCACTCCGGACTGGACCCCGCCTCCCCGGGCGCGCGGCGGCTGCTGGAGCTCACGGAGCAGATCCGGGACTTCCCGCGCCACCTCTCCATCCACCCCGGCGGCTTCCTGCTCGGGCACGAGCCGGTGGACACGCTGGTCCCCATCGAGCCCGCCACGATGGAGGGCCGCACGGTCATCCAGTGGGACAAGTACGCGGTGGAGGACCTCGGGTTGTTCAAGGTGGATCTCCTCGGGCTCGGCGCGCTCACGCAGATCCACCACGCGTTCGATCTCCTGCGCGAGCACGAGGGGGTCGCGCTGGACATGGCGAGCGTGCCCGCGGAGGACCCGGCCACCTGGGCGATGGCGTCGCGCGGGGACACGGTGGGGGTGTTCCAGATCGAGTCGCGCGCGCAGATGGCCATGCTGCCGCGGCTGCGCCCGCGGAACTTCTACGACCTGGTCATCGAGGTGGCGATCGTGCGCCCCGGCCCCATCCAGGGCGACATGGTGCATCCGTACCTGCGCCGGCGCGAGGGGCTGGAGCCGGAGACGTATCCGCACCCGGAGCTGGAGCGCGTGCTGAGGAAGACGCTGGGCGTGCCCATCTTCCAGGAGCAGGTGATGAAGATCGCCATCCTCGTGGGCGGCTACACCGGCGGCGAGGCGGACCAGCTCCGCCGCGACATGGCGGCGTGGAGGAGCGCCGGGAAGATCGAGCGCCACCGGGACAAGCTGATCGGGCGCATGATCGAGCGCGGCGTGGACGCGGCGTTCGCGGAGCGGATCTTCTCGCAGATCCGCGGTTTCGGCGAGTACGGCTTCCCCGAGAGCCACGCCGCCAGCTTCGCGCTCGTGGCGTACGTCACGGCGTGGCTGAAGTGCCACCACCCGGCGGTGTTCGCGTGCGCGCTGCTGAACGCGCAGCCCATGGGCTTCTACGCGCCGTCCACGATCGTGGAGGACGCGAAGCGCCACGGCGTGCGCGTGCTGCCGGTGGACGTGAACGCCAGCCGCGCGGACTGCACGCTGGAGCGGCGCGGCGACGGGCTCGCCGTGCGCATGGGGCTGCGCTGGGTGGCGGGACTGCACGGGCGCGAGCAGGCCGCGATCGAGGGCGCCGCGCCCTTCGCGGACCTCGAGACCTTCGTCCGGCGCACGCGGCTGCCGATGCGCGCGCTGGGGAAGCTGGCGGAGGCCGGCGCGTACGAGTCGCTCGGGGTGCCGCGCCGGGATGCGGTGTGGGCCGTGAAGGAGGCGGCGCGCCGCGCGCACGAGCCCATCGGGATGGAGCCCGGCGAGGAGCGCACGCCGTTCTTCCGCCCGCTGCCGCAGGAGGACCAGGTGCTGTGGGACTACCGCGCCACGCGCCACTCCACGCGCGGCCATCCCATGATCACGGTGCGCCCCGCCCTCGCGCGCCGCGGACTGCCCGACGCCCGCGCGCTGAACGCGCTCCCCGCCGGCGCGGCGGCCAGCTACGTGGGGCTCGTGATCTGCCGGCAGCAGCCGGGCACGTCCACCGGCGTCACCTTCTACACGCTGGAGGACGAGACCGGATTCGTGAACCTCGTGGTGTGGCGGCCGGTGTTCGAGCGCTTCTCGGTGCTCGCGCGCACCGCGGTGTTCCTGGGGGTGTCCGGGAAGGTCCAGAAGGAGAAGGGCGTGGTGCACCTGATCGCGGATGCGCTGTGGGAGCCGGAGCTCGGCATCCGGCCGGAGGGGACGTCCTCGCGGGACTTCTGCTAGAGTCCCGGAGCGAATCCCATGAGCGCAGATGGAGAGATCCGTGTCCCGTACGTTCGCCGCCGCATCGCTGCTCGCCGCCGCCCTCCTCGCCGCCCCCCTCGCGTCCGCCGATCCCGAACCCGTCCCGGCGCTTCCGGGGGCCACCGTCGTCGCCGATTCCTCGGCGGCGCCGGCCGGCAACGCGGTCCCGGCCTACGTCATGGATCCCGTGCGCGTGCGCGGCCGCATCGACGACCTGATGGGGTCCGCCACGTCCGCCGCCGAGGGCCGCACCGGCCGCGAGGACCTCGCGCCCCGGCCGCTCGTGCGCGAGGGCGAGATCCTGGAGACCGTGCCGGGGCTGATCCTCACGCAACACTCCGGCGACGGGAAGTCGAACCAGATGTTCCTGCGCGGCTTCAACCTGGACCACGGCACGGACTTCTCCACGTCCATCGAGGGGATGCCCCTGAACCTCCCCACCCACGGGCACGGGCAGGGCTACACGGACCTGAATTTCCTCATCCCCGAGCTCGTGGACCACGTGGACTTCAAGAAGGGCGTGTACTACGCGGACCTGGGGGATTTCGGTTCCGCCGGCGGCGCCGACATCCGCTTCGCGCGCGGGCTGGACCGTCCGTTCCTCAAGGGCGAACTCGGAGAGCACGGCTACGTGCGCACCGTGGCCGCGGGTTCGAAGGCGCTGGGGAGCGGATCGCTCCTCCTCGGCGCGGAGCTCAAGGGGTACGACGGTCCGTGGACCCGGCCGCAGGACCTCGACAAGGCCTCGGGCCTCGCGCGCTACTCCTGGCGCACGCACGGCGGGGATGATCTCTCCGTGCTCGCCCTCGGCTACCGGAACGACTGGAACTCCTCGGATCAGATCCCGCTTCGCGCCGTCACGGACGGCGCCCTCGGCGAGTTCGGCCAGGTGGACACCACGCTCGGCGGCGAGACCACGCGCGGCAGCGTGGCCGTCCAGTGGCGGCGCGCGCAGGGCGAGCGCGAGACTCGCGCGGAGGTGTGGGCGGCGGACTACTCCATGAACCTGTTCTCCGACTTCACGTACTTCCTGGAGGACTCCGCGCAGGGCGATCAGTTCGAACAACTGGACGACCGCACCATGGTCGGCGGCACGCTGCGCGCCGCGCGGCCCTTCGCCGCGCTCGGCGCGCCGCATCGCGTGACCGCGGGGGCGCAGACCCGCGCGGACTTCATCCACGAGGTGGGGCTCTTCCGGACCGAGGCCCGGCAACGCGTGGGGACCGTCCGGCAGGATCGCGTCGTGCAGGCCAGCGGCGCGCTGCACGCCGAGATCGCCAGCCGGTGGACCTCGCGCCTGCGGACCACCGCCGGGCTCCGCGGGGACCTCTACCGCTTCGATGTCACGAGCCGCACCATCCCGGAGAACTCCGGGGCGGAGACGGACGCCATCGTCAGCCCGAAGCTCGGCGCGGCGTTCGTCGTGACGTCCGCACTGGAGTTGTACGCGAACGCCGGGCTCGGCTTCCACTCGAATGACGCCCGCGGGGCCACCATCGCGATCGACCCCGCGACCGGCGAGCCCGCCACCCCCGTGGATCCGCTCGTGCGCTCGCGCGGCGCCGAGCTGGGGCTGCGCTTCCAGCCGCTGCCGGGCTGGCGCTCCACCATGTCCGCCTGGGCCCTGGAGCTGGACTCGGAGTTGGTGTTCGTGGGGGACGGCGGCACCACCGAGCCGGTCGGCGGCAGCCGGCGGCGCGGGATCGAACTCGCGAACTTCTGGGAGATCTCGAGCCGCTTCGCCGCCGACGTGGACGTGGCGCTCAGCCGCGGCCGCTTCGAGGACGCCGCCCCGGGGGCGGATCACATCCCGGGTGCCTTGGAGTCCGTGGTGGCGGCGGGCCTCCGGTGGCAGGACCCGGGCGGCTTCCACGCGTCCGCGCGTGTCCGGCACCTCGGCGCGTACCCGCTGATCGAGGACGACTCCGTGCGGGCGGAGCCCACCACGCTCGTGAACGCGGGCGCCGGGTTCCGGTTCTCCGGGATCGGGATCGACGTCGCCATGCTCAACGTGCTCGACGAGACCGCACGCGACATCCAGTACTTCTACGCCTCGCGCCTGCCCGGCGAGCCCGCGGGCGGCGTGGAGGACGTGCACTACCACCCCGTGGAGCCGCGCCAGGTGCGCGTGGGGCTGAGCGCGGCATTCTGATCCCGCTACATCAGTCCCTCCGCGGGATTCGGCGGGCCGGGCCAGCCCAGATTGAACTGGATGATCTGGTCGATCTGGCCGTGGTGCGCCTCCTTCCACGAGATGTCGATGGCCTCGTGCAGGTACTCGTGCAGGATCACCTTGCGCAGCTCCAGTTCCGTGAACCGCTTCTGCAGGAAGAAGGGACCGACCGTCAGCTTGCCGTGCAGCGCGGAGGCGCCGCGCTCGTTCGGGTCGTAGCGGATCACGCAGCGCATCCAGATCGCGCGCCAATCCTCCTTCAGCGTGTCCCGCTCCGCGTCCAGCCCCATCGGCGGCCGGGTCCAGTTCCCGTCCTTCGGCGGCGGCATGCCGGTCATCACCTGCAGCGCCTTCTTCACCTTGGCCAGCAGCGCGGCCCCCTCGGGGCCGCCCGGGAACGTCTTCTCGTCGAGCCGCGCCAAGCGCTCCTCCTCGCGTTCACGTGGCGGCGCAGTCTAGCAGCCGGCGCCGCGGCTTGACACGGACCCCCGCCGGAAGCACCCTCCTTCGCTTCCCGGGAGACCCCGGGAGCGCCCGCCTTCCGCACCCGCTTCGAGGAATCCCCGATGAGAGCGAACGCGCTCGTCCCCTGGCTGGTCCCGGCCCTTCTGCTGGCCGGATGTGGCACGAAGGAAGAGACGCCGCCCCAGCCCGGCCAGGAGCCGGCCGCGGGGCAGACCGCACCGCCCGCCGCCCAGCCGCTTCCGGGCGCGCGCGTCCTTCCGCCCCCCGGCAGCGGCGGGCCCGTGAAGCCCGGCGCCACCGTCCACTTCCACTACAAGATGAGCGCGGACGGCGAAGTGCAGATGGATACGCACGATCGGGAGCCGTCCACGTACGTCCACGGCGGCGGCCAGATGTTCGGCGCGCTGGAGGCGGCCATGGAAGGCATGAAGCCCGGCGACAAGAAGACCGTGACGCTCAAGCCGGAGGACGCCTTCGGGCAGCGCGACGAGGCGGCCATCCAGGTCGTGCCGAAGACCAGCTTCCCCCAGGCGGACTCCATCCAGGTGGGCCAGGTGCTCGGCGGGATGAACCAGGGCCGGCGCGTCTCCGCGGTGGTGAAGGAGATCCGGCCGGACGAGGTGGTCCTGGACCTGAACCACCCGCTCGCGGGCAAGACCGTCGTCTTCGAGGTGGAGGTGGTCTCCACCGAATGACCGCCGGCGCATGATCGCCCCCGCGCACGCCGGCGAGGCCGCCGCCCTGGGCACGGCCGTCTGCTTCACGTTCACGGCCCTGGCCTTCGAGTCGGCCGGGCGGCGCGTGGGTTCCCTGTCGGTGAACCTCATCCGGCTGCTCATGGGGCTCGCGCTGCTCACCGCCCTGCTCGGGGTCCGGCACGGCACGCCGCTCCCGCTCGACGCCCCGCCGGGCCCGGCCACATGGCTCTTCGTGTCCGGGCTCGTCGGCTTCACCTTCGGGGATCTGTGCCTGTTCCGCGCGTTCGTGGAGATCGGCGCGCGGCTCTCGCTGCTGCTGATGGCACTGGTGCCGCCCCTGACCGCGCTTCTCGCGTGGATCGGGATGGGCGAGGGGCTGGGCGGCCGGGACCTCGCCGGCATGGGACTCACGCTCGCCGGGATCGCCTGGGTGATCCTGGAGCGGCGGCCGCGCGGCCGGCCGGAGCTGCCCGCGCCTTCCGTGCGCGGCATCCTCCTCGGCAGGGGCGGCGCGCTCGGCCAGGCCCTCGGCCTCATCCTGAGCAAGGCCGGCCTCGCGGCCGTGGACCCGCTGCCCGCGAACCAGATCCGCATGGCCGCGGGACTGCTCGGCTTCCTCGTGGTCTTCGCCGTGACCCGCCGGTTCGGGCGGCTCGTCGCGGCGGCGCGACACCCGCAGGCCATGGCCTTCACGCTGCTTGGCGCGTTCTTCGGCCCGTTCCTGGGCGTCACGCTCTCGCTGTTCGCCATGCGCGACGCGCGCGCCGGCGTGGCGGCCACGCTGATGGCGCTGACCCCGGTGCTCATCCTGCCGATCGCGGTGTTCGTCCGACGCGAACCCGTGAGCGCGCGGGCGGCGGGGGGCGCGGCGCTCGCCGTGGCGGGCTCCGCGCTGCTGTTCCGCTGAGCCGCGTGGAATCCCCCGGTTCCGGGGGTATCGCGGCCGCGCCGGCTCCGGCACGATGGGGACGTCACGCCCGCAAGGAGGTTCCGTGCGCCGCCGGATGATCGTGCTCGCCCTCGGAGTCGCCGCCGCCGCCGCCGCCGCGGATCCGGCCGCGTCCGCGCCCGGGGCTCCCCGCCCGTTCGAGCGCACGACGCTCGCCGACGGCGTGTCGCACCTCACGGTGTTCGCCATGCACGCGACCCGCGACGGCTTCCTCTGGTTCGGCACGATGTACGGCCTCGTGCGGCACGACGGGGCGTCCTTCCGGACGTTCCGGCACGATCCGTTCGACTCCACGTCCCTCGCGTACGACGACGTCGTCGCGATCGCGGAAGACGCCGGCGGCGACCTCTGGCTCGGCACCTGGGGCGGCGGCGCCAGCTTCTACGACCGAGCCGCCGGCCGGTTCGTCCGGTTCCTTCCCGACGGGGCCGACTCCACGTCGATCTCCGACGGCGTCGTGTGGGCCGTGGTCCCGCGCGGCGACGGCACCGCGTACCTCGGCACCGGCCGCGGCCTGGACCTCGTGCGCGAGGACGGCGCCGTGCTGCGGCGATGGCACGAGTCGGACCGCGGGTCGGGCTTCCGCGCGCTGCCGGTGCGCGCCCTGTGCCGCGATCACGAGGGCACGCTGTGGGTCGGGACGTTCGGGGGCGGCCTCGCGCGACTGGACGGGAGCGGGGACGGATTCCTGGTGGACGTGCCCGACTCCGGCTCCACCGCGTGGCATCCCGGCCGGCAGGTCACCGCGATCCTCGAGGACGCCGCGCACCGGCTGTGGGTGGGAACGTACGACCGCGGACTCGGCGTGCGCGATCCGGGGGCGGAGGAGTTCCGCGCGGTGGCGCCCGGCGCGGGCTGGTCCGCGCCGCTCGCGTCGCCCGTGATCCAGGGGCTCGCCGAGGGCCCCGACGGCGCCGTGTGGGTGGCCTCCCAGGGCGGACTCGATCGGCTCGATCCGGGATCCGGCGAGGTGACGGGCTTCCCTCCGGACATCACCGATCCGGGAGCGCTGCCCGCCGGCAACGTGACGTGCGTGGCGGTGGACGCGACCGGGGGCGTATGGGCGTCCGCG
>CAYYFX010000019.1:0-20627 GCA_964471155.1 uncultured Gemmatimonadota bacterium | reverse complement strand
CCGCGCGCAACGTGGTCGCGTTCGCGGAGACGCGCGACGGCACGTTGTGGGTGGCCACCTCCGCCGGGCTGCGCGAGGAGCCGGCCGACGGCTCCGCCCCGCGCACGTTCGCCCCGCGGACGGGCGAGCCCGGCGCGCTGCCGGCCCGGCCGCGCGCGCTGGCGGAGGACGCGGAGGGCACGCTCTGGGTGGGCACGTTCGCGGGGCTGCGGCGCTTCGATGCCCCGCGCGCGCGGTTCGCCCCGCCGCTCGCCCGCCCCTCCCCCGCCGACGCCGCCGCCGTCGGCGCGCTGCTGCCGGCGCGCGACGGCACGCTCTGGGTGGGCGCGGACGGCTTCCTGCTCCGGCTCTCGCCGGACGGCGAATCGGTCCGGTTCGATCCCGATCCGTCGGATCCCGGCGCGCTCCCCGACGGCACGGTGCTGTCGCTCGCGGAGGACCGCCGCGGGCGGATCTGGGCGGGCACGTATCGCGGGCTCGTCCGCCTGGATCCCGGCGACTCCGCGTTCACCCGCATCACGCACGATCCCCGCGACCCGCGCTCGCTCGCGAGCAACTACGTCTACGCGATCCAGGAGGCGCCGGACGGAACGCTCTGGCTCGGCACCGCGGGAGGCCTGGACCGGTTCGACGAGGCGACCGGCGGGTTCACGCACTTCCGCGAGCGCGAAGGGCTCCCGAACGCGGTCGTGGGCTCCGTGGAGGTGGACGCCGGCGGGCGGTTGTGGCTGGGCACGCAGCGCGGTCTCGCCCGGTTCGACCCCGCCACCGGGCGCGCCGTGGCCTACGGACCGTCCGACGGGCTGCAGGGCCACCTGTTCCACCCGCGCGCCTCCGGGCGGCGCCGCGACGGCACGCTCCTGTTCGGCGGCCCCGGCGGCTACAACGTCATCCGCCCGGAGGCGCCGCCCGCGCCGCCGGAGCCGCCGCCGGTGCTCCTCGCGGATCTCGTCGTCCCGGGCCGCGCGCGGCCCGCGGCGTTCGACGCATCCCGGCTGGATGCGCTGCGCCTCGCCCCGCACGAGTCCTTCTTCACGTTCCATCTCGCCTCGCCGGACTTCGACCGCGGCGCGCGCGTTCCGCTCGAGTACCGCCTCGCCGGGCTGGACGCGGACTGGGTGCGCGCGGGAGCCGGGCGCACGGCCGCGTACACCAGCGTCCCGCCGGGTCGCTACGTGTTCGAGGCGCGCGCCGCCGGTGTCGACGGACCGCCCGGGCCCGCCCTGTCGTTGCCGGTGACGGTGCTGCCGCCGTTCTGGCGGACCCCCGCGTTCGCCGCGGCCGCCCTCACGCTCGTCCTCGCCGCTGCCTGGGGCGCCCACCGCACCGCCGTGGCCGTGCGCGTGCGCCACGCGGAAGCCGTCGCCCGCGCGCGCGAGGACGAGCGGGACGCCGTGCGCCGCACGGCCGCCGCGGACTTCCACGACGAGCTGGGCCATCGCATGGCGCGCATCGGCCTGTTCGCGGAGCTGCTCGCCCGCGGCGGCGCTCCGGAGGCCGAGGTGCCTGCCATCCTCGACCGGATCGCGCGCGAGGCGCGGCGGCTCGCGGACGAGGCGCGCGACTTCTTCTGGGCGTCGGGCTCCGGGCGCGGCACCGCGGCCGGCGTGCTGGACCGGCTGGAGCGGTTCGGCGCCGAGCTGTTCGAGCGCAGCGGCGTGGACTTCCGCGTGGAGACGCCGGACGAGGGGCTGGACGCCGTGCCGCTCCCCGCCGAGGCGCGCCGCAACCTGCTGTCCCTCTTCAAGGAGGCGATGACGAACGCCCTGCGCCACGCCGCGTGCCGCGAGGTCGTGCTGCGCGCGTCGGTGGACTCGGACCGCCTCACGCTCCGGCTGGAGGACGACGGCCGCGGCTTCCTCGCGTCCGCGGCGCACGGCGGGCACGGGCTGCGCAACATGGAATTGAGGGCGCGGCGGGCCGATGGTACGCTCACGATCGCCTCCGCGCCCGGCGCGGGAACCCGCATCGCACTCACGCGGCGGGTGGACCGTCCGGATTCCGGGAACGCCGTTGAGCCAGCCGCCGCCCATCCGCGTGGCGATCGTCGAGGATGACGACGACATCCGCGAGAGCCTCGCGCGGCTGATCGCCGCCGCTCCCGGCTTCGCCGTGGCCGGGACCTGGCCGGACGCCGAGCGCGCCCTGGCGGAAGCCGGTGGCGCCGGAACGCACGTGGTCCTCATGGACATCGGCCTCCCGGGCATGTCGGGCATCGACGCGTGTGCCGAGCTGCGCCGCCGCCGGGACGACATCGACGTCGTGATGCTCACCGTGCACCAGGACGACGACCTGGTCTTCCGCGCGCTCGCCGCCGGGGCCAGCGGCTACCTCGTGAAGGAGGCGCCGGCGGACCGCATCCTGGACGCGCTGCGCGAGGTCCGCGGCGGCGGCGCCCCCATGAGCCGCGGCATCGCGCGCCGGGTGGTGGCGTCGTTCCGCAAGGCGGAGGAGTCCCCGCTCTCCGCGCGCGAGACCGAGGTGCTCGCGCACCTGTGCGAGGGGCACAGCTACGCGCGCATCGCGAAGGCGCTGTTCGTCTCCGAGGAGACGGTGCACTTCCACATCAAGAACATCTACCGGAAGCTGGAGGTGCACTCCAAGTCCGCGGCCGTGGCGCGCGCGCTGCGCGACCGGCTCGTCTGAGCGCCTCCCGGCAAAACCACCAGTTCCGGGAGTAGCGGCTCCCCCGCCCGCGGCGACACGCTGGAACCTCACCTGCTCCACCCGGAGGTTCCGATGCGATCCCGCCCCGCTCCCGCCCGCCGCGGCGCCGCTGCCGCGGCCCTCGTCGCCGCCCTGCTCCTCGCCCCCCGGCCCGCCGGCGCGCACGCGTTCACGGCCGTCCAGGACAGCACGAACCCCATCGTCGCGGCCACGGTCAGCGGCACGTACGGCGGCTGCGCGTGGGTGGACCTCGACGGCGACGGGCTGCTGGACCTGTCCATCGCGCGCAAGCAGCAGGCGTACCGCAACCTCGGCGGCGGCGCCTTCCAGGCGATGCCCGCCGTGTTCCCCGGCGCGAGCGGCACCCTGGGCATGACCTGGGCGGACGTGGAGAACGACGGCGACCTGGACGTCTTCTGCGTGGCGCAGAACACGTTCCCGTTCGCCGCCGGGCTCTGGCGCAACGACGGCGCCTTCTCGTTCACGCGCGACACCAACGGCATCCTCGGCGACGGTGCGTTCCTGAGCGGCTGGGGCTGCGCCTTCGCCGACATCGACAACGACGGCTTCGTGGACCTGGCCATCGCCGCCGCGAACGGCTTCGGCAACGTGACCCACCCGAACCGCCTCCTGCTCAACAACGGCGACGGGAGCTTCACCGACATCGACAGCACCGTCGTCACCGATTCCCTGGACGCGCACACCGTGGGCACCTGGTCCGACTACGACCTGGACGGCGACACCGACTACTTCATCGGCAGCGGCGAGATCTCCCGGCTCTCCCCGGACAACCTGTTCCGGAACGTCCTCGCGGAGAACGGCTCGTGGGGGTTCGAGCGCATCACCACGGCGCCCATCGCCACGGACCTGCAGGACGGCCAGGTGTGGAACTGGGTCGACTACGACAACGACGGCGACCTGGACGCCTACCTCACGAACTACAACTTCAACCTCCCGAACCGGCTGTACCGCAACGACGGCGGCGTCTACACGGGCCTCACCGCCGGCGACGCGGGCCCGATCGTCTCGCTGCTCCGCTCCGGCCTCGCCAGCAACTGGGGCGACTTCGACAACGACGGCGACCTGGACTGCCTCGTCACGAACGACGGGACCGCCCCGTGCGACGTCTTCCTGAACGACGGCGACGGCACGTTCACGCGCGAGACGACGAGCGAGCTGGCGACGCTCCCCGGTCCGCACTACGGCGCATCGCTGGGCGACTACGACCGGGACGGCGACCTGGACCTGTACCTGCACGGCGGCACGCTCACGAAGCGGCTGTACCGCAACGACCTTCCCGGCGCGAACGGCTGGGTGGAGCTCACGCTCGTGGGCGCCGGCGCGCCCGGCGGGAGCAACGTCGCCGCGGTCGGCGCGGTCGTCCGCGCGAAGGCCGTGATCGGCGGCAGCCCGGTGTGGCAGATCCGCGAGGTCTCCGCGCAGAACAGCTTCAACGCGATGAACATGCTGGACGTCCACTTCGGCCTGGGCGACGCCGCGTCGATCGACAGCCTGGAGATCCGCTGGCCCTCCGGGATCGTGCAGACGTTCGTGGACGTCCCGGCCGGCCGCGTGTACCGCATCCCGGAGGGCGAGGACCCCACCGGCGCGCCCGCGATCGCGCCCGTCGCCGGCGGCACCCGCCTCGGCGCCGCCGCCCCGAACCCGCTGCGGGACCGCACGTCGATCGCGTTCGAGCTCGGCCGCCCGGCGCGTGCGCAACTGGCCGTGTACGACGTCGGCGGCCGGCTCGTGCGGTCCCTGGTCGACGCCGAGCGCCCCGCCGGACGCCACGAGACCGCCTGGGACGCCCGCGACGAGGCGGGGCGCGCCGTGGGCTCCGGGGTCTACTTCGTCCGGCTGCGCGTGGCCGGCGAGGCGGCGGTCCCGGTGCGGCGCATCACCGTGACGCGCTGAGGAACCGGCCGGACCGGGAGGCGCGGGCGTTCGCGCCCGCCTCCCGGTCTACCGGGATTCCAGGGCCGAGATCTTCCCGGCGGCGACCGCGCCCCCCGCGGCCACGCGGTAGAAGTAGATCCCCGCGTGCGGCGCCGCCCAGCGCACGGCGTGCTCCCCGGCCGGCCGCGGGCTGCCCGGCAGCACCCGCTCCACGAGCCGCCCCGCCACGTCGTACACGTCCAGCGTGACCGGCGCGGCCGCGCCCAGCGCGAAGCGCAGCGTCACGCCGTCCCGGAACGGGTTCGGGAACGCGGCGCGCAGCGCCAGCGGCGGCCCCGCGGGGCCGGCGGCCGCGAGCGGCGCGTCCGTGGTCGCCGCCATCACCTCGGCCAGCACCCACGCCTTCGTCGCCGCCGAGATGAAGACATGCTCCTCGTTGCCGGCGGCCCAGTGCACCGCGTCGAACGGCGTGAGCGACGCGACGTCCGGCGTCCCGTCGACGTCGAAGAAGAGATCCGCCGCGGGAAGCGCGAGCGCGCTCACGGTCGGGATGAAGCAGTGCGCGTCGTGCAGCGCCACGATGTCCCCGTACGGCGCCGCCGTCGTGTCCATCTGGAACATGGAGTCCCGGTTGCCCCCGGGCGCGTTGTCCCACGGCGCCGTGCCGGAGACCACCACCGACACCTCGTCCGCGGGCAGCAGGACGAAATCGATCACCCCGTGGAACACCTGCGCCGTGGTCCCGTCCGGCACCGCCCAGACGTTGCCGGTGATGTCCACGAGGAAGCTCTCGTACTCGTACTGCACGATCTGCGCCGCCGGGGCGAACCCCTGTCCCGCGCCGGCGCCGCTGCCGTTCGCCGCCGCGATCCGGCGCGGCCCCGCCGGCCAGTCCCCGAGCGCGGCGAAGTCCGCGAGCAGCGCCGCCCGCAGCGGATCCGCGGCCGGCGTCACCGCCGGCGGCGTGGTGTGGTGCAGCGCGAGCATCTGCCGGGCCGCCGGCGTGTCCAGGCGCGACAGCAGGTAGGCCGCATCCGTGGACTGCCCGGAGAAGAAGTCCAGCCAGTACTGCAGGCCCAGGGGGATGCTCGCGCCGCCGTGCGGCGAGTCGAAGGAGAGGTACGTGCGCACCCGCGCGTCGATCGCCTGCGACTCCAGCCACAGCAGCGCGTAGCGCGCGCACAGCCCGCCCATGCTCGCGCCCACCAGGAAGGTGGTCCGCGACGGATCCACGGCGGCGGCCACGTCCTGCAGCAGCCGCGCCACGACGAGGGCGTTCCGCTGGATCGGCTCGGTGGCCGAGTCGAAGTCCAGCACCACCGCGTCGAAGCCGGCGGCGCGCAGGTCCTCGAGCAGGTTCTCCTGGTTCAGCAGCTCGTACAGCCGGTCCCACCCCATCGAGTCGTCGAGGTCGAAGCCCTCGACGACCACCACCGGGTTCTCCAGCGCGGCGTGACCGGGCGCGAGCGCCACGTAGGCCTTGCCGGTGGCGGTCACCCCGCCCCACGGCGCCGCCCCCGCGACCAGAAGGGTGTCGTCCGGCGCGGGCGTCGCCATCCGGACCACGTCGAAGCGGAAGGCGGCGGTCCGCGCCGAACCGTCCGGCCACGTGGCGCGCAGCGCCAGCGTCCGGGGCCCCGGAGCGTCCCAGGCGGGACGGAACGGCTCGTCGAACCGCACCGGCCGGAAGCCCGCGCCGTCCGCGGCGTCCACCGCGATCGCCTCCGGCTCCGGCCGCCCGTGCGCCATCCACAGCGCGCGCGGGACCACGAGCTCCACGGTCGCGCCCCGCCGGGTGTCCTCCGCCAGCGCGGCAGCCGCGAAGACGTCCACGGTCTCGAGCGCGCCGGCGTCCAGGACCACCCGCCCGTCCCGCACGCCGGCCGCCCCCGCCCGCGCCGCGCGCTCGCCGATCCGCTGCACCCGCGCGTCCACCACGGCGACCGGCACCGCGGCGCCGCGCCCCGCGTCCCTTCCGAGCGCGCGGAGCGCCGCGGCGTCCGGCCCGATGGGCCCCGTCGCCCCGGCCAGCCGCGCCTGCCGCAGCTCGCGGCCGAGCTGGCGCAGGGTCGCGGCGTCCGCGGCCGGCGCCGCGGCCGTCCCGTCGAACCGCGCGGCGTCCAGCAGCGGGATCGCGCGATCCAGCAGGTACCCCGAGGGGACGGACGGTCCGACGTCCGCCAGCAGCCGTTCCACGCGTTCCTGCAGCACGCCCGCGGGTGCGCCCCGCGCCCAGGCCAGGCCCACGACCCCCATCGCGACCGCGCCGATCCACCGCCGGTGCATGTTCCCCTCCTCGTCACGGTGCCCCCACGCTAGCAGACGCCCCCCGCCGGTTCCACGCCCCGTCCCGCGGCGGGACCGGGGCGACCCGCCCCTCCGCCGCCCCCCGGTCGCGGGGGATTCCGATTCGCCGGTTTCCCGGTATCCTGGGCCGTTCCCCCGTCGCCCACTGCGAGGGCGAGGCGCGCGGCGCCAGGAGACACGCATGGCCCAGCCGACCAAGGGACCCGACGCCCCGGCGCACGGTCCCCACGATCCGTATGCCGAGTACGTGATGCCGATCGAGCCGTTCCGGGGCTCGCCGGAGGAAGTGGAGCGCGCCTGGTTCGAGCGCTGCTACCGGGGACGGGGGGACTCCATCCCGCAGCTCACGCTGCGCGCGGTCCTCATGGGGTCCTTGCTCGGCGGCGTGCTGTCGCTCACGAACCTGTACATCGGGCTGAAGGCCGGCTGGGGGTTCGGCGTGGCGATCACGGCGTGCATCCTCTCGTACGCCATCTGGACGGGCCTGTACCGCGTCCGGATCGCGCGCACGAGGATGACAATCCTGGAGAACAACTGCATGCAGTCCACGGCCTCCGCGGCCGGCTACTCCACCGGCGGGACGCTCGTGTCGGCGTTCGCGGCGTACATCATGCTGAACAACGAGACGCTGCCGCTGCCGCTCATGTTCGGGTGGGTCTTCTTCCTGGCCGTGCTCGGCGTGACCATGGCGGTGCCCATGAAGCGCCAGATGATCAACATCGAGCAGCTGCGCTTCCCGTCGGGGATCGCCGCGGCGGAGACGCTCCGCGCCCTGCATGCCACCGGGGACAAGGGGGCCCGGTCGGCGCGCGCGCTCGGCATCTTCGGCGGCCTCACGGCGCTGAGCCAGTTCTGGAGCGACGGCCTGCGTCTCATCAGCGCGAACCTCGAGAAGTTCCAGATCTCCACCTGGGTCGGCAGCTTCAACCAGGCCGTCTTCGGTCCCGCGTGGATGGGCCGCACGGTGATGTTCGTCTGGGATCCCATCTTCATCGCCGCCGGCATGATCGTGGGCATGCGCGTCTCCGGGAGCATCATGCTCGGCGCCGTCACGTGCTGGATGATCTTCGTGCCCATCCTCCAGTCCCGCATCCCCGAGGTGGCCGGACTCACGGGCTACCGGGACCTCGTGCAATGGACGCTGTGGGGCGGCGTGGCGTGCATGGTCACGTCCAGCATCCTCGCCGTGCTGCTGCAGTGGCGCAGCGCCGTGCGCGCCTTCCGGGGGCTCGGCTCCATGTTCGGCGGCAAGGCGCGGGCGTCGAGCGAGCAGGACGCCATCGAGACCCCGGTCTCCTGGTTCTTCGCGGGACAGCTCATCTCCCTCGTCGCGCTGGCGTGGCTGGCGCATGCCACGTTCCGGATGCCGTACTGGCAGAGCGCCGTGGCGGTCGTCATGTCCTTCGCCCTGGCGCTCGTGGCCTGCCGCGTCACCGGCGAGACCGACACCACGCCGGTCGGCGCGATGGGCAAGATCATGCAGCTCACGTTCGGCGTGCTGAGCCCGGGCAACATGAACGTGAACCTCATGAGCGCGAACATCGCCGCCGGCGCCGCCACGTCGTCCGCGGACCTGCTCACGGACCTCAAGAGCGGCTATCTCCTCGGCGCGAACCCGCGGAAGCAGTTCCTCGCGCAGTTCTCCGGGATCTTCATCGGCACCATCGTGACCGTGCTGGCCTTCGGCATCCTCGTGCCGAACGCCGGGGTCCTCGGCACGGACACGTTCCCCGCGCCCGCGGCCCAGGCGTGGAAGGGCGTGGCCGAGGCCATGGCGCTGGGATTCGGCGCGCTGCATCCCATCAAGAAGTGGTCCATCGTGATCGGCGGGATCGTGGGCATCCTGCTGCCGCTGCTGGCGCGGGCGATGCCGAAACAGGCGCAGTGGGTCCCGTCGCCGGCCGGCGTGGGACTCGCGTGGACGTTCCACTGGTTCTACAGCCTCCTGTTCCTGATCGGCACGCTGGTCGCCATGGTGTGGCAGCGGCGCCGCCCCGCGCAGGTCGAGGAGTTCCTGTTCCCGGTGGCGTCCGGCGTCATCGCCGGCGGCGCGCTCATGGGCGTCGTCCTCATCTTCTGGGAGAACGGCGGGGACATGCTCCGCCAGCTGCTGGCGGTGTTCGGGAACGGCGGCTAGGACCCGCCGGGGAGTCGGCGCCGCGCCGGCTCCCCGGCACCCGCTCCGCGCCCGTTCGTGCCGCGCCCGTTCGTGCTATGCTGGCCTCCGCGCGGCTCCCGGATCCGGGAGCCGCGATTCCGCAGGGAAGGCTCACGGATCGGGATCCCGGAGCTCCGGATGCACATCGTGCCCGCCACCCCCTCCGCGGCCCGGGGCGAGAACGCCCCGAGCGCGCCGCCGTCCCGATAGGCGTCCCCCGCGCATGCCCCTTCGCCTGATCCGCTTTGCGGCAGTCGCCGGCGTGGGTCTGCTCGTGTCGGCGCCGGCGCCCGCGCCGGCCGCGGCCCGGTCCGCATCGCACGCGGCGGCGCACCCCGGCCGCATCGTCGTCCGCTTCGCCCCCGACGCGCTCGCTCGCGTCGCACGCGGCGAGCGGGATGCGACGGGCGTGATGCGCACGGGCATCGCCGGGCTCGACCGGCGGAACGCGCGGTGGCGGGTCGAGCGCTCGCGCGCCGTCTTCGACGCGGCCGGCGACGCGCCGCTCGCGCGCGCCCTCGGTCTCGCCGCCTTCCTCGTCCTCGAGATCGAGCCCGAGGCCGATCCGGTGCTCGCGGCGGCGGACTTCGCGCGCGATCCGCACGTGCTCTCCGCGGAGCCGGACTGGCTCGCGACGCCGGACGCCGCGCCGAACGACCCGCGCTACCCGGACCACTGGGGCCACCACAACACCGGGCAGCTCCCCGCCTGGAATCCGGCCGCGGGGACCTTCTCCGGCCCGCCCGTCGGAACCCCCGGGTTCGACGCCGGAGCGGAGGCGGCGTGGGACACCCCGGTCGGCTGGGGCTCCGCCGCCACCGTGATCGCGCTCATCGACGCGGACGGCGTGGACCTGCAGCACGCGGACCTGCGCCTCGTCCCCGGGTGGGACTTCACCGGCAACGACTCGAACCCCGACGATCCGTGCACGGCGCCGGGCATCGGCTGCGGCCACGGCACGAAGTGCGCGGGGATCATGGCCGCGGTCGCGGACGAGGGCTTCGGCACGGCCGGCATCGCGGGCGGCTGCAGCGTCATGCCGTTCCGCGCGGCCGCGACGAGCGAGGTCGCGGCCGCGCTCGTCGCGGCGGCGGACAGCGGCGCCGTGGTCGCGAACCTGAGCTTCACGTGGTACGGCGTCACCTCGAACGCCGTGGTGGCGTCCGGCGCGACGTACGCCGCCGCCCACGACGTGCTGATCTTCTCGTCGAGCGGGAACCGCAACGACGACTCCGTGATATGGATGCCCCAGGTCCTCCCGGAGATCTACGCGGTCGGTTCCGCGTCCCCGTGCGGGACCCGCAAGCGCAGCAGCTCCGTCCCCTCCGAGCTGCGTCCGGACGTGCAGCCGGATCCCGCCGGGGCCTCGTGCGACAACGAGCGCAACTGGGGTTCGAGCTGGGGCGGTCCCGTGCAGGACGCCGCGGACGCGCTGGACCTGCTCGCTCCCGTGATCCTCCC
Organism: uncultured Gemmatimonadota bacterium; assembly: GCA_964471155.1. Lineage (GTDB taxonomy): Bacteria > ARS69 > ARS69 > ARS69 > ARS69 > CAYYFX01. The sequence continues at coordinate 10,135 of CAYYFX010000019.1, read as the reverse complement.
GGCCCCCGAGGTCGGCGGCGGCTTCGAGCCCTTCTTCTCGGGAACGTCGGCATCGTGCGCGTACGCGTCGGGCGTGGCCGCCCTCCTCCGCTCCGTGCATCCGGAGTGGACCGCGGTGCAGACGCGCGACCGCCTCTTCGCCACGGCGCACGACATCACGGACGCGGAGTCCGGTCCGGGCTGGGACCGGCGCACCGGCTACGGGCTCGTGCACGCGGGCGACGCCGTGGGGACGCCGGTCTTCCCCGCCGACCTCTCGCCGCACGCGCCGGCCGGCTGGGCCGGCGCGCTGGTCCCGCGCGACGCGCCGGACGCGACGCCCGGCTCCGTCCCCGCGCCCGCGCGTCTGGCGGGCGACGTGGAGGGCTGGGTCAACGCGGCCTGGACCAACGGCGGCGCCGGCCCCGCGGCGCCGTGCACCTCCGTGGTCCGCCTGGACGGCGTCACACTCCGCTCCTTCGGCACCGGCACGCTGCCGCCCGGCGGCGGCCACACCGAGATCAACGCCGCATGCACGGTCCCCGGCGGCCGGCACACGCTGGAGCTGGTCCTGGACCCGGGCGGGGTCGTGGACGAGTCCGACCGGACGAACAACGGGGTGGCCGTCTCCTGCGTCTTCGAGCCCGCCCCGCTGCCGGGGAACGTCGTCGTGGAGCGCGCGGCCCCGCCGGATCCCTGGGCGGGCTTCACCTCGCCCGGGAGCGGTCCGGACCCCAACCGCGACGGCGTGCGCGTGACCACGTCCACGGACGCGGCCGTGTTCGCCGTGGCCCTGCATCCCGTCGACCCGCTGGAGAGCTACGAGCTGACGGTCTTCCCCGCCTCCACCGGCCCCGCGAACGGATTCGAGGACGGCAGCGCGCTCACGGTCTCGCAGCGCGGGCCCGGCGCGCTGGATTTCGCGGTCCTGTCCACGAGGGACTCCGGCCCGGTGACGGCGGATGTGGGCATCCGGGCGGGCACGGGCGCGGGCACGAGCCCGTCGCGGATCGAGTGGCGTGGCGGACCCACGGGAAGTGCGGACGACACGATCGTGGTCGCCTTCGCGGAGCACGCCATGCTGGCGGCCGGCGAACTCGAGATCGCCCCGCAGGACTCGGGCGCGTACGCGTTCGAGCTGGCGATGGCCGGGGGTTCCGGAGCGGCCACGCTGGCCCTCTTCGCGCCGGGCGCGGGTTGGCGCACGCTCGCCGACACGGTCCGCGCCGCCGCGACGGACGATGCGGCCTTCGGTCCCTTCGCCACCGCGTGCGTCGCGAACCTCGACGCCGGGTTCCACCCGTGGGTCCTTTTCCGTGATCCGGCGGATGGCACCGCCGCGTCGGCCTGCACGCTGCGCGTGCGACCCGCGCCCGCCGACGTCGTGCCGGTCACGCCGCCCGGCGGGCACGCACCGCTCGTGCCCGCCATGCAGGTTCCCGGGGCCGACTGCGAACCGTGGCCCGCGCCCGAGGTGCTCCTGCCGGATGCCCCGACCCACTTCCGCTACTCGTGGCGCAACCTCGGCCCGCCGCCGTCCGCGAACCAGGTCACGGCCGTGCTGCTCGACGGCACGCCGGTCCTGTTCGCCGATCCCGGCCAGGATCCCGGCGGGACGTTCTGCCGCATGGGCTCGCTGGGCGTCCTGCGCGGCGGTCGCCACACGCTCGCCCTCGCGCTGGACATCCACGACGCGAACGCCGGGATCTTCCGGGATGACGACCGCTACGGCGAGCAGTGGGTGTGGCAGCCGCCGCCCCTCGAGGACGGCGTTCCCGTCACCGCGCCGATGCCGGCCCCGCCCGCCGCCGGACACGACGGGGCCACCGTGCTACCGCTCTTCGAGAACCTCGACGGCTTCCGGGCTCCCGCCGCCGACACGAGCGGCGCCGACGGCCGGTTGCTGCTCGCCGTCGCGATCCCGGCGCTCGACACGGACGTGGACCTGCTCCTCTTCACCCCGTCGACCGGGGCGAAGAACGGCTTCGACGATGCGTCCCGCCTGGCCGCCTCCGGGACGCCCGGCCCGCCGGCGGAACTGCTGTTCGCGGATGCCGTCGCGGAGCGCGGCGGAACGCCCGGTCCGCGCGACGTGGGCGTGCGCGCGGCCGCCGGCGACTCGGGCTACACGATCGAGGCCGACCGCTCCGCGTTCGTCCTCCTCGGTCCCGGGCTTCCCGTGGTGGCGTCCTCCCTGCCGGCGGGGAGGGCGGCGCGCGTGTGGGAGACGGTGATGCCGGAGGCAGTCGCCCCCGTCGTGCTGCGCCTGCGTGCGCTGGACGACGGGGCGGACCTGGACCTCGCCGTCGTCCCCCTGGACGGCGGCGGCGCCTACGGGCGCGCCGATGCCGCCGTCGCGGAAGCGGCCGGCGCGGGCGCGCACGAGGACGTCGTGCTCGCGTACCCGCCGGGAACGCCCCTCGCGGTCGCGGTCTTCAAGCACGGCGCGGCCGACGTTCCGGGGGACGCCGCGTTCGAGCTCCTTCTCGCGGACGCCACCGCAACCGACCTCCCCGCGACGCCGCCGGTCGCCCTGCGCCCGGGCCTGCGCACGATCGCCCCGAACCCGTTCGCCCCGGGCACGTCCGTGGCGTTCGACCTGCCCGCGGCATGTCGCGTGGAGCTGGCGGTGTACGATGCGCGGGGCCGCCGGGTGCGCGGTCTCGCGGACGCCGCGTTCGCCGCCGGCGGCCACTTCGTTCCGTGGGACGGGTCCGACGATTCCGGGCGTCCCGTCGCCAGCGGGGTCTACTTCGTGCGCCTCCGGGCCGGGAGCCTCGAACAGGTACAGAAGATCACGCGGCTGCGGTAGGGTGACCCTGCCGGCTTCGCGAACCCTGCCGGCGGGAGGTGGGGGTGGGGCGCATCGGGAGCATCGGCACGCCGGCCGCCCTTGCGGTCCTCCTCGCGGCGTTCCTGGGCCTCCGCCTCCCGTTCCTCACGGACGACGCGCCCGCGGCGCTCGCGGGCTACTACCAGGACGTGGCCTCCCCGCTGTTCGACGAGGGCTGGTGGACGGCGAACGCGCGCGAGTTCGCCCGGACCGGCCGCTTCACGGGCACGGGGCTCGACCTGCTCTGGATCAGCCCGGTGTTCACCGCCGTGATGGCCGCGGCGTTCTCCGGGCCGGGACCGACGCTCGCCGCGGCGCGCCTCGCCGCCGTGCTGGCGGGCGCGGCGGGTCTCGTGTTCCTCGTGCTGGCGGGTCGCGCGCGCGGCGGGGACGCGTCGGCCCGGCCCGCGGCGCTGCTTGCCGGTGCGCTCCTCGCGGTCTGCGCCCCGGCCGCGCACCTGTCGCGGATGGCGCTGCCGGAGCCGGTCGGGACCGCGCTCGGTCTCGCGGCGGCGTGGTGGCTGCTGCGCGGACCGCGCGGCGAGGCCGGCGCGGGGTTGCTGGTCGGCCTGGCCGTGCTGACGAAGCCGCACTTCGCCTTCCTCGTCCCCGCGCTGGGCTTCGCGGCGGGCGCCATCGCGCGCGCGGACGGGCGTCCGCCCGGGCCGACCGTGCTCCGCTTCGCGCTCGGCGCGGCGGCGCCGCTGCTCGCATGGGGTGCGGTCGCCGCCGGCAATGCTCCCGCCGTGCGGGAGATCCTCGAGTTCTACGACATGGGACGCTGGATCACGCGCCCCGCCGAAGGCGTGCCCGCGCTCGCCGCCGCCGCCAAGCCCTTCCTGCAGACGGTCGCCGTCGGCGTCGTCTACCGGCACCCGGTGGCCGCGGCGGTGCCCGGACTCTTCATCCTCGCCGCGCTCGCCCTGCCGCGTGCGCTCGCGTCGGCCGGCCGCGTGCCGCCCGCGGTGACGGTCTTCGGCGCGTGGGCGCTGTGCGGCGGGCTGCTGGTCGCCGCCTCGCCGTTCCAGCCGATGCGCTACTTCGTCCCGCTGCTCCCGGCCTGGGCGTTCCTCGCCGCGTGGTTCCTCGCCGGCCCCGCGCCGCGCGAGCCGGGGCCGCGCCGGGACGGCGCGCTGCGCGTCGTCGTCGTCGCGCTGCTCGCCGCGCAGACCGCGTACGCCGTCCTCGCCGCCACGCTCGCGCCCGCCCTGGCCGCGCACGCGGCCGCGGGCGACCTGGACCCGCTGCGCCCGCAGGAGTTCCACCTCACGCCGTTCCTGCTCGCCCTCGCGCGCGACCCCTCCGCGGACGCGTTCGCTCCCCTGCCCACGCAGCAGGCCCTGATCGCCTCGCTCGTGCTGTGCGGCGCCCTCGCGGCGGCGGCGGGGCTGCTCGCGGGCGCGCTCCTCCCGCGCCGGCTCGCCCCGGCGTTCCGCGCGGGCGCCCTCCCCCCGCGGCTGGCGCGCGCGCTGCTCGCCGCCCTGGTGCTCACGGCCGTGCTGCCGTGGATCCCCTTCGCGCGTCACCGGACGCGCAGCGTCGCCGGCATGGCCGAGGATCTCGCGCGGCGCCTCCCGCCGGACGCCGTCGTGTCGCCCGGCGGGACCTACGCGCTCGGCACGCCGGTCCGGTTCGACTCGAACGCGGTGCGCCGCCACGCCCGCACGGAGCCGGGCCCGGAGGTGACGCACGTCGTGGCGCTCGAGTCGCATCCGCTCCTCGGGCGCACTCCCGGCGGCGCGCTCGCGACGGCGTTGCGCGCCCGCCGGATCGCGGCGTACGCGCTCGCCGGCGGGTACGTCGTGGGGCTGTACGAGCGCGAAGGCCGGGGCGCCGCCCGATGAGACCCGCTTCGTTCCGCGCCGCGCTCCTCGCGCTCGCGCTCGCCCTGCCCGGCGCCGCGCGCGCCGGGGAGCTGCCGCGAAGCCCCGCGGACATCCTGTTCGTCGGCGACAGCGTGACCGCCGGCGTCCACTTCATGGCCCTCGACGACTCCTCCGCCGCGCAGGCGTGGCCGGCGGAGGTGGCCGCCGCGCTCGGCTTCGCGCTTCCGGAGGCGCGCTTCCCGCGGCCGTACCCGCTCGACTTCCGCGGGCTCGCCCGCGACGGCTTCGGACTGGCCGGCTGGCGGTTCCCCTGGAACGCGCTGCCGCTGCTGAAGCCGCGACCTCCGCGGTTCCGCGCGGGCGAGCCGCGGCCCGTCCTCGCCGTCCCCGGCGAGACCCTCGGCGAGTTCCTCCGCCTGGACTCCGGGAGCCGCCGGTCCGGCTCCACCGGGTGGATCTTCGGCGCGATGCTCCTGCCGGACGGGCGCACCGCGCTCGAGGCGGCGCAGGAGGCGCCGCACCCGCCCGCCTGGGTGCTGGCGTTCCTCGGCGCGAACGATCTCCTCGCGGCGTTCGGCATCGTGGGCGACGCTTCGCCGCCGTCCCCCGCGGCCTTCGCCGCGGATGTCGCGGAGCTGGCCCGCGGGCTCCGCCGCGCGATGGATCCCTCCGCCCCGCCGGCGCAGCTCCTGCTCGCCACGCTGCCCGACGTCACCCGGCTTCCCTTCCTCCAGCCCGTCCCCGACGGCGCGCGCGGCGCGGGCGGACGCGTGTTGCCGCCGGGGTCGCGGGCGTCGGCCTTCCTGCTGCCCTACCGGTCGCGGGTCTTCGAGGCCGGGGAGGTCCGGACGCCCGCGGAGCTCGCCGAGATCGGCGCGCTGGCCGCGGCGTACAACGATTCGGTCCGCGCGCTCTGCACGCGCGAGGGGTTCACGGTCGTCGAGATCGGCACGCTCCTGGACCGGCTCGCCGCGGACCCCGCCTTCGCCTCGTCGCGCTCGCCCTGGTTCAGCCCGGACCTCCATCACCCGTCCGCGCGCACGCATCGGGCGATGGCGGAGCTGGCGCTGGAGACCATGGCCCGCGTGGCCGGCACGCCCGCGCCGCCGCTGCGCCCGCCGCGCGTTCCCGCGCTTCCGTCCGCGGCGGACCTGGACCGCGGCGCGCACCGCCGGGCCCAAGCCCTCATGCGCGTCGCGCTCCTCGGGATGGAGACCGGCGACTTCCCGCCGCGGCCCACCGGGCGCGGCGCCCTCGAGCTGGCGGGCCTCGCCGGCGCCCGCCGACCGGGTGACGCCGCGTTCGGCGCCCTGATCGCGGTGGACTCCTCGCCGGGCCCGCTGAACCCGCGCTGGCTGGCGCGCGGCACGCTGGCCGTGCGGATCGATGCCGTCCTGGACGACGCGGGGGACGTGCGGTTCGGCCGCCGCGCCGTGCAGGTCCGCGCGGGACTCGCCCTCGAGCCGCTCGGCGCGTGGCACTGGACCCGGCTCGAGGGCGGCTGGCGCGCGGACCGGGACGACGCCGCCGGCTGGTACGTCCGCATGGAGCACCGCGTCCTGCTCTTGGAGGCGGGCTCCGACACCGTCGCGCCCGGGGAGCTGCGCTTCGGGATCCGGTGGGGCGGCACGCCCGGCCGTCCCGGGCATCGGGGCAACTGACCGCGCCCGCCCCGCTCACTCCTCGGCGGCTTCCTTCCACTTCGGGCGCCACGACAGCCCGAGCCGGAGGATCCGTTCCACGAGCTGCGGATACTCCAGCCCGCCGGCGCGCGCGGACTTCGCGAAGTCCTCGTCGTGCGCCAGGTCGGGGTTCGGGTTCGCCTCGATCACGTGCACGCGGCCGTCCTCGCCCAGGCGCATGTCCACGCGCGCGTACCCGGACAGGCCCAGCACCTTGTAGACCTGCCGGCCGATCCGCGCGATGCGGCGCCGGACGTCCTCCGGCAGGTCCGCCGCCTCCGTCTGGATGTCGCGCGCGATCTGGTAGCGCACGTCCCACTTGACCTTCTCGGTGGCGATCCGCGGCACACCCTCCGGCCACTTGTTGAATTTCATCTCCCACACCGGGAACGTCTCCACCCGCGTGTTGCCGATCAGCCCGAGGTACACCTCCCGGCCGTCGATGAACTCCTCGGCCATCACGTCCGTCCCGTAGGTCTCGTGCATGAACGCGACGCGCTCGGCCAGCTTCTCCTCGTTGTTCACGATCGACGCCTGCGCGATCCCGAGCGACGCGTCCTCGAACGAGGACTTCACGATGAGCGGGTAGGCCACCCGCGCGGGCCGGCGGAACTTCCGCCCGCGCGGGAAGACCACGCAGCGCGGGTTCGGGATGCGGTGGTAGGTCAGGATCTTCTTCGTGAGCAGCTTGTCGTGCGCGAGGACGAGCCCGCGCGGGTTGCACCCGGTGTACGCCTGCCGGGTGAGCTCCAGGTACGACACCACCGCCTGGCCGTACATGGTCACGCCGTGGAACTCCTCCAGGACGTTGAACACGAGGTCCGGGCGGAAGTCGTGGATGGCGGTGCGGATCACGCCCAGGTCGTCGTGCACGCCGAGCGCCCGCCCCTCGTGGCCGAGCTGCTCCAGCGCCCACAGCACGTCGTACTCCGTCTTGACCGGATCCACCTCCTTGTCCGACAGCCCCTGCAGGCTGTCCGGCGGGACCAGCTCCTCGTGCATGAGGACCAGCACGCGCAGCGGATGCCGGCGGCTCATCGCGCCAGCCGGTGGTGGCCGCCGTGCAGGTGGTTCATCGTCTGCACGGTCAGCATGATGGTGGCGTCCAGCATGGCCGCCGGCTCATCGCCGGGCAGCACGAGGTCCAGCTCCCGCGCGCGCTCGATCATCTCGCCCAGCACCTGCTGGATCGTGTACTGGTACTGGCCCGTCCAGCGCGCCACCTGCGCGCGCACCTGCGGGCTCACCCGCCGCAGGAACCGCGCCGCGCCCACCGCGCGCTCCCCCTTCTCCCGGGGCCGGAACAGGCGCCGGAGGTCCCGGTCGTAGAAGTCCGGGATGTCCTCCCCGTACCGCCGCCGCTTGTCCGCGTAGTAGCGCCGCAGCGTCGTGTCCAGCTGCGCGATCGACTCGGTCCGCTCGCGGTTGCGCACCGGCGGCCGCACGTCCGCGATCTCCGCCATCAGCCGGTCCACGTACTCCAGCTTCCGCAGCGCCGGCCAGCCCGCGTAGCGCTTGCGCCACTGCGACGCGGGGCGCAGCCACACCGCGAACGTCTCCGCGAAATCCTCGGCGGGGTGGCTCTGCGCGTACCAGTAGTCCAGGTGCAGCACGAACCGCTTGCTGTACGGACGCGGCTGGTACGTCGCGGTGTACTTCTGCGAGTAGTTCCCGAAGGTCTCCCGCCAGTCCTTGCGCCGGTGCAGCCGGTACGCGTTGTCGATGGCGTGCCCGGTCTCGTGGCGCAGCAGGCGCAGGCACCACTCCTCCGTGCCGCCCTCCACGTCCAGCATCTGCGCGCGTTCCAGCCGCTTGAGCCGCGGGTGCACGACGAAGAACGGGATGGCCACCCCCGGCACGCCGTCCGGCGAGAACCACTCCGACGAGATCCAGAAGTGCGGCCGGAAGCGCAGTCCCTTCCGCTCCAGCTCGCGGTGGATCTGCTCGATCCGCCCCCGCAGCGGGTCCAGCGTGAGCTTGAGGTCCTTCAGCCGCCAGTCCAGCAGCTCCTCGTCGGGCAGGCGCGTCCAGTCCGCGCGCATCCGGGGGCGCGACCTCGCTCCTGCGGCCGCGCGGGTGCGCGGCCGGCTCCGCGTGCGGCGGCGTGCGGGGATGGGTCCTCTCCCGTCCGGTCGCCGGGCGCGGGCGCGACCTCGCCCCCGCCCCCGTCGCGACGCTCCTGCGGCAGTCTATCGGTCCTTCCCGGCCCTGGCAAAAGACGCGACCCGAGCCCGCCCGGGACGCTACGGCCCCTCGCGCAGCACCTCGCGGGGATCGTCGAGTCCGAGACGCCGCTTCGTCCATCCCTTGAGCACGGACCAGGCCACGCGCTGCGGCACCGGCCACCCCGCGGACTCGGGCGCGCCCGCGAACAGCGCGGGGTCGATCGGGATGCTGAATCCCTGCTTTCCCCGCTCCAGGCTCTCGGGACCGAGCGTCCCGGCGAGCGCGCGCTTGAACAGGCCCTTCATCGCACCGCCCGGCGTCCGCTGCGCCGCCGGCACCGACGCCGCGAACTCCACGAGCCGGTGATCCAGGAGCGGCGGCCGCACCTCCAGCGACCACCGCATGCTCATGCGGTCCACCTTCGTCAGCAGGTCGTCGGGGAGGTACGTCTTGAGATCCAGGTACTGCATGCGCGACCAGGGCTCCAGCTCGGGGCGCCAGTGCTCGCGGAAGCACCACAGGTCGTCGTAGCCGGCGAAGCGCCGGGCCACGGCGCGGGGCAGCGCGGCCTCCTTGTCCGTGCGGGTCATGCCGCCGTGCAGCTGCGCGTACCGCCCGAGATCCTCCAGCCCCCACCGGCGCAGGGAGCGCCCGGCCCCGCCGCCGCGCGGGAGCAGCCAAGCCAGCGACGCGGCCAGGGCCCGCTGCGCCGCGCGCGGCGCCACGTCCCGCCGCGCCAGCCGGCAGAACTTCCCGTAGCGGCGGTACCCGCCGAACAGCTCGTCCCCGCCGTCCCCGCTGAGGACCACGGGCACGTCGCGGCGCGCCACCCGGCACACGATCGAGGTGGGCAGCGCGGACGTGTCGGCGAAGGGCTCGTCGAACCACGCCGCCAGCTCCTCCAGCTCGGCCGCATCCGCCGCGGGCGGCGAGTCCTCCTCGACGTGCCGCGTGCCGAAGCGGTCCGCCACCGCGCGCGCGAACGGCGCCTCGCACACGCTGGCGCCGCCGAAGCCCACCGCGAAGCTCCGCAGCTCGCCGCCCGGCGCCGCCTCCCGCGCTGCGGCGGCGTACGCGGTCACCGCCGAGGAGTCGATGCCGCCGCTCAGCAGCACGCCCACCGGCACGTCGCTCACCAGGTGGTCGCGTACGCATCCGCGCAGGAGCCCCTGCAACTGCTCCACGCACTCCGCATCCGTGCGCGCGACGGTCGCGGAGAAGTCGGCGTCCCAGTACCGGCGGATCGTGGTGGCGCCGTCCCGCTCCCGCACCAGCGTGCACGCCGCCGGCAGCTTGCGCACGCCGCGCCACGCCGTCTTCGGCGCGGGCACGTACAGGTACGTGAGGAAGTCCCACAGCGCGGACACGTCCACCGCCGCCCCGGCCGGCGGCGCCGCCTCCAGGCCCTTCAGCTCCGACGCGAACGCGAACGCGCCGGGCCGGTCCGCGTAGTGCAGCGGCTTGATGCCCAGCCGGTCGCGCGCCAGGAGGAGCCGCCCCGTGCGCGCGTCCCAGATCCCGAACGCGAACATCCCGTGGAGCCGCGGCACGACCGCGTCGCCCCACGCGAGGTAGCCGCGCAGGAGCACCTCCGTGTCCGTTCCCGAGGCGAACGCGTGCCCCTGCGCCTCCAGCTCGCGGCGCAGTTC
>CAYYFX010000018.1:8478-50499 GCA_964471155.1 uncultured Gemmatimonadota bacterium | reverse complement strand
GTCCATCACGGGGTCGCCCACCTCGCCGCCGGATCCCGGGACGAAGTTGATCACACCCGGCGGCAGCCCCGCCTAGTGCAGGATCTCGAGGATGTAGTGCGCGGAGTACACCGCGGACGACGCCGGCTTCCACAGCACCGTGTTCCCCATCATGGCCGGCGACGTGGGCAGGTTGCCCGCGATCGACGTGAAGTTGAACGGCGTGATGGCGAAGACGAAGCCCTCCAGCGGGCGGTGCTCCATGCGGTTCCACATGCCGGGCTGGCTCTCCGGCTGCTCCGCGTAGATCTGCTGCATGAAGTGCACGTTGAAGCGCCAGAAGTCGATGAGCTCGCAGGCCGCGTCGATCTCCGCCTGGTGGCAGGTCTTCGACTGGCCCAGCATGGTGGCGGCGTTCAGCACCTGCCGGTACGGTCCGGCCAGGAGATCCGCGGCCTTCAGGAAGATGGCCGCCCGGTCCTCCCAGGCCATGCGGGACCACTCCGGCCACGCCTTCTGCGACGCCTCGATCGCCTGCTGCACCTCCGCCGCGCCGGCCTTCTCGTAGCGTCCGAGCAGGTGCGCGTGGTCGTGCGGGCAGCGCGCGTCCGCGGTGCGGCCCGTCTTCACCCTCTTCCCGCCGATCACGAGCGGGATCTCGATCGTGCGGGAGCCGAGCCGGCGGACCGCGTCCTTCAGCTCGCCGCGCTCGCGCGTGCCGGGTGCGTAGGAGAGCACCGGCTCGTTCACGGGGAGCCGGGTGCGGAACGTGCCGTTCGACATGACGGAACCTCGGATTCGGCCGGGGGACTTGGGATCTCATGCGGACGACCGGACGACCGCACACACCGCGGGGAGGATACCCGTCCGGGGGCGCCCCGTCGAGGTGGGGTGCGGGAACGGCGACGGCCCCCGGGGGATCCCCCGGAGGCCGCCCGCGATCGGGAAGGACGCCCGGCTAGAACTGGACCAGGTACCGATCCAGCTCCCACGCGTGCACCTGCATCTTGTACTCGGCGATCTCCTCGCGCTTGGAGGAGATGTAGTGCTCGATCGTGTGGTCCGAGAACACGCCGCGGATCACGTCGTCGGCTTCCAGGCAGTCCAGCGCCGCCTCGAGCGAGCCCGGCAGCTCGAAAATGTTCCGCTCGGCCCGCCACTCCGCGCTCTGCTGGTACACGTTCTCCGTCACCGGCGGCGGCGCCGGCAGCTCGTTCTTCACGCCGTCCACGCCCGCGGCCAGCAGGGCCGTGAACAGGAGGTACGGGTTCGCGGCCGGATCGGGCGAGCGGACCTCGATGCGCTTCGAGTTCCCCGTGGCCTTGGGCACGCGGATCATCGGGCTGCGGTTCGCCAGGCTGTACGCGATCACCGTGGGCGCCTCGTACCCGGGCACGAGCCGCTTGTAGCTGTTCACCAGCGGGTTCGCGAACGCCGTGATGGCCGGCGCGTGCTTCATCACGCCGGCGATGAAGTGCAGGCACGTCTTCGACAGCCCGTGGGTCTTCGAGTTGTCGTCCCGGAAGATGTTGGAGTCGTCCTTCCAGATGGAGATGTGCGTGTGCATGCCGCTGCCGTTGATGCCGGCCTTCGGCTTCGGCATGAACGTGGCCTGCAGGCCGTAGTCCCGGGCCACGGACTTGATCAGCGACTTGAACTTCAGCAGGTTGTCCGCCGTGTGCAGCGCGTCCGCGTAGCGGAAGTCGATCTCGTGCTGCCCGGCCGCCACCTCGTGGTGCAGCGCCTCGATCTCGAAGCCGAACTGCTGCAGCACGTTCACGATCTCCCGGCGGACCAGGACGCCGCGGTCCACGGGGTCCACGTCGAAGTAGCCGCCGTCGTCGTGCGTGACGAGGCGACCCTCCTTCAGTGCCTCCGCGTCGAACAGGAAGAACTCCGCCTCGCAGCCGGTCACGTAGTCCCAGCCCAGGTCCGAGCGGACGCGGGCCATGTACTGCTTCAGGTTGTTGCGCGGGTCCCCGGGAAAGGGTCGCGCGCCCTCGGCGCCCATCTTGTCCGTGTAGACGTCCGAGATCACGCGCAGCACCGCGCCGGCGCCGTCCGGGGACGACTCGAAGAAGCGCGTGTTCCAGTCCGGATACAGAGCCATGTCGGACTCGTTGATGCGGGTGAAGCCGTCGATCGACGAGCCGTCGAACATGATCTCGTTGTTGTACGCCTTCTCGAGCTGGCTCAGCGGGAGCTCCACGCACTTCGGGACCCCGAGGACGTCGACGAACTGGAGCTGGATGTACCGGACCTCGCGCTTCGTGCACTCGGCGCGGATCTGATCGAGACTCGTCGGGGATGCGGTCATGCGGGCGTCGCCTTCCTTCGTCTTGGCCATGGGGGTCCTCGCCGGCCGGGGGAAAAGGGTGCTCCGGGCCTTTCCGCGACGGGGCGGAATGGCGGATTTACGCGTCTCCGGGCGCGTGCGTCAAGCATCGGGGAAGCGCGCGGGGCGCGCGCGGCCGGCCGTCGGGCCGCCGCGGCGCTTGCGGACCCCGCGCCACCGGAGGTTCAATGGCGCCATGCTGATTCCGCTGGATCGCGATTCCCCCGTGGCCATTTCTCGGCAGATCGCGGGCTACCTTGAAGAGCTGATCCGGCGGGGCCACCTCCGGGCCGGCGCCGGCCTCCCCGCGGCCCGGGCGCTCGCCCGCGGTCTGGACGTGAACCGGAAGACGGTGGACGCGGCCTACGCCGAGCTGGCGGCGCGCCGGCTCGTGGCGGCGCGCGCCGGCAAGGGGGTGGTGGTCCGGGCCGCGGTGCCGGAGCCCGCGGAGCTGGACCTCCCCTTCCGGACCGCCCGGACCCGGGATCCCCTGCCCGCGGCCGCCTGGTCGCCGCCCGGGGCCCGGGAGGGCGTCGCCGTGGATCTGGCGGGCCACGGGCCGCGGCTGCGGCACTTCCCCCCGGACGCGCTCCGGCGGCTCCACGGCGCGGCGCTGGCCGCCGGCGGACCGATCTTCACGGCCCCGCCGCCGCTCGGGGAGCCGGCCCTCCGCCGCGCCGGGGCCGCGCTGTTCGCCCGCTGCGGGGTCCTCCGGGACGCCGACGACCTGGGGGTCTTCCGGGACGGGGCGGACGCTCTGGCGCGCCTCCTGGACCTCTTCGTGCCCGCCGGCGCGACGGTGCTGGTGGAGCCCCCGGTGGATCCGAAGCTCCTGCCGGTGCTGGAGCGGCGGATGGCCGGCGCCGTGATCCTCGGCGACGACCTGGAGGCCGCCGAGGCCGCCGCGCGCGGCGCCGCCCGGCTGCTGCTCGCGACCACGGGTTGCCCGCGGCTCCCGGGCAGCGTTCCGGATCTCGTGCGGCGGCGCGCCCTCCTGGACCTGGCGCGGGAGCTGGGCATCCCGGTGGCCGAGGACCTCACCGGAATCGACCGGCTGGACCCGCCGGTGCTTCCGCCCCTGGCGGCGCTGGACGCCCCGGGACGGGTGTTCGCCTGGTTCGACCTGGAGGACGAGATCGGCGGCGAGCACCGGGCGGCGCTCGGGGCGTTCGGCGCCAAGGCGCTGGACCGGCTCCGCCCCGGCGCGGGGAGCGCGGGCGGCGCACCGGATCGGCTCACGCAGCGGGTGCTCGGCGCGGCGCTGGACTGGGCGGGACGGGCGCGGGCGCAGCGCGCGCTGCGCGAGCGGCGCCGCCTCCTGCTCGCGTCCGTGCGCCGCACCATCCGCCGCCGGCTGGCCGCCTGCGGCGAGCCCGCGTTCTCGGCGGGCGGCGAGACCGCGCTCGTCACGCTCCCCGACGGCGCGAGCTCGGGGGAGATCTCGCGCGCGGCCGCGGCCCGCGACCTGCACGTGCTGGACGCGCGCGCGTGCGGCCGCCCCGGCGCCACCCCGGACTTCCTCGTGCTCGACCTCACCCGGCACGAGGAGGGCGACCTGCTCGAGGGAATCCGGCTGCTCGGCGAGATCGTGGAGGCGCGGACTACTGCACGTAGCCCAGCGCGCGGAGCCGCTCGCGGGTGACCGGGTCGAACGCCGCGGTCTCGCCCGGCGGCGCACCGCTCGCCTCCGCGGCCGTGATCTCCGCGAGCCGCGCGCGCATCGCCTCCGCGATGGCCGGCTCGTCCGCGGCGAGGTCGTGGAGTTCGCGCGGGTCCGCGCCCACGTCGAAGAGCTGCAGCGCCTCGCGCGCGCCGAGCCGGCTCTCGATCACCTTGAGCCGGCCGCGCGTGAGCGAGCGCGACCAGTAGGCGTCGCCGTACACGATCTCCGCGACGTGCTCCCGCTCCGGATCCGCCGGCGCCGTGAAGGTCGGCACGAGCGAACGCCCCGCGAGATCCTCGGGCGGCGCGATCCCGCCCAGCTCCAGCAGCGTGGGACCGATGTCCACGAGCTGCCCGCCGTCCGGCGCGATCCCGGCGGGCACACCCGGTCCGGCGAGCACGAAGGGCACGTCCAGCATCTCCGCGTGCAGCGACTGCCCGTGGCGCCAGCCGCCGTGCTCGAAGAACTCCTCGCCGTGATCCGACGTGACCGCCACGATCGTGGGCCGCCCCGACGCCTCGATCGCGTCCAGGAGCGCGCCGAGGTCGCGGTCCACCGCGAGGATCTCCGCGTCGTACGCGCGCAGGAGACCCGCCACGCGATCCGGCGCGAGCGAATCGCCGCGGGCGAAGGGCGGGAAGCCGGCAATGGCGGCGGGCGGGTGCGCGTACAGCGGCTCGCCGGCGGGCGCGAAGGCGCGGGCCGCGGCCGGCGGCGGCTCGTACGGCGCGTGCGGCTCCATCACGTGCAGGTAGGCGAAGCACGGATCGTCGCCCTGCCTCGCGCGCCAGCCGGCGTAGTCGCGCACGATCTCCGCCGCGCTCAGCGACAGGGTCTCCGCGCCGCGGCGACCGAGCAGGGCCTGCTCCGCCCGGGACAGCGCGGCACGCAGCGCGATGACGGGCGCGATGCGCCGGTCCCCCTCCGCGAGGCGGAACAGCGCGTAGCCCAGCTTCGTGCGGGGGACCAGCTCGGTGGGCAGCGTGCGGAACAGCTCCGCGCCCTGCGCGAACCCGAACTCCGGTCCCACGATGGTATTCGCGCAGAAGATCGCGGTGCGCCAGCCCGCCTCGTGGAAGCGCTCGGCCAGGGTGATCTGGGATTCGCCGAGCACGGTGCTCAGATGACCCACGCGATGTCCCGACGGGAGCCGCGACGTGAACAGGGACGCCACGGAGGGCTTCGTGTAGCAGCTCTGGCTGCGGAACGAGGGGAAGCGCGCGCCGCGCCGCGCGAGCTCGTCGAGGCGCGGGGTGGTCTCGCGCCCGTACCCCTGCGCGGAGAGGTTGTCGCGGCGCAGCGTGTCGATCAGGAGGAGGACGACGTCGGGCGCGGCGGCGGGCGGCGTGGCGCGCGGCGGACCGACGGCGCCCACGCCGCCGCGCCAGGCGCCGAAACCGATCGCGAGCGCCAGGACGGCGAGAGCGCCCGCGCCGCGCCACGTGGCGAACAGCGTGCGCGCGAGGCCGCCGCGCGCGAAGGCACGGGCGAGCAGCACACCCATCCCGAGCGCGAGCAGCAGCGCGACGACGCCGGTGAGCGCGTCCACGAGCAGCGCGTCGCGGCCCGCGTCCTCCGCCAGCCACACGACGTTCGCGTGGACCAGCAGCATCACCCAGGCCGGCAGCACGAGCGCGGCCGCGGTGAGAAAGCCGGCCGCGATGGCCGGCGCGGGGCGGGCGTCGGGGCCGCGGCCGGCCAGGAGGAACGCGACGATGCCGGCGACGGCACCGACCGGGAGGGCCGCGATCATCCAGGCCGCCACGGACACGAGCGGCAGCGCGCGATCGAAGAACGCGTGGCTGGTCGTCCATGCGTCGGCGAGGCCGGCGAGCACGGCGGCGAGCAGGGCGCTGCGGATGCCGTGCGCGACGAGCGACGCCCGCGTGACAGGCTGCATGGGTGACCTCCGGCCGTCGAGTCTTTCGGAGCGGGCCGGCAACGTCAAGGCACGAGCGGCCGTTTCCCGCGAGAGCGCCGCCGCGCGCTTCGACAACCCGCGGCGACGCCGCCGTCCCCGCGCGGCGACGGCGCGCGGACCGGACGGCCGGAGGATCGCCCGCAGGGCCCTCGCGCGGCGATCCCGCGCGGCACGCCCGTTGCGTAGCAGGCGATCGAGCCGCGGCGGGCGTCGGGCCCGCTCACGGAACCCCAGGACTCGCTCGAGGCCGACGGGGTCGCCGTCCGCCCGGCTCGTTCCCCGCCTCGTCCCCGCTTCGTCCCCGGATCGGAGGTCCCGTGAAGCTGCGTCCCCTGCTCGCCACGATCGTGCTCGCCGGATTCCTGGTGCTGCCGACCGCGCCGGCGGCGGAACCCGTGCCGCCGCGCGGCGGCGTCCACTGGGTGTGCATGGCCTACGGCGCGCTCGCCGGCGCCGCGCTCGCCGGAGGGAATCTCGTGGGCGCCCTCGGGCTCACGATCGGAGCCTACAACCACGGCTGCTTCCGCTGACGCGGCCGCGCCGATCGAGAGGAGTCCTGCCGTGATCGCTTCCGTCATGCTCGTGCATACCGCCGCTTCCGTCCCGTGGGGCGGCATGAGCTTCCTGTGCGGCCTGTTCCAGGCCGTGAAGTTCGCATCGCTCGTGACCGGTCAGGTGGAGGGCGTGGTCATCGGCGCCATCGGCGGCGGGCTCGCCTGCGGCCTCGGGTGGTGACGGGCGCCGCGGCGGCGCCCGCCGCGGCACGGAGAGGATGGCCGGCGGACTTCGCCGACACGCTGGCCGTCCTCCTCTCCCCGCGGGACGCGTATCGCCGCCTCGCCGAACGCCGGCCGCTGCTCGCGCCGTGGCTTCTCGTGGCGCTGCCCACCATGGTGCTGAACGTGTTCGTGCTCTCCATCGCGCAGCGGGCGTCCGTCCACCTGCTGGATCGCGTGGACGATCCGGAGCTCGCGGCCGCGGTGGCCGCGCAGCTGGAGGGCATGAAGCTCGTGGCGGTGGTGGCGGCGCCGTTCGCGCTGCTCCTGCGCTGGGGCGTGCTCGCCGTGCTGCTCTGGTCGCTCGGCACCTTCGCCCTGCCGGGGGTCGCGCTGCGCACGATGATGTGCGTGGTGGCCTGCGCGGGACTGCCGGAGGTCCTGGGTCGCGCCGTGGATCTGTGGGTCACGTGGACGGCCGGCCCGGAGCTGGGGCCCGACCTCGTCCCGCACCTCACCACCGCCACCAGCCTGGCCGCCCTCTTCCCGCGCGCGGGGACCGGCTGGCTCGGCGCCCTCCTGGACCGGCTCACGCCGTTCACGATCTGGTCCGTCACGCTGTGGACGATCGGCATCGCCGAGATGACCGCGGTGTCCGCGCGCCGCGCCCTGACCGTCACGCTCCCGGTCTGGACCCTGATCACGCTCGCGGGCACGGCCTCCGAGGTCCTCCGCGGCTCCCTGACCGGCCTCGCCGGAATCGGCGCGGGAGGTTGAGCGCGCGCGAAGGTGACGGATGGCCACGACGGGGCCGCGGAGAAGTGCCGTGACGGGCGGCACTCCTCCGCGGCCCGATCGTGCCCATCCGTCCGCGCAGCGCGCGAATCCCGGCCGGTCCGCCTACCGGCCGGGGATCACCAGGACCTGACCCACGGCGATCTGGTTGGGATTCGCGATCCCGTTGGCATCGGCGATGGCCTGCGCCGTGGTGCCGTAGCGCGCCGCGATGGACGCGAGGGTGTCCCCGGGCTGCACCGTGTGGCCTTCCCCTCCGCCCGTTGCCGCCACGGAGGACTCGACCGAGGAGATCCGCTCCCGCAGCTGCTTGTTCTCCTGGACCACCTCGTCCAGGATCACGTTCATCCGCTGCAGCAATTCCTCGCGGTCCTGCTCCCGCTTCGCGTTGAGCTCCGCCGCCCGGTCCGCCGCACGCCGCGCCTCGTCCGAGACCCGCACATCCGTCTCCTCGAGCGTGGACAACCGCCCGGAGACCTCCCCGCCGAGCGCGTTCTGCCGGTCCGCGAGGTCGTCCATGCGGAGACGGAGCGCGTCGTTCTCGGCGCGGAGCTGGCTGATCTCGGTGGAGAGCTCCGCCAGCTTCTCGTCCGTCCAGGCCTTCCGGCGCGTGACGTCCTCCTCGATCGTGCGCACGTGCTTCGACGTGGCGAAGCACCCGCCCAGGAGCAGGGCCGCGGCCGCGGGCACGAGGGCCCGCGCCGCGGCACCGTATCTCCGGGAGAGCGAGGTGATCCGTGCCGTCACGAGCGCGGGACCTCCACGCGGAACTCCGACCGCCGGTTCTTGGCCCAGGCGGACTCGGAGTGACCCGGATCCACCGGACGCTCCTCGCCGTAGGAGACCGTCTGGAAGCGCGACTCGGAGACCCCGAGGGATACGAGATAGCGCTTCGTGGCGAGCGCGCGCTGCTCGCCCAGCCCCATGTTGTACTCGTTCGTGCCGCGCTCGTCGCAGTGCCCCTCGATCAGGATCTTCCACGCCGGCCGGTCCGCCAGCGCCGCGGCGATCTTCTCGAGCTTCGGCTTCGCCTGCTCCGTGATCGTGAACTTGTTGAAGTCGAAGTAGATCGCGGAGAACACGCCCGGGTACAGCTCCGCGGGGTTCTCGTACGTGACCGTCTCGTCGCGGGCCGGGGGCGTCGCGTCTTCGGGCTGCTCGACGGGCGGCGTGGTCACGTCCTCCTCCACCGGAGGCGCGGCCTTCTTCCCGCAGCCGGTGACCGAGACGGCGGCCACGGCCACGACGAGCGTCAGGAACCGGGGGATACGACGGGTCATGAGTTGATCCTCCTCGACGTTCGGGGACTCAGGGAAGCGGGGACCAGTCCGGAGCCGAGTACCGGCCGGAACCGCGGGACACCTTCAGCGTGCGTTTCTCGTTCACGTCCACCACATACAGGTCGGCGCGGCCGCCGGACTTGCGCGAGAAGAGGATGCTGCGTCCGTCGGGCGACCAAGAGGGGTCCTCGCATCCCGAGAGGTCGGTGATCGTGGTCACCTTGCCGCTCTCGAGCTCCAACACCTGGATCTGGAAGCCGTCCGATCGCAGCGCGCAGTACGCGATGCGGGTGCCGTCCGGGGACCAGTCCGGCGCGGTGTTGTAGCTCCCGCGAACCGTGACCCGTTCGGTCCGCGAGCCGTCGGCGTCCATCACGTAGATCTGCGGGGATCCCGTCCGGTCCGAGACGAAGGCGATCCTCCGCCCGTCCGGGGACCACACCGGAGTCGCGTCCGTCGCCGGGTGGCTCGTGAGCCGGCGCAGTCTACTCGACGCCATGTCCTTTGCATAGATCTCGGGGTTCCCCTGGTACGACAGCATGAGGACGAGCGTCCTCCCGTCCGGGGACAGATCCCCCTGGGCGTTCACACCCTCGTAGTGGGCGGTCTTGTCGCGCGCGCCGGTGGCGAGCGTCTGGATGTACACGTCCGGGTAGCCGCTCCGGTACGACGTGTAGACCGCCTTGCGTCCGTCCGCCGACCAGCGCGGGCTGAGCTCCAGCGCCGTGTCCCCGGTGAGCGGCTTCATTCCGAAGCCGTCGATGTCCATGACGACGATCCGCTTGCCGTCCCCGGGATCCCACTCGCACAGCAGGCGCGTGCGCGCCAGACCCTTCTGCCCCGTGAGCGCGGCGACCGCCTCGTCCACGAACCGGTGGATCCTCCCGCGCAGGGACTCGCCGGGCGCCGGGTCGTACTGGCGGCGGAACAGGATGTCCCCCGTTCCCACGTCGCGAACGGCGGCGTCCAGCGTCTTGCCCTCGAGGTCCAGCTCCGCCACGAGCTCCGCCCCGAGACGACCCCAGTCCCCGAGACCGCTCGGCGGCACCGCGCCGGGCAGCACGGCCTGGAACCAGCCGGTCAGCTCGAAGTCGTACGCCACGACCTCGCCGGGCGGCGACCCGACCTCCTGCCCCGGGATCGCGGGGTACTTGCCCACGCCGATGGCGATGCGCCGATCCGCGGCCTTGGTGACGTCGATGAGCGGCGCGCCGCCCTGCGCGGCCGCCGGCACCGCGGCCAGGGCCGCGACGACCGCGACGACCGCGCCCCCTGCGCCCCAGGCGGCCGGACGCGCGACCCGCCGACCCGCGCGGGCTCCATCCTCCCGTCGTCCCGGTCCCCTCACGACTCCCCTCCCACGGTGAACCGCACGGCCACCTCCAGTGTGGCGCCATCGTAGGCATCCGGCAGCGGCGGGAACGGCTGCGCGCGCTCCACCGCGTGACGCGCGCTGGCGTCCAGCCCCGGAGTCCCCGAGGCGCCGCTGACGTTCACGTTGTCCACGGAACCGTCCCGCGCCACGCGGAACGCGATGATCACCTGCTTCGACCGGCCGGTCAGGAGGCTCTCCCCCGGCGGATCCCATGCGTCCGTGATGCGGGTGCGGAGCATGTTCAGGTACCAGGCATAGGGGAAGTCGACGGCCTGGACGTCGGTCGTGCCGCCCGCCGCTCCCGTGACGGCGGGCGCGGACACGGGCACCTCGTCCTCGGACGTCTCCCCCGACGGCACCTTCGCGAGCCGCTGCCGGATCCGCTCCTCCAGGGACGGCCCGTCGGGCGGGCGCTTCGGCGCGTTCGGCCGGACCGTGCGGGTCGCGGTCGACTTGGACGGCTTCTTCACGGGCGGCTTCACGGTGGGCGTGTCGCGCGGCGGCTCCTTCGGCGCCTCCTTCGGCGTCACGATCTCCGGCTCCGGCTCCACCGGCGGCGCGGGCTGGACCAGCGGAGCCGGCTGCGCGGCCGGGCGCACGCTGGCCACGAGGTCCACCGCGAGGGCGTCCGGCGGGATCCAGCGCGGCCCGCGCGGCGACGGTGCGCTGAGGACCGCCAGCAGCGCGATGCCGTGCAGCACGGCCGAGAAGATCAGCGAGCGGCTCATGGCATCTCGCTCCGCGGCTGCGTGGCGAGGCTCACGCGTGTGAGCCCGGCGAGGCGCGCGCGGTCCAGCACGTCCAGCACGGATCCGTAGCCGAGGCGGGAGTCCCCCTCCAGCAGCACCGGCTGCTCCGGGTCCTTGCCCGCCCGGCGGCGCAGCTCGTCGTCGAGCGCCGCGGGAAGCACCGGCTTCCCGTCGATCATGATCTCGCCCTCGGGGCCCAGCTCGATGTGCATGCCCTGCTCCGGCTCCGCGGTGCCGGTGGACGCCTCCGGCAGCTTGATCTCGATGCCCTGGTTCAGCACGGGCGCCACGAGCAGGAAGATCACGAGCAGGATCAGCATCACGTCCACGAGCGGCGTGATGTTGATGCCGGTCTGGTACTCCTGCACGGGGCGGCGCTTGGTCACGGTCGCCTCAGACGTTCCGGCGCGCGAAGACGGAGCCCGCGGCGGCTTCCGCGCCGACCGGCGGCGACGCCGCGTGCGCGCGCGGCGCGCCCGTGCGGCGCGACGCCAGCACGGCCGCGCGCACGAACTCCGAGGAGAAGCGGTCCATCTGCGCGGTGAGCAGCTGCACCCGGCGGTTCAGGATGTTGTAGGCCACGACGGCCGGGATGGCCACGCCGATGCCGGCCGCCGTGGTGATGAGCGCCTCCGCGATGCCCGGCGCGACCGCCGCGATGCCGGCCGAGCCCTGCAGGCTCATCCCGCGGAACGAGTTCATGATGCCCCACACGGTCCCGAACAGGCCGATGAACGGCGAGGCGCTGGCGCAGATGCCGAGGCCGAGGTGGCCGCGCTGCAGCTCGTTGATGCGGTCCACCGTCTCGGCCTCGAGGACGGACTCGAGGCGCGCCGCGCCCTCGGCGTCCATGGGCGCACCGCCGCGGAGCTCCTGCTGCGCGCGATACTCCCGCAGTCCCTCGGTCAGCACGCGCGCCAGCGGCCCGCCGACCGCGGCCGTGCGCGGCCCGTCGAACCACTCCAGCCCCGACTCGCGGAAGCGCGTGATCGCCTCCTGCGACGCCTTGTGCGCCGAGCGCAGCACGCCCGTCTTCGCGAAGATCACCGTCCAGGTGTAGATGGAGAGGACGAGCAGTCCGGCGAGGATGAACTGGCCGACCGGTCCCGAACGCAGCAAGGTCGATACGAAAGGATGTTCCACGCGTCCCCCAGCCTCCCCCCGGCTTCCCGCCGGGGCTCGTCCTCCGCCGCCACGCCCGCCGCCCGTCCCCCGGGGATCGGTGCGTGGCACGCTAGCACACGCCCGGAAGGGGGACAAGAAAGCGCTGGACGGCCTACCCCCGACGCCCGGTCCCGGTTCCTGTCCCGGCTCCGCCCCGGTTCCGGTTCCGGTGCCGGTTCCGGTGCCGGTCCCGGCGGCGCGCGGCGCCGGCGCGCGCTACCAGAGGATCTCGGGGTGCCGCTCGCGGCGGTTCACGTACCTCGCGGTGACGAACAGCCAGTCCGACAGCCGGTTCAGGTACCGCACGATCTCGGGGCGAAGCTCCGCGCCCTCCAGACCCACGACGGACCGCTCCGCGCGCCGGCACACGGTCCGCGCCAGGTGCAGGACCGCCCCGGCCGGACCGCCGCCCGCCAGGATGAAGCTCTTCAGCTCGGGCAGGTCGGTCTCCATCTCGTCGATGGACCGCTCCAGGGCCGCGACGTCCTCCTCCCGCACCAGCCCCCGGAGGCGCTCGCGCGCCGCGGCGCCCGGCGTGGCGATCTCCCCGCCGATGCCGAAGAGCACGCGCTGCACGTCCTCGATCCGCTTGCGCAGCGCGGGCCACGAGGCCAGGTGCGCATGCGCCAGCCCGAGCGCGGCACCGAGCTCGTCCACGTCCCCGTAGGCGGCCACCCTCGGATCGCTCTTCGGGACGCGTCCGCCCCCGAAGAAGGACGTCTCGCCCGCGTCGCCGGTCCGGGTGTAGATCTTCACGGTCGTCCTCCTTCGCGCCGGATCCCCGTATGCGCCCCACGGCCCGGCGCGTCAAGACCGTCCTGCGTGACGGTGCCCGGGCTCCTCGGGTATCCTGCCGCAGACGAGCGTCCACCTCGGGGAGGAACGGATTGCCGAAGTCCCGGAACGTCTCGCTGGTCGGCCGCCCGGTCTCCGGGGGCATCGCCTTCGGACGCGCGGAAATCCACCTCGAGGATCCGTCGGTCGTGCCGTCCTACTCGCTGGACGGCTCCGAGGAGATCGAGGCGGAACTCCGCGCCTTCGCCTCGGCCCTGGAGGCGGCGGACCGCGAGTCCGAGAAGGACGTGCTGTGGGCGCGCGCCAGCCTGCCGCCGAGCGAGGCGGAGATCTTCGCCGCGCACCGGGCGATCCTGCGGGATCCCTCGCTGGTGGAGTGGGTGGAGGGCCGCATCCGGGAGGACCGGTGCAACGCGGCGGCGGCCGTGCACCGGCGCTTCGACGAGTTCCGGGCGATCCTCGGCGAGTCCGGCAGCGAGATCATCCGCAACCGCATCCAGGACGTGACCGACGCCGAGCGCCTCATCCTCTCGCACCTCCTGGGCAGCGCCCGGCGGCGCGAGGCCGCGGCCGCGGCCGGCGGGGAGCGCATCGTGCTCATCACGGTGGACCCGCCGCCGAGCCTGCTGGCCCGCGTGGACCCGCAACGGGTGGCGGGCATCGTGTGCGAGAAGGGCGCGGGCATGGGGCACGTGGCGGTGCTGGCGCGGGCGCTGGCCCTGCCCACGCTGCTGCAGGTGGACGGCCTGCTCGCGGAGGTCCGCGAGGGCGACCCCGTGGTGGTGGACGCGGACGAGGGGCGGCTCCTCGTGAACCCGCACCCGGACGACGTGTCCCGGCTCAAGCAGCGGGACCGGCAGCGTCGGATCATGGCGCCGCCCGCGCCGTCGAATCCGCGGGACGAGCGCGTGACGCGGGACGGGCTGCGCGTGCACCTCCTGGGGAACGTGGGCGCGCAGCGCGACGTGGACGCCTGCGCGCAGAGCGCGGCGGACGGGATCGGTCTGTACCGCACGGAGTTCCTGTACCTCGCGCGCGACGGCCAACCGGACGAGGAGGAGCTCGTGGCCACGTACACGGCCGCGGCGTGCTCCTTCGTGCACGAGCCCGTGGACATCCGCCTGCCGGACCTCGGCAGCGACAAGCACCTGCCGGGCCTTCGCCTCCCGAGCGAGCGCAACCCCGCGCTGGGGCTGCGGGCGCTGCGCCTGCTCTTCGCGCATCCGGACATGCTGCGCTCCCAGGTGCGCGCGATCCTGCAGGCGTCGGCCGACGGCCCCGTGCGGCTGCTGCTGCCGATGGTCATGTCCGCCGAGGACGTGCGGCGGGTGCGTGCGCTCGTGGAGGACTGCCACGAGGAGTTGCGCCGCCAGGGGCGCCGGCACGACCCGGACCTGAAGGTGGGCGCGATGATCGAGAGCCCCGCCGCCGCCATGCTCGCCCCGGAGATCGCGGCCGAGGCGGACTTCGTGAGCGTCGGGACCAACGACCTCACGATGTACATGCTCGCGGTGGACCGGGACGCCGCCCACCTCGCGGCGCACTACGACCCCTACCATCCGGCGTTCCTGCGGACGCTGCGGGAGATCGTGACGGCGGCCCGCGCCGCCGGGAAGCCGGTGTCCGTGTGCGGCGAGATCGCGTCCGACCCCACCTGGACGGGCCTGCTGCTCGGTCTCGGTGTGGAGCGGCTCTCGATGTCGCCGCAGTGGATCCTCCCCATCGGGCGGGTCGTGGCCGCCACGGACGCCGCCGAGTGGCGCCGCATCGCGGAGGACGCGCTGCGCATGGCCTCGGCGGAGGCGATCCGCCGGCGCGTCCGCGAGCAGCTCGACCTCTGAGCCCCCGGCTCGACCCCGGTGGCCCGGTCCCGGAGACGCTGCTAGACTCCCCCGACCCTCGGCCCCCCTTCCGGAGAACCGGCAGGACCGTCCGTGCCGCGGGAGGAAAGGCAGGGACGGCGGCCGGATGAAGATCACCGAATCCAGCCGCAAGCGGCTCCGCCGCCTCCTGAAGGTGTTCGAGGGGGCGAAGCGCGCCCTCGTGCTGCTGCACGACTACCCGGATCCGGACGCCATCGCCTCCGCCCTGGCGCTGAAGCGTCTCGTGGAGCGGCGCCGCCCGGACTGCAAGGTGGACATCGGGTTCGGGGGCATCGTGGGGCGCGCGGAGAACCGGGCCATGGTCCGCGCCGTGAAGGCGGAGCTGAAGGCGCTGGCGGATCTGGATCTCGCGGTCTACGACGTGTTCGCCCTGGTGGACACCCAGCCGAGGACCGGGAACAACTCCCTCCCGGACAACATCCGCCCCGCGGTGGTGATCGATCACCATCCGCTTCGCCCCGCCACCCGCCGGTGCCGCTTCCACGACGTCCGCACCCGGTTCGGCGCCACGGCCACGATGATGGTGGAGTACCTGCGGGCCGCGCGGTTCCGGCTGGACGCGGACCTCGCCACGGCGCTGTTCTACGGGATCCGGGCGGAGACCCAGGCGCTGACGCGCGAGGTCTCGGTGGCCGACCGGGACGCGTACGTGGCCCTGCTCCCCCTCGCGGAGTTCAAGAAGATCTCCGAGATCGAGCACGCCGGGGTCTCCCGCGAGTACTTCGGCGGCATGGGGGCCGCGCTGGCCGGGACCACGCTGTACGGGGACGTGGCCATCACGGCGCTCGGGGAGGTGCGGAACCCGGACTTCTGTGCGGAGTTCTGCGACATGATCCTCCGGCTGGAGTCCACGCGATGGGCCCTGTGCGTAGGCCGGAGGGGCGGAATCCTGTATCTTTCCCTCCGGACGCGGGAGCGGCGAGGCCACGCGGGCACCACCATCGCCAGGATCGTCGGGCGCGAGGGACGCGCGGGCGGCCACGGGATGATGGCCGGCGGCATCGCGTTCCTGGACAAGTTCCCCGAGGGTACGTACGAGGGGGCGTTGCGCGTGATCACCGCGCGCTACCTCGAGGAGACGGACGCGTCGGGTCGCGACGCGGAGCCGCTGCTGCCGGGCCCCGAGGCCGTTCCGGCCGAGTGACCCTGCCCCACGATGCCCGCTCCCCCGCGGGTCGAGGAGTGAAGACGGACCGGCGATGAGCACCGCAACAGGGAGCACGCGGGACACCCGCATCGAGGCCGTGGAGCGGGTCGTCGTCCGCTTCGTGGGCGATTCCGGCGACGGCATGCAGTTGACCGGGACGCAGTTCACCAACACCGCCGCCGCGGTCGGCAACGACGTGGCCACCTTCCCGGACTTCCCCGCCGAGATCCGCGCACCCGCCGGCTCGCTGCCCGGGGTGTCCGGCTTCCAGATCAACTTCGCCAGCTACGACATCCACACCCCGGGCGACGAGCCGGACGTGCTCGTGGCGATGAACCCCGCCGCGCTGAGGACGAACGTGGGCGACCTGCGTCCGAACGGGCTCCTCATCGTCAACGAGGACAACTTCGCGGAGAAGAACCTCAAGCTGGCCGGGTACGACGCGAACCCGCTCGAGGACGGATCCCTGGAGAAGTGGCGCGTGGTCACGGTGCCGATCACCACGCTCACGCGCAAGGCGCTGGAAAGCCAGGACCTCCCGCGCAAGATGGTGGACCGCTGCAAGAACTTCTTCGCGCTCGGGATGACCTTCTACCTGTACAACCGCTCCACCGAGACCACGGAGCGCTGGATCGAGCGGCAGTTCGGACAGCGTCCCGAGATCGTGGCGGCGAACAAGACCGCCCTGGCCGCCGGCGTGGCGTACTGCGAGGCCACGCAGCTCTTCCAGACCACGTACCGCGTGGAGCCGGCGTCGTTCGCGCCCGGCACGTACCGGAACATCAACGGGAACACCGCGCTCGGCCTGGGGCTGCTGGCGGCGTCGCACCAGGCGAGGACCGGGATCGTGCTCGCGGGGTATCCCATCACGCCCGCGTCCGACATCCTGCACCAGATGTCGAAGTACAAGCGCTTCGGCGTGATCACGTTCCAGGCCGAGGACGAGATCTCGGCGATCTGCGCGGCCATCGGCGCCTCGTACGCGGGCAAGCTGGGCGTCACCGCCACCAGCGGCCCCGGCATGGCGCTGAAGACCGAGGCCATGGGCCTGGCGCTCACCGTGGAGCTGCCGCTCGTGATCATCGACATCCAGCGCGGCGGTCCGTCCACCGGCCTGCCCACGAAGACGGAGCAGGCCGACCTGTTCCAGGCGATCTGGGGGCGCAACAGCGAGGCGCCGATCCCGGTGATCGCCGCGGCCACGCCGGGGGACTGCTTCTGGATGGCGGTGGAGGCGTGCCGCCTCGCCGTGAAGTACATGACGCCGGTGATCTACCTCTCGGACGGCTACCTCGCGAACGGCGCGGAGCCCTGGCCGCTCCCGGACCTGGCGGACCTCCCCGGGATCCCGGTGCGGCACCGGACGGATCCGGAGGGGTTCCAGCCCTACCGGCGGGATCCGGTCACGCTGGCCCGCCCGTGGGCCGTCCCGGGGACGCCGGGGCTGGAGCATCGCGTCGGCGGCCTGGAGAAGCAGGACGTGACCGGCCACGTGAACTACGAGGGGGCGAACCACGAGACCATGGTGCGCCTGCGGGACCGGAAGGTGCGGGACATCGAGAACGACATCCCGCTCGCCGAGGTGGACGGGCCGGAGACGGGCGACGTGCTGCTCGTGAGCTGGGGCAGCACCTACGGCGCCATCCGCGGCGCGCTCCGCCGCCTGCGCGCGGACGGCGGCACCGCCTCCCACGTGCACCTGCGGCACCTGAACCCCCTGCCCCGGAACCTGGGGGACATCCTGCGCCGCTTCGAGCACGTGCTCGTGCCGGAGTTGAACCTGGGGCAGCTCACCACGGTGCTGCGCGCGCGGTACCTCGTGGACGCGCGCTGCGTGAGCAAGGTGCAGGGGAAGCCGTTCAAGACCACCGAGATCCTGGACGCGATCGCCGGCACCCGGGGGAACTGACATGTCCACGACCATGGAGCCGCGCACGCTCACGAAGAAGGACTTCTCGTCGGACCAGGAGGTCCGCTGGTGCCCCGGGTGCGGGGACTACTCCATCCTCGCGGCCGTGCAGAGCGTGCTGCCGGAGCTGGGCATCCCGAAGGAGAAGTTCGTGTTCGTGTCCGGGATCGGCTGCTCCAGCCGCTTCCCGTACTACATGAACACGTACGGCTTCCACACGATCCACGGGCGCGCCCCGGCCATCGCCACCGGCGTGAAGCTGGCGAACCCGGACCTGTCCGTGTGGGTCGTCACGGGGGACGGCGACGGGCTCTCCATCGGCGGGAACCACCTGATCCACCTGCTGCGCCGCAACGTCGGCCTCAAGGTGATGCTGTTCAACAACCGCATCTACGGGCTGACCAAGGGCCAGGCCTCCCCCACGTCGGAGCTCGGCAAGCGGACGAAGTCCACCCCGTACGGCACGGTGGAGCAGCCGTTCAACGCGCTGTCGCTCGCGCTGGGGTCGGACGCCACGTTCGTGGCGCGCTCGGTGGACGTGTATCCGAAGCACCTGCGCGAGACGATCACGCGCGCGGCGGCCCACCGCGGCACCGCCTTCGTGGAGATCTACCAGAACTGCAACATCTTCAACGACGGCGCGTTCGAGTCCATGACCGATCGCGAGGTGCGCAACGACGCGCAGATCGAGCTCGTGCACGGCGAGCCCCTGGTCTTCGGCAAGGACCGGGACAAGGGCATCCGCTTCCGGAACGAGGGGCTGGAGGTGGTGACGCTGGGCGAGGACGGCGTCACCGAGAAGGACCTCCTGGTGCACGACGAGACGCGGACGCGTCCGTCGCGCGCGTTCAACCTGAGCCGGATGGAGCATCCGGACTTCCCCATCCCGATCGGCGTGTTCCGCGCGGTGGAGCGCCCGGCGTACGAGGCCGGCGTGCACGCGCAGATCGCGCAGGCCCTCGAGAAGGAGGGGCCGGGCGACCTGGAGCGGCTGCTGCGCGAGGGCGACGTCTGGGAGGTTCAAGCGGACGGCGGGCGGAGCCGATAGATCGTCCGTGGGCCCCGGATCGCCGGCGTCGCGCCGGTCCCGGGGAACGGGAGGATCCCATGGTCACGCGCGCCCGGAACGCGTTCACGCTCGAAGAGGCCAACCGCTCGCTTCCGCTGGTCCGCTCCATCGTCACGGACGTGGCCGGGCTCTGGAAGGACCTCCTCAAGGCGCGCGAGCACTTCGGCAACTCCTCGCCGGAGCACGACCGCATCCTGCGCGAGCTCGCGGAGAGCATCCAGGAGCTGCACGAGATCGGCTGTCACGTGCGCGACTTCGAGACGGGGTGCGTGGACTTCCCCGCCGTCGTGGCCGGCCGGGAGCGCGCGCTCACGTGGCGGCTGGGCGAGGACCACGTGTCCGCCGCGGCGCCGCCGCCGGCGCCGGCCGAGCCGGAGACGGCCGGGCTCGAGGCGATCGACGACTAGCCGCCCCGCGCCCGGCATCCCCGCGCGTTACCGGACGAAGGTCAACTTCCGGGAGACCATCCCCGCGTCCGTGACGAGCCGCGCGAAGTAGACCCCCGGCGACACCGTGCGTCCCCCGTCGTCGCGGCCGTCCCACGCCGCCGCATGCCGTCCGGCGCCGAGGCGCGCGGCGGAGAGCACGGTGGCCACGCGCCGGCCGGCCACGTCGTGCACGGCCAGGTCCGCCCGCCCGCCGCGCGGCAGCTCGAAGGAGAGCCGCACGGCGGAGGCGAACGGGTTCGGCGTGGGCGCCGCCAGCGAGAGCACCGCGGGCGGCAGGACCGGGCGGCCGTCCGGCGCGTCCGTCGCGCTCGAGGTGAAGGTCACGTCGTCGACGCCGGCCTCCACATAGGTGTCCGGCGGCAGATCCGAGGCCACGAAGCGAAGCTGCATGGCGGACGTGGGCGCGACGATCCCGGCGAGCGGGATCTGCACCTGCGCCCAGGAATCCGTGCCCGCGGCCACGGTCTCCAGGTTCGTCCAGGAGGAGCCGCCGTCCGTGGAGATGTCCACGGTGAACGGCTCCGTGCCGGGCGACGGCGCGCGGTTCGAGAACCAGCGCGTGTAGCCCACGGTCAGGTCCCCCACCCCGGTGGCGTCGAACACGGGCGTCCGCAGCGTCGTGGCGCCGTTGTCCACGTCGGACGTGCCGACGAACGCGCCCGGCACGGGGTTCCCGGTGACGTAGGCGTACCCGTCGCCCTCGGGCGAGGCGTCGACCTCGGGGCCGACCACCCCGACGAAGTAGCTGCCGACGGGGATCGCGCGCTCCCAGATCCCGCTCGTCGCGGCGTCCCCCGGCGCGCCCGCGATCCAGCCCTGGTCGACCTCGAAGTCGTCGTCGAAACCGGGCACGAGCTCGACGAGGTCGGCCACGGTCGTGCCCGCGCCCGAGCTGACCTCGTGCGCGGTGATCGCGAAGCCGAACCGGGCGATGCGGGCCGTCCACGGCTGGCCGGTGGGCAGGCCGGCGAGCAGCACGTGCCCGTCCGCGCCCGTGGTCAGCCCGACCATGGGGGTGTCGTCCACCGAGACCACGGCGCCCTCCACCGGCTGGCCCGAGTGCGCGGAAAGCACCTGCAGGTCCACGTTCCCGGAGGGGAGCTGCACGAGATCCACGTCGTGCACCAGCAGGCCGTCCTCCGGCACGACGACGTTCGCCGTGTCCGGCTCGTACCCGAAGCGCCGCGTGATCACCTGGTACGCGCCGCCGGAGACCAGCCTGGAGTAGAAGCCCGCGCCGTCCGTGACCGTCTCGAAGTCCGGACCCGCGAGCGTGACGTACGCGCTGTCCAGCGGCGCGGCCGTGGACGCGTTGCGCACGGTGCCCCGGATCTCGCCGGCGAAGCCGCCGGTGAACTCCAGGATGAACAGGCCGTTCTGCCGGTCGGAGGCGTAGTACACGTCGTCCGTGCGGAACGGATACACCCCCCAGCAGCCGTCGAAGCCGCCGGTGCGGTCCGTGGTGTCGTAGTAGCCGACCTCCACGGGCGTGGTCGGATCCGTGATGTCCACGATGCGCGTGCCCGCCGCGTAGTAGGAGATGTACGCCATGTCGTCCTCGACCAGCACGTTGTGGACGATGGCGGGCTCCGACGTGACCTCGTACTCCGACGCCAGCGTGATCGTGGGCAACGCGGAGATGTCCCAGATCTTGACGTGACCGCCGCCGATCTCGTCGGTGGTCAGCACGTGCGACTTCGTGGAGTTGGGCCAGGCGTTGTGCGTGTTCGCCCCGGCGTAGCCGTGCGTGGCGACGGTGATCGGGTTCGCGGGGTTCGCCAGGTTGAGCACGCGCAGCGTTCCGCTGCTGATGGCGCCGGCGTAGCCCACGCCGTCCCCGACCCACAGGTCGTGGATGTAGTACGGGCCGAAGAAGTCGATCTCGACCGGCGCGGCGGGATCGGCGAGCGACAGGATGTGCATCCCGCCGCCCGGCGCCGCGCCGCACGCGTACGCGATGCCGGCGTCCGTGTCGATCCAGAGGTTGTGCGACGTGGAGATGTTGTTGTCCGTGTAGGTGGTCACGTGCACGGGCGCGAGCGGGTCCGACAGGTCCACGATCTGCAGCCCCGTTCCCGCCCCGGGCCCCTCGGTCACGATGTACGCGTAGTGCTGGTAGGTCTTGATGTCCCGCCACACGGACTGCGGCCCCGGGAGGTTGAACACCTCCACCGCGTTCGCCGGGTCGGTGGCGTCCACGAACGCCGTGCCGAAGCGGTGCCCCCAGATCGCGATCTCCACGCCCCCGGGGGACCGGTACCCCCAGCAGTCGTTCGTGCCCTCGTACTGGTTCAGGTTCTTGTGCAGGGTCACGTTGTAGGATGTCTGCGCCCGGACCGGGGCGTTCCCCCCGAGGAGCGCCAGGGCACAGGCGGCCGGCAGGACGAGAGCGAGTCGCGGGCACAGGAACATTCGGAACCCCTCGAGGCGGTGGAGGCTTGCGGAACCGGGTCGTATGGCGAGCGGGGGAAGACGTGGCCGCCCACTATAGCACGGCCTCCGCCGCCCCCGAAAAGCCCCGATGAGCCCTTCCGCGGCGCTCCTGGGGGTCGCGGTCCTGTGGGGCGGCACCTTCGTCCTCATCAAGGAGGGCCTCGGCGACGCGTCGCCCCTGGTGTTCGTGGGGCTGCGGTTCCTCGTGGCCGCCCTCGCCACGGCGCCCGCGGTGCGCGGCGGCGGCGCGGCGTGGCGCCGGGCGCTGGGATCCGGCGTCCCCCTCGGGATCGTGCTGTTCCTGGGCTACGCCACCCAGACGCAGGGCCTGCTCACCACGACCCCGGCCCGTTCGGCCTTCCTCACCGGGATGTGCGTCCCGCTGGTCCCGGTCTGGGGCGCCGCGCTGTTCGGCCTGCGGCCACCCCGCGCCTCGCTCGCGGGACTGGCCGTGGCGTTGCCCGGGCTGTGGCTGCTGACGTCGCCGGGAGCCGGCGCCTGGGGCACGGGCGACGCCTGGACCCTGGCCTGCGCCGCCTGCTTCGCGCTGCACGTGGTCCTGGTGGCCCGCTGGGCGGATCGCGCCGCCACCCTCCCCCTCGTGGCCGTGCAGCTCGCCACGGTGGCCGCGCTCGCGCTGGCCGCCTCCCCGCTGCTGGAGACGCCGCGCGCCGACCCGACCCCGCGTCTCGCGCTGGCCGTGGCCCTCACCGCGCTCCTCGCCACCGCCCTGACGACGTTCCTCCAGATGCGCTACCAGCCCCGCCTGGACCCCACGCGGGCGGCGCTCCTCTACACGATGGAGCCGGTCTTCGCCGCGCTCTTCGCCACCTGGTGGGGCGAGTCCATCACCGCCCCCGCCTGGTCCGGCGGCCTTCTCATCGCGGCCGGCGCCGCGATGTCCGAGTCCCGCCGCCGTCCGCGTCCCGCCTAGTGCGCCTTCCGCAGCGCCGTGGCGATGCGCTCCACCGCCCAGTCGATCTCGTCCTTCGTGATGACCAGGGGCGGCGCGATGCGCACGACCTGCTCGTGGGTCTCCTTCGCGAGGATCCCGAGCTCCATGAGGTGCTCGCAGTACGGGCGCGCGGAGCCGCACTCCTTCCGGATCTCGACGCCGATCCAGAGCCCCTTGCCGCGGATCTCCTTCACGGTGGCGGCGCCGATGTCCTTCAGCCGGCCCAGGAAGTAGTCCCCCAGCGTCCGGGACTTCTCCACGAGGCCCTCGTCCCGCAGCACCTCGAGGGCCGCGATGGCCACCGCGCAGGCCAGGGGGTTCCCGCCGAAGGTGGAGCCGTGGTCGCCCGGCTTGAACACGTCCATCGCCTCGTCCGAGGCGAGCACGCCGGACACCGGGTAGAACCCGCCGGAGAGCGCCTTGCCCACGATCATCGCGTCCGGACGCACGTCCTCCCACTCGCAGGCGAACAGCTTCCCGGTGCGACCGAGGCCGGACTGGATCTCGTCGCAGAGGAGCAGGACGTTCCGCTCCCGGCAGAGCCCGGCCGCGTGCTTCAGGTAACCGGCCTCGGGGATGATGATGCCGGCCTCGCCCTGGATGGGCTCCACGAGGAACGCCGCCGTGTTCGGGCCGATCGCCGCGTCCAGCGCCGCCTTGTCGCCGTACGGCACGATGCGGAAGCCCGGCGTGAACGGGCCGAAGCCCTCGCGGTACTGCGCGTCGGTGGAGAAGCTGACGATCGTGGTGGTGCGGCCGTGGAAGTTCCCCGCGCAGACCACGATCTCGGCCTTCCCGTCCGGGATCCCCTTCCGCGTGTAGCCCCACTTGCGCGCCATCTTGACGGCGGTCTCCACGGCCTCGGCGCCGGAGTTCATGAGCAGCGCCTTGTCGAAGCCGGTCATCTTCGCGATGAGCTCGCACAGCGGGCCGAAGCGGTCGTTGTGGAACGCGCGCGACGTGAGCGTCACGCGCTCCGCCTGCGCGCGCAGCGCGTCCAGGATGCGCGGGTGGCAGTGCCCCTGGTTCACCGCGGAGTACGCCGCGAGCAGGTCCATGTACTTCCGGCCCTCGGGATCCCAGACCCACACGCCCTTCGCCTTCTCGATGACGACGGGGAGCGGGTGGTAGTTGTGGGCGGCGTACTTCTCCGCCAGCTCGATGTACCGATGGGTCGTGGACGTCGCCATGGCAGGCCTCCGGGGATCGTGGGAACGCCGGGGTATCGGCGAACCGCGGTTATTCCGATAGGGAGGGTATCCGGCGACGCCCGCCGCGGCAATCGGGCGCGGGTCGCGGTCCGACCGGTGACCCGTCCGACCGGCGACCCGTCCGTGGCGGTGGCGGCGGGCCGGAACTGACTTCGGTCATCTCCGGCGGGTGCGGCGCGGGGGCGCCCCCGCCCGCAGCCGGCCCCGGCCGGCCGCGGGCCGCGGGGGCGCCGCCGGCCGCGGTGGCCACCCCCCCCCGCCCCCCCACACTGAAGGGTCTTCATTCGGGAGGAACTGCGCGATGTCGGCTCCGGGCGTCTTCGTCCACGAGAAGGGCATGTGCGAGTCGGACAAGGTCGGGGACGGCACCCGCATCTGGGCGCACGCCCACGTGATGAAGGGGGCGGTCGTCGGGAAGGGCTGCAACATCGGCGAGGGGTCCTTCGTGGAGAAGGGCGCCGTCCTGGGGAACCACTGCACCGTGAAGAACGGCGTATCCGTCTGGGACAAGGTGACCTGCGAGGACTACGTGTTCCTCGGCCCGGACTCCTGCTTCACGAACGACTTCCTCCCCCGCGCCGCCTTCAAGAAGGACCCGGACACGGAGTTCCGGCCCACGAAGCTGAAGGAGGGCGCGTCCATCGGCGCGAACGCCACCATCGTGTGCGGCGTGACGATCGGCGCGCACGCCATGGTCGGCGCGGGCGCGGTCGTCACGAAGGACGTGCCGGACTTCGCCCTCGTGGTGGGCTGCCCCGCCCGGGCGATCGGCTGGGTGGGACGGTACGGGGCGCGGCTGGCGTTCGACGCGTCGGGCCGCGCGGAGTGCGCGAAGACGGGCGACGTGTATCGCCTCGCGAACGGGCGCGTGACGCTGGAGAAGATGGGCATCCCGCCCACGCGCGGTTAGGAGGCTCCATGAGCGAACCGAAGGCGCCCACCCGCGAGTGCGTGGACGTCGGGCGCATCCTCGGCGAGACCGGACCGCAGCGCGTGTCCGCGTTCGCGGCGGGGATCGAGGGATCGTCCATCCTCACCATCGCCGCCGAGATCCGGGAGCGGAAGGCCCGCGGCGAGAACGTGCTGGACCTCACCGTGGGGGACTTCCGTCCCGAGCAGTTCCCGGTGCCGCAGGGCCTGGTGGACCGCATCGTGGACGCGCTGCACGCGCGGCAGACGAACTACCCGCCGGTGAACGGCGTTCCGGAGCTGCGCGAGGCGCTCGCGGAGGTCACGCGCGAGGACCAGGGCCTGGACTACGCGCCGGACTGCTTCCTCGTGGCCGGCGGGGCGCGGCCGCTGCTGCACTCCGGGTACACGTCGCTCGTGGATCCGGGGGACGTGGTGGTGTATCCGGTGCCGTCGTGGAACAACCACCACTACGTGCACATCGCGAAGGGCGCGGGCGTCCCGGTGCCCGGGCGTCCGGGGAAGAACTTCCATCCGGACCGCGCGGACGTGGAGCCGCACCTCGCGAAGGCGCGACTGCTCGCGTTGAACTCCCCGCTGAACCCCACGGGAACCGTGATCGCGAAGGAGCAGCTGAAGGGGATCTGCGAGGCGGTCGTGGAGGAGAACCGGCGCCGCCGGAAGGCCGGCGAGCGGGCGCTCTTCGTGCTGTACGACCAGGTCTACGGGAACCTCACCTTCGGCGCCGCGGAGCACTTCACCCCGGTCGGGCTCGTGCCGGAGATCGCGCCGTACACGCTGCTCGTGGACGCGGTGAGCAAGGGGCTGTGCGGCACGGGGCTGCGCGTGGGTTGGGCCGCGGGCCCGCCGGAGATCGTGTCCAAGATGGCGGAACTCCTGGGGCACTACGGGTCGTGGGCGCCGCGGGCGGAGCAGATCGCCACCGCCGGTTTCCTGCGGGACCGCGCCGCGCTCGAGGCGCACCGCCGCTGGATGATCGGCGAGCTGTCCGCGCGGCTGGGCGTGCTGGACGAGGGCTTCCTGTCGATGCGCAACGCGGGGCACCCGGTGGAGCACATCGAGCCGCAGGGCGCCATCTACCTGTCGGTGCGTTTCGACCTCATCGGCCGCACCGTGGCCGGCGTCACCCTGCGCAACAACGAGGACCTGCGCCGCGTGCTGCTGGCCGAGGCCGGGTTCGCGGTGGTGCCGTTCGAGGCGTTCGGCGGCGAGAGCGAGACCGGCTGGGTGCGCATCAGCGTGGGCGCGGTGAGCGTGGACGCCATCCGCGAGGGCATGGACCGCGTGGCGGCGCTGCTTGGGCGGGTGACGTAGCCGGCCGCCCGGCCGGCGGCCACGATCAGGCTTCCGCCGGACGCCATCGAGCCGCGGAGCCCTCCCATAACGCCGCAGGCCCCGGAGTCCCAAGGACTTCCGGGGCCTGCTGTCTGGTGCCCGAGGCGGGACTCGAACCCGCAAGGGTTGCCCCACACGGCCCTCAACCGTGCGTGTTTACCAATTTCACCACCCGGGCGTTACGGTGTCTGGGAGCCCTCCCCGGCCGGCGGAGCGGACGGTGAGCCCTCCGCGGGCGCCGGAGCCGGCGCAGCCCCGGCATCCCCCGCCGGCGGCGCGACGGGCTGCGCTCCCGGCGCGGTCCCGGGCATTGCCGTCCCGGGCAGGGCGGTCCCGGGCAGCCCGCTCTCCGCGCCCGGAGGCGCCGTGGCGGACGGCGCGCCGAGCGGCGCCTGCCGCTGGGCCTCCTCCGCGATGATGCTGCGGGGGGCGCCGCTGCCGCGCACGGAGCCGAGCAACGTGAGCGAGAGCGACGTGATCATGAACGCCGCGCCGAAGACGGTGGTGGCCTTGGAGAGCACGGTGGCCGCGCTGCGCCCGCCGAACACGGTGGACTCCGCGCCGCCGCCGAAGGCGCCGCCCGCCAAGCCGGTTCCCTTCGAGGACTGCAACAGGACGATGAGCACGAGGATCACGCAGATCACGACGTGCAGCCCGAGGATGATTCCGTAGATCATGCCGCTCCCACGATGGCCAGGAAGCTCTTCGCTTCCAGCGAGGCTCCCCCGATGAGACCGCCGTCCACGTTCGGCTGGGCGAAGATCTCCCGGGCGTTGTCCGGTTTCACGCTCCCGCCGTAGAGGATGCGCGTGGCGACCGCCACGGGCTCCCCCGCCAGGGAGGAGAGGATCACGCGGATGCGCCGGTGGACCGCTTCCGCCATCTCGGGGGTTGCGTTCTTCCCCGTGCCGATGGCCCAGACGGGCTCGTACGCGACGACCGACCGCGCGACCTCGGGGCCGGGGATTCCTTCGAAGGCCGACCGGACCTGCCGCTCGACGACCTCCTCGGTGCGGGCCGCCTCGCGCTCCGCCAGGGTCTCCCCGACGCACACGACAGGCGTGAGCCCGGCCGCCAGGACGGCCTCGAGCTTCTCGCGGACGGCCCGATCCGTCTCCCCGAAAATCCCGCGACGTTCCGAATGGCCCACTATAACGAAACGGCACCCGAGGTCAACCAGCATCGGGGCGGACACCTCGCCCGTGAAGGCGCCCTCCCGCGCCCCGGCGCAGTTCTGGGCGCCCCAGGCCACCGGCGTGCCTTTCAAGGTCTCCGCCACCGCCGGGAGGGCCGGGAAGGGCGGGCACACCGCCACGTCCGTGCGCCCGTCCGCCCCGCGCAGGCCGTTCGCCACATCCCGGGCGAGGGCCCGCGCCTCGGTGGGCGTGCGGTACATCTTCCAGTTCCCGCAGACGAAGGGTCGCCTCATGCCGCCGCCTCCGTCAGCGCGGCCACGCCGGGCAGCTCCTTCCCCTCCAGGAACTCCAGCGACGCGCCCCCGCCGGTGGAGACGTGGGTCACCCGGTCCGCGAGCCCGGCCTTCGCCATGGCGGCCGCCGAGTCCCCGCCGCCCACGACAGTGACGCAGCCCTTCGCGGTGGCGTCCGCGAGGGCCTTCGCGATGGCCACCGTGCCGGCGTCGAACGGCTCCGTCTCGAAGACGCCCATGGGGCCGTTCCACAGGACGGTTCTCGCGGCGAGGATCTCCTTGCGGAAGGCCTCCACCGTGGCCGGGCCGATGTCCAGCATCTTGAGGCCCTTGGGCATGGAGTCCGCCCGGACGACGGAGTGCTCCGCACCTGCCGCGATCTCCGCGGCCACGACGCAGTCCGTCGGCAGCACGAGACGCACGCCCGCCTTCCCCGCGCGCTCCAGCAGCCCGCGCGCCACGTCCAGCCGGTCGTCCTCCACGAGGCTCGTGCCGGTTTCCCAGCCGCGCGCCTTGAAGAACGTGTTCGCCATGGCGCCGCCCACGAGGATGGCATCCACCTTGTCGAAGAGGTGTTCCATCACGTCGATCTTGCCGGAGATCTTCGCGCCGCCCATGACCGCCACGTACGGGCGCGCCGCGTTCGCGGTGGCCGTGCCGAGGAAGCGCAGCTCCTTCTCCATGAGGAAGCCGGCGGCGGCCCGCGGCACGAACGCCGTCACGCCCGCGGTGGACGCGTGCGCGCGGTGCGCGCTGCCGAACGCGTCGTTCACGTACAGGTCCGCCAGCCTCGCCAGGGACCTCGCGAACTCCGCGTCGTTCGCCTCCTCCTGCGCATGGAAGCGCAGGTTCTCGAGGAGGAGCACGTCGCCGTCCTGCATCCGCTGCGCCAGGCGCTCCACGTCCGGCCCGACGCAGTCCGGCGCCATGGCGACGGGCGCGCCCAGGGACCTCGACAGCGCGGCGGCGACCGGCGCCAGCGAGTACTCCGGCTTCGGCTTCCCCTTCGGGCGGCCGAGGTGCGACATGAGGATGACCCGCGCGCCGTGCTCGCGCAGCCAGCGGAGGGTGGGCAGGCTCTCCCGGATGCGCGTGTCGTCCGACACCGCGCCGTCCGCGAGCGGCACGTTCAGGTCGCAGCGCACCAGGACGCGCTTGCCGCGCACGTCCAGCGACGCGACCGAGAGCTTGCCCCCGGTGGTGGCGGCCACGTCAGGCGACCGGCTGCCGCGAGACCTCGACGACCATGTCGGCGAGCCGGCAGGAGTAGCCCCACTCGTTGTCGTACCACGAGACGACCTTCGCCAGGTTCCCGTCCAGGATCATCGTGGACTGCGCGTCGAAGATGGAGCTGTGCGGATCCCCGATGATGTCGGTGGAGACGATGGGGTCCTCGGTGTAGGCCAGGATGCCCTTGAGCGGACCCTGCGCCGCGGCCTTCATGGCGGCGTTGATCTCCTCCGCGGTGGTGTTGCGCGAGAGCACCGCGGTGAGGTCCACCATGGAGCCGTCCGGGACGGGCACGCGCATGGACACGCCGGTCAGCTTGCCGGCGAGCTCCGGCAGCGCCAGCGCCACCGCCTTCGCCGCGCCCGTGGTGGTGGGGATGATGCTCAGCGCCGCCGACCGCGCGCGCCGCAGGTCCTTGTGCGGCAGGTCCAGGATGCGCTGGTCGTTCGTGTACGCGTGGATCGTGGTCATCAGGCCCTTCTGGATCCCGAACTTCTCGTGCAGCACCTTCGCCACCGGCGCCAGGCAGTTCGTGGTGCAGCTCGCGGTGGAGATGACGTGGTGCTTGTCCGGCTCGTAGGCGTCGGAGTTCACGCCGATCACGACCGTGACGTCGGCGTCCTTCGACGGCGCCGAGATGATGACCTTGCGGGCCCCGTTCGCGAGGTGCTTCGCCGCATCCGCGCGCTTCGTGAAGATCCCGGTGGACTCCACGACCAGCTCGGCGCCGACCGACGTCCACGGGATGTTCGCCGGGTCCTTCTCCGAGAAGACGCGGACGTCCCTGCCGTCCACGCGGATCCCGTTCCCGGCGGCGACCACCTCGTGGCCGAACCGGCGGTGCACGGAATCGTACTTCAGGAGGTGAGCCAGCGTGGCGGCGTCCGTGAGGTCATTGACCGCCACCACCTCCACGCCCGGACGACCGGCGAGCGCGCGGTAGACGAGCCGGCCGATGCGACCGAATCCGTTGATCCCGATTTTCGTGGCCATGCGAAGTCCCCCTGACGGCGGCTGCCCCGGAAAGTGTCGAGGAAAGCCGGTCGAGGGTACCCGCGGGACCCGGACGGGTCAAGGAGGGGGCGCGGCCCGGTCCCGGTGCCGGCTCAGTCCCGGTGCCGGAGCGCGCGGAGCTCGTCCGCCAGCGCCTTGATGCGCTCCGTGTGCGCGAGGATGACCTCCAGGCCCTTGCGCGCGCCATCGAGGTTGCCGCGGTCCAGGTGCAGCCGCGCCAGCTCGGCGCGGCCCACCAGGACGCCCAGGCAGTTGTTCAGGTCGTGTCCGATGCGCCGCGCCTCCTCGCCCAGACGGGCGGCGCGATCCGTCTCGCCGGCGGGCTCGGGCCGCGGGGTGGTCCCGGGCGACGGCTGGCTCACGCGTCCTCCTCCTCGCCCCGCCGCGACGACGGCGAGAAGCGGTGCGCCGCGCCGGCCGCGTAGTCGGCCAGCCGCGACGCGATCTCGTGGTCCTGGTCCCCGAAGCCCACGTCCTGCCCGCGCGCGTCGGCCACGCGGAAGACGGTGATCACGCCGAGCAGTTCGTCGTCCATCGTCATCGGGACGGCGAGCAGCGACGCCACGTTGGATCGCGTCAGGAGCGTCTCCGCGACGCGCTGCGGCAGGTCCGCCTCGGTGGCCGGGGCGAGCCGCGCGACGGCCGCGTGCACCGCGCGCTCCTCCAGCTCGCTGAGCGGATCGCCCTCGCCCGGCGACGCGCCGTGCGCCGCGATGCGCTCCAGCAGGTCCTCGCCGTGCGCGCCCGGCGGCGCCTGCTCGCGCGCGAGCCGCACGATGGCCACGTCGCTCTCCAGCACGGTGGACGCCGTGAACGCGACGAGCCGGCCGAGGCTCGTGCGCTCCCGCGCGGCGGAGAACGCCACGCCCAGCTCCGCCAGCGCCGAGAGCATCGTCACCATGCGCTCCGAGCTTGCCTGCGCCTGCGACGCGCTGATCTGCTCGCCCAGCACCGCCGCGATCGTGCGCAGCAGATCCAGCTTCTTGTCGTCGACGAGCGTGCCGGACGCGGACTCGATGGCCAGCACGCCCACGAGATCGGTGTGGTGCCGCATCGGCGCGAGCACGTGCGTCACGCGGGCGGCATCCGCGTCGGACGGATCCTCCGGCACGTTGCGCAGCACGAGGGGCTGCCGGTTGCGCGCGACCCAGCCGGGCAGGCCGCTGCCCACCGGCACGGTCACCGACTCCCACCCGCTCACCTGCGTTCCCGCCAGCGCGCGCAGGGCGAGGACGGAGTTGCGCGGGTCGTGCACCCAGATGGCGCAGGTGTCCACGCGCAGCAGCTCCACCACGCGCCCCGCCACCTGGCGCAGCCGCGTGAGCAGGTCGCCGCCCGACGCCGCGATGGTCTCGATCGCCGCGCGCACGGACATCTCGAAGGAGCGCCCGCGCACGACGCGGAGCTGCCAGGCGCGATCGAGCGCCGGACCCACGCGG
This sequence comes from uncultured Gemmatimonadota bacterium, assembly GCA_964471155.1. GTDB lineage: Bacteria > ARS69 > ARS69 > ARS69 > ARS69 > CAYYFX01. Next base: position 19,294 of record CAYYFX010000018.1, on the reverse strand, counting down.
CGACCGAGGTCGGCCAGGCGCCGCAGGTCCGGCTGGTCGAAGGGATCGCGGTGCGGATCGGAGTTCACGTTCATCACGCCGAGCACGCGGCCCTCCGCGATGACCGGCACGCACACGGCGGACGGGATCTCCGGGCGCTCGCCGCGCACCGGGAAGCGCTCGTCGCCGATGGAGCCGACCAGCAGCAGCGGCTCCCCTTCCTCCGCCACGCGACCCGAGATGCCCTGGCCCACGCGCTGGCGCGTGTCCTGCACGACCAGGTCGGACAGGCCGTACGCGGTCACGATGCGCAGGTACTGCCCGGACTCGTCGATGAGCATCAGGCTCCCCGACGCGCCGTGCACGGACTCCATGGCGGACTCGAGGATGCTGGCGCACAGGCGCTCGAAGTCGAACAGCAGGTCGAACGCGCCGGCGAGCGCGCCGACGTCGCGGTCGAGCACGCCGGGCTCCGCGGCCGGCGTCTCCGCGGACTCGGCCCAGCGCGGCGCCGCGGGGGCGGCGGGACGCGGGCGCTCGATGCGGGCCGGCATGACGGGCGCGTGTGGCGCCGGCGGCGCGGGTTCGGGCTCCGGCGCCGGGGCGGACGCGACCGGTTCGGCGGCGGACGCTTCCGCGCCCGGCGCCGACGGCTCGGCGGCCGGCGGTGCCGGCGCCGGCCAGTCCGGCGGTGCCGGCGCCTCCGGCGCGACGGCTGCCGGTTCCGCCGGCGCGGCCTCGCGCTCCGGCGGGGGGGCCGGCAGGTCGACGGCGGCGGCCTCGAGGAAGGACTTCGGATCCGCGGTGAAGAGATCGATCTCGTCGCGGAGGACCTGCGGCACGCTCGCGAGCTTGGGCGCGAGCAGCACGTCCCCGCCGCCGCCCTCGCCCACGAGCAGCGCGTCCGGCGGCTCCCCGGCGCACAGGACGGCCGCGTCCGACGTGGACGGCAGCCCGAGCTCGCGCGCGAGCACGAGGCCCGCCGCGCTGGGGTTCGGGTCGTACACGAGGCGCACGTGGATGCCGGGACTCCGCGCGAGACGGCGCAGCCCCGGGAGGTCCAGCACCTGCGCGCCGATCACGATGACGTCGTGGCCGTGGGGCGCCGGGGCCGCGGCGGACGGGGCGCGGGGCGGAGGGGTATGGTCCGGCCCGGCCGTAGCCGCCCTCGGGCGGGGGGGGGGGGGCTCGAACGGCCGGAACAGGTCGGCGGCCGCTGGGTCCGGCGTGCCGGGACTCCCGGGGGCGTCCGCGGCCGTCGCGGCCGGGGGCGCCGCCGGCCCGGGCGGGGATTCCAGCGGGTCCACCGTCCACATCGTCGTGTCCACGCCGAGCACGTCGGGCGACGGCGCGGGCGGCGCGGCGGCCGGCGGTGCGGGCGGCGCCGGCAACGGCGCGGCCCCGCCCGCCCGGCGCACGAATCCCGCCGCCACCTGCGAGAGCTCCGGAGCGCGGACCGACCCGGCCACGAGGCCCGCGAGCGGCAGCCCGGCCACCCAGGCGCGCGCGCGCTCCGGCGGCCCCTCGGTGAAGGCCACTACCGGCACGCCGGGATGGTCGTTCGTCATGCGGCGGCAGAACTCCGCGGCGTCGCGCGCGGACGCGTCCACGCCCACGAGCACGAGCGCGAACGACGACGGGTCGTGACGCGCCCACACCGCCGGCCCGGAGTCGCAGGCGGCGAAGTCCTGGAGACCGGCGTCGCGGAGCGTGTCCGTGACGGCCATGCGGGTCCACGAGTCGGCCTCGACCACGAGGACGCGGCGGGAGGCCGGCGCGGGCCAGCGGGCGATCTGCTCGGCGGCGAGGATGGCGTCCACCGCCTCGGGCACGTACGGGGACGCGGACGTCGGAGTCGACGGGTTCATCGGCGGCACCTCGCGGAGGAGGAGCAGGAGCTCCCCGATTCCTCGTTCATCGTCGTTTCGGAGCATCGGCTGCACTTCGATTTCGAACGGGATCGCGCCCTGCCCCGCCGGGTCGATCGACAACCGGCGCTGGACGGTCTCCGCGTGGTCGGCGGCCTGCCGGAGCAGTTCCCCCGCGCCGGCGTCCGCGAGCGCGGGCGGCAGCTCGTCCGCCGGGGCGTCCCCGAAGAGGTCCCGGAAGCGCGCGTTGCCGGCCAGGACGCGGCCGTCGGGGGCGAGGAGGCACCCCGGGGCGGCGATGCGCTCCAGGAGCTGCCGGGCCATGGACCGGTCGGGCGGCGCGGGGAAATCGGGCTCGGCCATGGATCCGGGGTCGGGGGGCGGTTCGGGCGCCGGCTCCGGGGCGGCAGGAGGCGGCGGCAGCGGCCGGAACCAGGCCAGGATGCGCCGGTAGGACTCGTCCTCGGTATCCCAGGCGGCGGCGCGAACGGCCCACGCGGGCTCGTCGACGCCTTCGCCGGGCTCCAGGCGCGCCACGTCCAGACGAGCCGCGGCCCCCTCGAGGAGATCGGCGAGCGCGTCGCGCAGCGTGCGGCCCGGGAGAGCCGGCAGCGCGCGGGCCAGCAGCGGGTGCTCGGCCAGCGCCGCCCCGCGGGCCGCTTCGCGATCGACGAAGCCGAACCGCTCCGCGAACGCGGCGTTCGCGTTCCGCACGCGCAGCCGGGCATCGAGCACGACGACCGCGTCGGGCACGAGATCCAGCAGCGCGTCCGAGAAGATCAGCAGGTACGCCAGCGCCTCGTCGAAGGGACCCGAGGCCGGGGCATTCCCCGCGGGATCGTCCGAACCGGACATGCAGTCGTCATCCCCGGGCGGGAATTCCCGAAGCCGACCAAGCCCGCCCAATCTTGGCAGGGATCGGCAGGATCCGGCCGCGACTTGATCCGGGCTCCCCCAACGGCGACGGGCGCGCCCGCCCCGGAGGGAGGCGCGCCCGTTCGGGACCCCGGACCGGCGGTTCAGCGCCGGCGCAAGCCCCGGGCGTGGCGCCGCTTCCGGCGGCTGAAGCCGCCCTCCGTGCGCGCCACCCCGGCCGTCTCCGTGTCCGCGTCGTCGGGGCCCGCGTCCTCCACCGGCCCCTCGCCGGCGGAAGGCTCCTGCCCCGCATCCGCGCGCGCGTCCGCGTCCAGGTCCCGGCTCACCGGCGACTCGTACGCCCGTGAGGGCCGGAAGCTCCCGGCCGGCTCCGGCTCCCGCTCCGGCGCGGTCTCCACGGAACGCTCCGGCTCCGCGGGAACGTCCCCGACCGGATCCGTGCGCCGCTCCTCCCCACGCACGGTCTCCGGGCGCGGTTCCGCAAGGTCCGGCGCGGGGAAAGTCTCGACCTCGAGCGGCCGGTCCTCCCCCCCGGGCAGCCCGGTGGCGTCCCCGCCGGCCGGCGCGTCCTCGCGCCGCGGCCAGCCGCCCTCCGGTCGTCCCTCGCGCCCGCCGCGGCGCGACCGCCGGCGACGGCCGAAGCCCCGCGCGGGCGCCTCCGCGTCCCGGGACGGACCCTCCTCGACGACCGGCGCCCCACCGGACGCCCCCGGGAGGGGCTCCGCGGGGATCCTGCCTTCGGCCGACCCGATCCCGGCGCGGAGGTCCTCCGGCTCGGCCAGCTCCGGCACGCCGGCGGCGAGTCCCCCGGCCGCCGCCTCCACCGACGCCGGACCGCCCCGCTCGCGATCCCGCTCGCGGTCACGGCCGCCGCGGCCGCGCCGGTCCCGCCGGCGCCCCTCGGCACGCCCGCCCTCGTCGCTCCGGGCGCGCTCGTCGCGCGACTTCTCGTCCCGCGACTTCTCGTCCGTTCGGACGCGCTCGTCCCGGCGCTCCCGGAACTCGCGATCCTCGCGGCGACGCTGCTCCGCCTCCTCGCGGCGGAGGCTGCGCAGCTTCTCGCGCGACGCCAGGATCCCGTGCTCGCCGCGATCCTGCGGCGCCGTGTTCCGCGGCTCCCGCGGCTCCCGCGGCTCGCGCGGCTCCCGCCGCTCGCGCCCGCGCCGCTCGCCCCGGCCGGTCCCGCCCTCCCGTGCCGCACGCGCGGGGCGCTCCGCCGTGGCCGCGTCCGCCTCGCCGCCGGCGGAGCCGCGCCCGCGGCGCGCCGCGTCCCGCGACTGCCGGCTCTCCAGCGCGGCGCGCGCCGCGTTCTGCTCGGCGTCCTTCTTGCTCTTGCCGCGGCCCACGCCCCACATGTCGCTCCGCACCACCACCTCGATGGCGAACTCCTTCTCGTGCTCCGGCCCCTCCTCGCGGCGGACGCGGTACACCGGGTGGCTGAGCCGCTTGGACTGCACGTACTCCTGCAGCAGCGACTTGAAGTTCGTGTGCTCCTCGTCCTTGAGGATCTCGTGGATGGATCCCAACAGGAACCGCTGGATGAACTTGTTCGCGGCGCGGAACCCCTGGTCCAGGTAGATCGCGCCGATCACGCCCTCGAACGAGTCCGCCAGGATGGAGGAGCGGTCCCGCCCGCCCATCTCCGACTCCTCGCCCGAGAGCAGGAGGAACTCGCCCAGCCCCGCGTCCCGTGACACCGCCGACAACACCTTCCGACTCACCAGAAGGGACTTCATCTTCGAGAGCGCGCCCTCGGAGCGGTCCGGGAACTGCAGGTACAGGAACTGGCTGACCGAGAGCCCGAGCACCGAGTCCCCGAGGAACTCCATGCGCTCGTTGGACTGGTTCCGGGTCTGCGAGGTCACGTGCGAATACGAGCGGTGCGTGAGCGCCTGCTCGAGGAGACCGAGATCCGTGAACTTGATCCCGATCTTGCGTTCCAGCTTCTTGAGCTGTCGGACCCTGTCGCCCGACGGTCCTTTGCGCGTCCCGACGAAGAGCTTCCCGATCACGGAAAGCCCGCGTCCCAGCGCGGACGGTTGGCTAGCCTTCATAACTCCTGGTCGCAAGTGTCACGTTATGTCCCCCGAACCCCAGGGAGTTGCTCAGGGCCGCATGCACCTTCACGTCCCGCGCTTCGTTGGGGACGTAGTCGAGGTCGCACTCGGGGTCCGGGTTCCGGTAGTTGATGGTCGGCGGGATCCGCCCGTCGCGATGGGCGAAGGCCAGGATCGCGAACTCGATCCCGCCGGCGGCGCCGAGCAGATGCCCGGTCATGGACTTCGTGGAGCTCACCGCCACGCGCCTCGCGTGGTCGCCGAGCGCCGTCTTGATCGCCATGGTCTCGAAGCGATCGTTCAGGGGCGTGGACGTGCCGTGCGCGTTCAGGTACGTCACGTCCGCGGGAGACAGTCCCGCGTCGGCCATCGCGGCCTTCATGGACCGCGCCGCGCCCTCCCCGTCCGGGCTCGGGGCCGTGATGTGGTGGGCGTCCGCCGTGTAGCCGTAACCCACCAGCTCGCAGTAGATCCTCGCGCCGCGAGCGAGCGCGTGCGACAGCTCCTCCAGCACGACCACGCCCGCACCCTCGCCGATGACGAACCCGTCGCGATCGGCGTCGAAGGGGCGGGAGGCCTGCGGGGGATCGTCGTTGCGGAAGGACAGCGCCTTCATGGAGGCGAACCCCGCCACCGCGATCGGCGAGATGGGCGCTTCCGCCCCGCCGGCGATCATCACGTCGGCGTCGCCGTACTGCAGGATGCGGAAGGCGTCCCCGATGGCGTTCGCCCCGGACGCGCACGCGGTCACGGTGGCGTTCGAGGGACCCTTCGCGCCGAGCCGCATGCTGATCATTCCCGTGGCCATGTTCACGATCATCATGGGCACGAAGAACGGGCTCACGCGCCCGGGCCCCTTCTCGAGGAGCACCTCCTTCTGGGTCTCGAGCGTCTCGATGCCGCCGATGCCGGAGCCCACCAGCACCCCGGTGCGCTCGGCGTCCCGGCCCTCGAACGTCACGCCCGCGTCCTGCACGGCTTCCAGCGCCGCGGCCAGGCCGAACTGGGTGAAGCGATCCATCTTGCGGACCTCCTTGCGGTCCCCGATGGTCGCCGGATCGAAATCCTTCACCTCGCAGGCGAACTTGACGTCGTGCCGGGAGGCGTCGAACCGGGTGATGGGCCCGGCCCCGCTCTTCCCGGCGAGCGCGTTCTCCCAGAACTGCCCGGCCGTGTTCCCGATGGGGGTCACCGCCCCCACTCCGGTCACGACCACTCGCTTCCTTCCGGTCATGCTTCCCCCGGTGTGTCCGTCCCGGCCGCTCAGCTGGCGGTCTTGACGTTCTTGTCGATGTACGACACCGCGTCCTTCACCGTCTTGATCTTCTCCGCGTCCTCGTCCGGGATCTCGATGTCGAAGTGCTCCTCGAGCGCCATGACGAGCTCCACCGTGTCCAGCGAGTCCGCGCCCAGGTCCTCGATGAACGAGGCGTCCTCGGTCACCTGGTCCGCCTGCACGTCCAGCTGCTCGATGATGATTTCCTTCACCTTCTCGAAATTCGGAGAGTTCATTCGTTCCGTCCTCCGTGGATGGAAGGTTGCCGCCGCCCCGTCACGTCACCATCCCGCCGTCCACGGTCAGGACGGTGCCGGTGACGTACGAGGCGTCGTCGGACGCGAGGAAGGAGACCACCCCCGCGACGTCCTCGGAGGAGCCGAATCTCCCGAGCGGGATCGACTCCTTCATCTTGTCCTTGACGGGCTCGGGAAGCCCCTCGGTCATCGCGGTCTCGATGTACCCGGGGGCCACGACGTTGACCAGGATGTTCCTCGACGCGAGCTCCTTCGCCAGGCTCTTCGAGAAGCCGATGATCCCGGCCTTCGCGGCGGCGTAGTTCGTCTGCCCGGCGTTCCCCACCAGCCCGATCACCGAGGACACGTTGATGATCCGGCCGCGGCGCGCCTTCATCATGGGGCGGGCGACGGCCTTGGCGAAATGGAAGCACCCCTTGAGGTTCACGTCGAGGACCGTGTCCAGGTCGTCCGCGCTCATGCGGAGGAGCAGGCCGTCCCGCGTGACGCCGGCATTGTTGACCAGGACGTCCACGGACCCCAGGGCCTCCAGGGCGGACGACACCGCGGCCTCCGCGGCCGCCGGGTCCGCCACGTCCGCGGCCAGCGGCAGCGCGCGCCGCCCGGCCGCCTCCACGTCCGCGCACGTCTCCTTCAGCGACTCGACGGTGCGGCCCACGCAGGCCACGTCGTAGCCGTCCCGCGCGAGGCGGGCCGCGATGACGCGACCGATGCCGCGCGCCGCGCCGGTCACGAGGGCCGCGCTCATCCGTGCACCTGGCCCGCGCCGAGCGCCTCGGCCACGGACTCCGCGGAACCGAGCGACGTGCACGAGGCGGAGCGGTCGATGGACCGCAGGAGCCCCTTCAGCACGGTGCCGGCGCCGATCTCGACGAACCCGATCGGCCCCTCGCCGATCAGGAAGCGCATGGACTCCTCCCAGCGCACGGGCGCGGTCATCTGCGCGATCAGGTTCGCGCGGATCGCCGCCGCCGCCGTGACCGGCCGCGCCGTGACGTTCGACACGACGGGGATGCGCGCGTCCGCGATGGCGATGTCCTGCAGGAACTCCGCCAGCCCCGCCTTCGCGTCCTCCATCAGCACGGAGTGGAACGCCCCGGACACCTTGAGCGGCACCGCCTTCTTCGCGCCGTGCGCCGGCGCGAGCTCGCACGCGCGCTGCACGCCGCCCGCCTCGCCGGAGATCACGACCTGGCCGGGCGCGTTCAGGTTCGCCGGCTGCACGGCGCCGGCCGCCGACGCCTCCTTGCACAGCGCCTCCACCGCGGGCACGTCCAGGCCCAGGATGGCGGCCATGGCGCCCGGGCGCTTCACGCCGGACTCGTACATCAGCTCGCCGCGGCGACGCACCGCGCGCAGCCCGTCCTCGAAGGAGAGCGCGCCGGCCACGGCGAGCGCCGTGTACTCGCCCAGGCTGTGCCCGGCGGCGTAGTCCCCGGGCAGCCGGTCCCCGAGCACGCTCCACGCGGCCCAGCTCTTCACGAACAGCGCGGGCTGCGTGTTGCGCGTGAGTCGCAGCTCCTCCTCCGGGCCCTCGAAGCACAGCGCGGAGAGGCCGAAGCCCAGGATGTCGTCCGCGCGGTCGAACCACGCGCGCGCCCCGGGGAACGCCTCACACAGGCCCTTGCCCATGCCCACGTACTGGCTGCCCTGCCCCGGGAAGAGAAGCGCCCGCTTCGCCATCGTGCTCGCCTCCTAGAACCGCATCACGGCGGAGCCCCAGGTGAAGCCCGCGCCGAAGGCGACGACCGACACCAGGGTGCCCTCGCCGATGCGGCCGGCCTGCCGCGCCTCGTCGAGGGCCAGCGGGATGGACGCCGCGGACGTGTTGCCGTAGCGGTCCACGTTCACGAAGACCTTCTCCATGGGGATCCGCAGGCGGCGGGCGGTGGCCTCGATGATGCGGATGTTGGCCTGGTGCGGGATGAACAGGTCCACGTCGTCGCCCGTCAGCCCCGCGTCCTCCAGCGCCTGCTCCACGACGTCCGCCATCGACTTCACCGCGGACTTGAACACGTTGTTCCCGTTCATCTTCACGTAGTGCAGGCCGGCGTCCACCGTCTCGTGCGTGGCGGGCCGGGCGGAGCCGCCCGCGGGCAGCATCAGCATCTCGCCCAGCGTGCCGTCCGACTGGATGCGGGAGGCCAGGATGCCCTTGCCCGTGTCCACGCGGCGGACGACCGCGGCGCCGGCCGCGTCGCCGAAGAGCACGCACGTGGTGCGGTCCTTGAAGTCCAGGATCTTGCTGAGCGTCTCCGCGCCGATCACCAGCGCGGTCTCGTGCGTGCCGTTGCGGATGAGACCCGACGCGACGTTCAGCCCGTAGATGAAGCCGGAGCAGGCCGCGGCGAGGTCGAAGGCGGCGGCGCGGGTGGCGCCGATCTCCGCCTGCACCAGGCACGCGGTGGACGGGAACAGCATGTCCGGCGTGGCCGTGCCCACGACCACGAGGTCCACGTCCGCGCCGGTCAGCCCCGCGTCCGCCAGCGCGCGCCGCGACGCCTTCGTGGCCAGCATGGAGGTGGTGGTGTTCGCGTCCGCGATGTGCCGGGTGCGGATGCCGGTCCGCTCCACGATCCACTCGTCCGACGTCTCGACCATGCGCTCGAGGTCGGCGTTCGTGAGGACGCCCTCGGGCGCGTCGGAACCGATGCCGACGATCCCGATGGCCGGGTCAGGCTGGTATCTGGCCAAGGTCCTGCTCCTGGATCTCGTCGCGGATGAAGTCGTTGATCCGCTCCTTCGCGAAGCGGACCGCGACGCGCACCGCGCTGGCGATGGCGCGCGGCGTGGAGCTGCCGTGCGCGATGATGACGACGCCGTCGATGCCGAGCAGCGGCGCGCCGCCGTACTCCTCGTAGTTCAGCTGCCGCGACAGGCTGCGGGCAACGGGGCGCAGAAGCAGGGCGCCCATCCGGTTCCGCAGGCTGCCGCCGATCTCCTCCTTCACCATGTGCTTCATCAGATGGATCACGCTCTCGGAGAACTTCAGCACGACGTTGCCCACGAAGCCGTCGCACACGACCACGTCCACGCCGCCGCGGAAGATGTCCCGTCCCTCCACGTTGCCCACGAAGTTCAGCGGGCCCTCGGCGAGCAGCGGATACGTGGTCTGCACCAGCTTGTTCCCCTTCGAGCTCTCCTCCCCGATGTTGAGGAGTCCCACCTTCGGGTCCTCCCGCCCCAGCACGCGGCGGGCGAAGATGGCGCCCATCACGGCGAACTGCACCAGGTTCTGCGGCGTGCAGTCCGAGTTCGCGCCCACGTCCAGGAGCACGGCGCCGCCGGTGGGGCTGGGCAGCAGCGTGGCGATGCCGGGGCGGCGGACGCCCGGGATCCGCCCGAGCGTGAGCAGCGAGGAGGCGACGACCGCCCCCGTGTTCCCGGCGCTCACGAGCCCGTCGGCCTGCGAGTCCCGCAGCAGCCGCGTGGCCACGGCGATGGAGGCGCCCTTCTTCCGGCGCACCTGCCGCGCCGGATCCTCGCCCATGTCGATGCGCTCCGGGGCATGCGCGACGTCGAGGCGCCCGTCCGCGGCGGCGCCGAGGCGCTCGAGCTCCGCGCGGAGGCGCGTCTCGTCGCCCGCGAGGCGGATCCGCAGGTCGGGACCGCCCTCGGCAAGCGCGGCCAAGGCGCCCTCGACCTCCACGGCCGGCGCACCGTCCCCGCCCATCGCGTCGACGACGATCCTCATCCCGTCACGCCCCCGCCCCTCGAAGAAGAGGCCGACCCCCCGCGCGGGCTACGCGTCGTCCTTCCCCGCCATGACCTTGCGGCCGCCGTAGTGGCCGCAGTGCAGGCACACCCGGTGCGGCAGCTTCATCTGCCCGCACTCCGGGCAGAGATTGCGCGCGGGCACTTCCAGCGCGTGGTGCGAGCGACGCTTCAGCTTCCGCGTCTTCGAGATCCGGTACTTGGGCAACGCCATGGCGTCTGATCACTCCTCGCTCTTCGGGAACTTCAGCTCCCCGAGCGCCTTCCAGCGGGGGTCCGTGCGGTCCTTCCCGCACCCGCACTCCGCCGCGTTGAGGTCCGTCCCGCACTCGGGACACAGTCCGCGACATTCCTCGCGGCACAGGTTCTTGATGGGCACTTCCGAAAGGACGAGGGCCCCGAGGGGCTCCGCCAGGTCCAGCGTCGGGTCCTCGGCCGGCACCGCGAGCGCGGTTTCCTGCGCCTCCGGATCCGCATCCGGCGACCCCGCCTCGTCGCCGAGGAGAAGGGGTACGTCGACCTCGAAGCGGACCTTCCGGTCGAAGCGGACGAGGCACCGGTCGCAGTTCGACCGGAGCGTGCCCGACAGGACACCACGGATTCGCCGGTTCCCCGGAACCCACTCGACGACGCCGTCGAAGCGGAAGTCCGCGAGAACGCGGTCCAGTTCCCGATCGACCGGCAACGAGTCGCCGCGGAGGGCAAGAGGGTGGATCCCCTCGGGCACCCCGCGAAGGTCGATTCCGGTCGAACCGCGGGCAAGATTAGGGATAGGCATGGGCCAAGTCA